>MHFY01000081.1:9095-10554 GCA_001805375.1 Omnitrophica WOR_2 bacterium GWA2_47_8 | reverse complement strand
GCTTCAGGATGAGGCCGCGCGGAGGCTGCATACTTTTCGCATGAAGAACGGCGCCTTGGAATTAGACACCATCGAGGCGGCCCCGCATATTGAAAATGGCCAGGTGGTCGACCTGGTGATCCGAAAGAAAAACCGCGCGCGTTATCTGATCGAGAATTTTATGATCGGCGCCAACCGGACCATGGTCGCATTTTTTGAGAAGCATCATTATCCTTATATCCAAAGGATCCTGCGCACGCCGGACAGATGGTTGCGGATCGTTGAGATCGCCCAGCATTATCAGGAACATTTGCCGTATGAGCCGGATGCCAAGGCCTTGGAAAAATTCCTGGCCAAGCGGCGGGAAGCGGACCCGGTCCATTTTCCGGACCTGTCTTTGGCGGTCGTCAAGATATTGGGGCAGGCGGAATATGTTATGGCGGAGCCGGGCAAAAAAGGTTTCGGGCATTTCGGCTTGGCGGGACATGATTACACGCATTCGACCGCTCCCAACCGCCGGTATGTGGACGTTGTTATCCAGCGGTTATTGAAAGCGATCCTGGCCAATGAAACGCCGCCGTATTCCAAAAGCGAATTGGAAGATATTTCGGTCTGGTGTACCGACCGAAGCATCGCCGCCAAAAAGGTCGAACGTTTTATGGTCAAGGTGGTGGGGTGCGTGCTTCTCAGTTCCAAGATCGGCGAAAACTTTGAGGCCATCGTCACCGGCGCGTCGGAGAAAGGCACGTACGCGCGGTTGGTGGATGTCCCGGTCGAAGGGCGCGTCATGCGCGGCGAGGGAGGCCTGGATATCGGCCAGAATATCCGGGTGCGGCTGATCAGCCTGAACCCGAAAAAGGGGTTTATCGATTTCGAAAGGGTAAAAAGCCAAAAACATGATCAAAAAGATAAAATATAAGAAATTCAATTTCTTGATCTTTAAAAAGCGCCTGCCCAACGGCGTGACGACGAAATTGGAAATGATCGATCATCCGGGCGCGGTCTT
The DNA here is from genome assembly GCA_001805375.1 of Omnitrophica WOR_2 bacterium GWA2_47_8. Taxonomy (GTDB): domain Bacteria; phylum Omnitrophota; class Gorgyraeia; order Zapsychrales; family GWA2-47-8; genus GWA2-47-8. The sequence goes on along the minus strand of MHFY01000081.1, from coordinate 9,569 downwards.
GATCGTCCCCTTTTTAAGCAAAAATAAATTGATCCTGCTTCGCCAATACCGCGCCGCGTTCGATCAATATTTGTTCGAATTCCCGGCCGGGACTTTGGAAAAAGGAGAAAGCCCTTTGTCGTGCGCCCGCCGGGAGTTGGCGGAAGAGACGGGTTTTGCGGCATCAAAATTTATCCGTTTAGGAAAGATCTATCCGGTCCCGGGTTATTCCAATGAAGTGATCTTTATTTACAAGGCGGAAAATTTAAGGCCGCAGAAGGCGCGGAAAGATGAGGATGAGGTGTTAAGGCCGGTCATCTTTTCAAAAAATGAAATAATTTCTCTTTTCAAGAAGCGCCGCATCGTGGATGCAAAAACGATCTGCGGCATGGCTTTGAGCAGGCTTATTTCTTAATACGATCACTGGTTCTGACAGCACCAGGTGACCTTATCATCGTCTGGAGGACCCCAGTGCCCGCTACAATCACCGCTGCA
>MHFY01000081.1:7827-9080 GCA_001805375.1 Omnitrophica WOR_2 bacterium GWA2_47_8 | reverse complement strand
TATTGTTACAGCAGATGGTTATCCTATCATCAAGTGCAGGATCGCAATTGCCGCTACAATATTCCAGCCACTTTGTTTCTCCTGCAAGACAATTGGCAAAGGGTTGGGCTACAGTTCGAGTTTCGGGCCGGCAAAGTGGTTTATTTGCAGATGGAATAAAATTACTGTTACAGCAAATGGTCACCTTTGCGTCCGGCGAACCGCCTCCCCCGCTAGTATACCGTAACAACTCCCATTCATTAGCCCCGCAGTTTAGAAAAGGTTGAGTATCTTCAACCGGAAGGGCTCGGCACAAAAGTTTAGGCTTGGGACAACTCGGCGGGATGGGAGCGCAAACCACTCGCGCTTCAAAAGCCCAACGATTGTCTCCGCCATCGCAGGTTCCGGGTTGGGGTCCGCCAGCAGGCCAACATTTCCAGCCAGTGACATTTCCCCCTAAAGAAACGAATCCGCTGGATGGAGAAAAGTGAACATTGACCCCGGGCCACATAATATTACAGTCACCGCCATATGGGACAATATCACACCAGCCATATAAGGCAACAGTCTGATTATTGGGATCACCGACATCATAGGGGCAGAGAGCTTGGGCATAAACTTGAGGGTAATATGCATGACTTGATTGGATTGAACTTCGATGGCAACATGGTTGCCCAAGCCGTCCACAGTTCGTATGGCCGCCGCCGCGGCCGCAGATAATAAATCTATCATCGCGCATTCGAACAGGTGCGCAGCCGATACATTGAGTGGGATTTGTTGGATTTATGATATAGTTCGGCGGAGGACAAAAGGCCCTGCATTTGGGCGCGCTGCCTAATGGATCAGAAAGATTCGCACAGTTAGGCGGATTAACTAAATTAAAATTTGTTGTATTATTTCTAAGCCTGCGTTCATTGTTAGGGTCGCCTCCGGGGGTTGGCGGATTAGTACAAGTCTGTGCGTGAGTTATCGGTGCGTGACAGTCAAAATCACACCCCGCATGTAGCAGGCATCCGAACATATCCTGCGCGCCGCAACGCCAGATGTGTTTTGCCTGGCCGTCCTGGCAGCTGTCTCCTCCCGGGCCGGGATAATTTCCATGCGGCGCAAATCCGGAGACATTGGCCCCGCAGCAGGAAACATCTCCCGGTGGACTACACGTGGCTATGGGCACTGAACAGCAGCTGGGATCGACCCGGCATTGGGGTGCTTGACAATATCCAGGTTGACAGTTAATGGGATTTAAAGTCCAACGTCTTGTTCCTACCTGACAT
>MHFY01000081.1:3963-7797 GCA_001805375.1 Omnitrophica WOR_2 bacterium GWA2_47_8 | reverse complement strand
TGATACATGAAGGCGATGGCTGCCGCCGCCAGTGAAAGAAGGACGACGAATTCGAACAATGATTGGGCTTTTGGGTTTAAACGCATAAAATATAATAAATTTATTTCAGTCAACCCCGTTAGAGAACGAAGTTCTCTAACGGGGTAAAGGAAAGATCACCTTGCTGAATTTTAAAGCCGTTACGAATTATAATTTATCAAAATAGCAAATTAATTAATTTTCAACACAAATATCGTTCCATACCGCGCAGTAAATCATTTGGTCTGGCCAGCCGGGGCCGGCGTATCTTTGATAACCTGATTGGCAATTGCACGCGCCGGGCGGCAAGTTGATGCAGGTGCAGGAATTGTTGTTTTCGCAAGCACCAGGGATATGCTTCATGTACGCGCCAGTGATGACACGTTGAGCTCTGCTGCCCTGCGGGCAGGGGGAGGAGAAAGGGATAGGCCTGCAGAAACTCCGTTCATTTCTTAAACAGGATATGTAGCCGTCCCATCTATCATGTCCTTGTATTCTCCATCCGGGAGGATTTGTCCAGGCGGAAGGACAGCATCCAAATTGTAGTGGCATTGCCCGCTGTGACGGCGGAAGCTGAATGTATGTCCAATTATCACTGCAGCACGGCGGTGTTGAACAGCCGAAAGCCCAAAGGTTATCCGGCCGCACGGTAGCCGGAATGGGAGGATTGAGGATATTTCTTACTCCTGTGCCGATCAACAGCTGGTCTCCAGCCACGTTAATAAGCGCACACCCCGGGCCGCTTGCGGCGGGGATAAAATTATCCACCAGGGCACAATAATACACGTTATAAAAAACACCCACCGTTTTGTATCTCGCGGTTCCGTTATACCAAGGAGGATTCGGCAACGCATCACAGGTTATTCCAGTAGGCCCTGATCCCCATACATGTTTCAGGTCAATCAGGACAGTTCGTGGGCACGGTGCCGACGGCTGGCAGAAGGCGGTAGAGGTAACCCATTGATCATGGCAGGAATCTCCGCTTTCGTGGCTTGTATTTCCGGTTGCTCTCCAGCCGTAAGCATTCGGTCCTATATTAACTTCCCCTTGCGACCAAACATCCCCTCCGGCTCCAGAACCAGAGTGTTGATAGTAAAAGTAACCTGTTTCCGCGCGTGTTCCCGCGGGGCAGGTGGCAGTAAGGTCGATCGTGCCGTTGTCGCACCAGCAGCCGGACCCGGGAGGACAGGTTGGGGTCTCATTAGTTCGTGCAGTTAGGCCGCACTTACAATGATTTCCACGGCAGATACAGTTGCCTGTTCCCCATCCGGGTACCGTTGAATTGATCGCCGGGTCAGGGCAGGCATCGCAGCTGTTGTTAGCTTGATTAGGCCGGGTGCCCGGGTTACAGCGGGCTTTACATTTGATGTTGGTGTTGCCGCACTGGTTGGGATTAACAAGTGTATAAGGCGTGCTATTGAATAAACGAATTTGATTGTTAGGATCTCCTGTACATGCTTGTGCATTTTGAGGTAAGTTGGTACAGGTAAAATCACATCCCGCGTGAATTTGACAGGCAAAGTGATCCTGCGCGCCACAGCGCCAGGAGAACTTCGCATAGCCGTCCTGACAGCTGTCGCCGTTAGGCCCGGGATAGTTGCCATTCGGCGCAAATCCAGAGACATTGGCCCCGCAGCAGGGAATAATATTTCCAGTACAAAGAGGTGTAGGCACTGAACAGCAGGAGGAATCAGCCCGGCATTCGCGGGTTTGGAACATTCCCGGCGCGCAGTTGGGGCAGGTCCGTGTCCATAATCTTTCTCCTGTTTGGCATAAAGGCGTAAAAGGAGGGTTAGCTCCTCCGCCGCAAGCGCCCGCAACATAATCAGTACAAAAACAATTACCTATCCCGCCCCGGTTGGGTGGGGCCTTGGTTTGGATCTCGGTCTCGGAATCATAAGTGCTTTCATCGAGGGATTTAAAATAGCCGAAGAGGGAATTGCGCACCGGCTGATACATGAAGGCGATGGCTGCCGCCGCCAGTGAAAGAAGGACGACGAATTCGAACAATGATTGGGCTTTTGGGTTTGAACGCATACGCATGATCTACTCTAGACTTTTTCTAGATATTGAAAGTATATAATAATATTATAAACCTTGCCAAATCTATTTATATTAATATTATTCCCAATAACCGATATCCTTATGATATAAATACTGAAACTTATGGACCAATTTTCCGAACGGTTAAGATCAATTATCCCTGAAGGGCAGTGGGATGCTGTTTTAAAGACTTTCTCAGCGCCTAAGCCGTTCAGCATACGGATCAATACTTTAAAAGCAGGCCTCAAGGATATTTTTGAACAATTAGAAAAGCATAAGATCGTTGTTCAGCCGATGATCTGGTGCCCGTATGCGGCGCTTTTAGAGCCGGCAGCAAATATTGAGGAATGGACCAGCCAAGGTTTTATTTACGCTCAAGGGTTATCAAGCCTGCTGCCGGTCATTGCCCTTGACCCTCAACCGGAGGAAAAGATCCTGGATATGTGCGCCGCCCCGGGAAGTAAAACTTCCCAGATCGCCGCCTTAATGAATAACACGGGTGAGATCATCTGTGTCGAAAACATCAAGGACCGGTATTACAGATTAAGATCTGTTTTAGATCTGTTGGGCGTGAAGAATGTCCGGATCAAATTGATGGATGCCAGAAAATTTCGCGGAGAGGGGGGATCTTTTGCTAGCGCTCAAAGGTTTGACCGTGTCTTGGTCGATGTGCCCTGCAGCAGCGAGGGGAAATTCAAGACCTTTGATAAAAAGACCTTTCAGTACTGGAGCCCCCGGAAGATCAGAGAGATGGTGAGAAAACAGCGCGGCATCCTTTTGAATGCCACGCGGTTCTTAAAAGAAGGCGGAACATTGATCTATTCAACCTGCACCTTTGCGCCGGAAGAAAATGAAGGCATTGTGGATTGGGTTTTAAGAAAGACCGATGGGGCGTTCAAGACGGTACCTATTGATCTCCCCGGGATAGCTCAATACCCGGCAAAAACAGGCTGGCTTAACAGAACTTTTAATGAAGAAGTAAAAAAGTGTTTTAGGGTCCTGCCGACCGAGGATATGGAAGGTTTTTTTATTGCGAAACTGGTCAAGGGCGGATAGAGTTAAATAAATAATAACCAATAAACCAAGAAGCAATAACCAAATAATAACCAATAAATCAAATGCCCAAGAAACGTTTGAAAATTTTAATTTGAGAATTGTTTGTACTTGTTTGCCTAAATTCTTTAGATGAAGCAAGTACTAATCCTAGTCTTATCTATAAGAACATTTAAGGAAAGCTAGGATTGGTTATTGTCTCTTGTATCTTGAGATTTAATTTATGGATCTAATGCTTAATTTTCTCTTTCTGGTCGTCTATATCGACGCTAAGATCTTGCGGCGGCAGGATGGGCCTCTGTACCAAAGAACGTTGAGGTATAAAGAGTGGGTGTGGAGCCTGGCGGTCCTGTCTTTTATTTTTTTTGCCGGAGCATCCCTGGCCCTGGAAAAAAGAAATATAGTAACGCCGGACCACACGCTGTTCGGTTCCATTATTTATTTGATCGTCGTTCTCGCCTATTATTTGGCCCTGCGGGTCAGGTTTAAAATTGGCCATGAAAAGATCAACCCGTCGCAGTCCATCGACAGCGAGACCTTAAAGAAATATTTGATCTCCGATGGATTGGGCGTCCTGCTGTTCACTTTTTTGGGTTCCGCGTGCTTGGAATTGTTCGTGTCCCTGACGAATAAGTTTTTTCCCGTCTTTGCCAATGAGCTTGAGCAGACCCTCGCCATCACGGCGTTTTATTTATTTTTGATGATATTTTTGATCTACCG
>MHFY01000081.1:2784-3921 GCA_001805375.1 Omnitrophica WOR_2 bacterium GWA2_47_8 | reverse complement strand
TGTGGCTCTAAACCGCAACGATCAGCCTTTGAAAAAGATCGTTATCGTTCCGTCTCTTTTGGGGATGCTGGTCGCGTTTGTATTCTCGAACATTCTGCTTCAAAGGCCGGTGCAGCCGCCGACACCTTTTAATGACATCATCAATTCAGCGGAAAGTGTTTATTCGCTTATTATCCTGTTTTGTATGGCGGTTTTGGTCGCGCCGCTTTTGGAGGAGATCATTTTCCGCGGATATTTTTACAGGATCCTAAAAGAGGCCAAGGGGCAGGCCGTCGCCATCCCGGTCATTGCTTTTATTTTCGGCCTTCTGCATATCAACCAATACCAGGGGGATTGGCTGGCCATTGTGATGGTGTTTGGCGTGGGGATCTTCTTGACTCTCTTACGCGCCTTTTTAGGGACGACCATCGCCAGCAGTATCATGCATTACACCTTCAACGGCGGGATGATCATTTTCCCCGTTGTTATTTTGTTCGCCGCGAATCCGGCTTATATCGAATATCATCTGAACTATCCTAACCTGGATAATCCTGCCAAGGAGAGGCTGCTTCTCCAAAGCATAGAAAAATATCCCAATTCTTTTATCCAATCCTATAACGATCTGGCTTGGATGTACGCGAAAGAAGGAAAAAATTTGGACCAGGCACTGGAGTTCATTGAAAAGGCCCTTAGTTTTGACCCCCAAAATCCGGTCTTCCTGGACACCAAGGCGGAAGTGCTTTATAAGCTGGGAAGGTTTGATGAGGCCATTGCCATTGAGGAGAAACTTTTGGAAGAAGATCCCGCCAGCGCGTTCTATCAGGAGCAGGTGGAAAAATTCAAAAAGGCTAAAGAAAATAACCAAGATACAAGAAACAATGACCAAATAATAACCAATGATCAAATTTTCAAATAAATTTGGTTATTGTTTAATTGGAAATTATTTGTTTCTTGTTTCTTGGTCATTGGTTATTATTATGACTTGACAGTTATTTTAAGATGTATGAGAATCAAGCTTATGCTTTTTTTGCGTGATCGAAAAATAGTCCCTATTTTTGTTTTTTTTGCTTTGTTTGCCGTAATGCTCCAGGGTTGTGCGACGACCCCCACGGGAGTTTCCGAGCAGAATTTATTGAGCGCTTTGTGCGAACGGAATAA
>MHFY01000081.1:0-2750 GCA_001805375.1 Omnitrophica WOR_2 bacterium GWA2_47_8 | reverse complement strand
ATTGTTCTGCATGGGATAAATCTCGAGGCCAAGGGCTTGGTGGGCAGCAATATGGTCATCCTGGGAACGGAGAAGGTCACTTTATCCGAACCGATCAAACGGATGCGCAACAACATCATTGTCCCCGCTGATTTTGAAAAGTTGGTGATCACGCGTTTAAAAGCCGACATTGATCTTTCGCTGATCAAATTTAAAAAGATCATCATTGATGCGGGCCACGGCGGCAAAGACCCCGGCGCTATCGGAAAAAGCGGATTGCAGGAAAAGACAGTTAACTTGGACCTTGCCTTAAAATTAAGGGATATCTTAATATCCACCGGGCGAGACGTTCTGATGACCAGGGAAACGGACGAATTCTTGACATTAGAAAAAAGGACTGAGATAGCCGCGGCATCCAACGCGGATCTATTTATCAGTGTCCATGCCAACTCGCACCGGTCAAAGAGTGTCCACGGCATTGAGATCTACAGCGCCAAGGACAATAAGACCGAAGTTGAGAAAGAGGACCAGTATAAAAAGAACAAACAGATATTCTTCACCAATAAAATAGTCCCACAAAGTGCGGATGACGTCGAAAAGATATTGCTGGATATGTTGTATTCCTACAAGCAGGCGGAATCCAGGAATCTGGCCTCCTTTGCGGTGAGCAATGTTTCCATGGATGTCGGTATGAAAAATGAGGGCAGTAAATCCGCCAACTTTTTTGTTTTGAGGAACACGTTCATTCCCGCTATATTAGTTGAAGTGGGTTATTTATCCAATGCCGGCGAAGAAAAATTATTGCAAACCAGCGCTTACCGGGCGAGCGTGGCTGACGCGATCGCAAAGACCGTTCTAAATTATGAAAAATACTAAACAAAATTACGCTATCGGTGTTTTTGATTCAGGCCTCGGGGGGCTGACCGTGGTCAAAGAGATCATGCGCCAGCTGCCGAATGAAAAGATCGTTTACTTCGGCGACACGGCCCGGGTACCTTACGGTACCAAATCCAAGGAGTCGATCATCCGTTTCTCCAAAGAGAACGTGAATGTCCTTTTAAAGCATAACGTTAAAATGATCGTCGTGGCCTGTAACACCTGTTCCAGCCTGGCGTTGGTTATTTTAAAGCAGGCATTTAACCTCCCGATCATGGGCGTTATCATCCCCGGGGCTAAAAAGGCTGCCCGGGTAACGAAAAATAAAAAGGTCGGCGTTATCGCGACACCCGCCACGATCAATAGCCAAGCCTACGCTAAAAATATAAAGTTTTTTGACAATTCTATTAAAGTGGTAAGCCAGGCGTGTCCGCTGTTCGTTCCGCTCGCGGAAGAGGGATGGTTTGATAAGAGCGTCACCTTTGATATAGCTGCGGAATATTTAAAGAATATGAAAAAAGAAAAAGTGGACGCCCTTATTTTAGGCTGCACGCATTATCCGCTTTTGACATCGGTATTACAAAAGGTGATGGGCAAAGGAGTTCGCCTGGTGAATTCCGCCCAGGAGATTGCCGTAGAAGTTGAAGGGATCCTGAAACAGAAAAATCTCATCCGACGGGGAAGAACGAAGCCGCAGCACGAATTTCTGGTCAGCGATGAACCGAAACATTTTAAAAAATTGGCAAAAAGATTTTTAGGCCGGCCCCTGGGATCCGTGAAGAGGGTAAACAATGTTTGAGCTGTCCATCAAAGGTGATTTTGCCTCCGCGCATCAATTGCGCGGGTATCAGGGCAACTGCAAGGACCTGCACGGCCATACCTGGAGAGTCGAATTGACCGCTCAGAGCGAAACCCTGGATGATATCGGGATGGTGGTTGATTTTAAGATCATCAAACAGCAGTTTAGGGAATTCTTGATGCGCATCGATCACGTGAACCTCAATGACCTTCCTTATTTTAAGAAGGTCAATCCGACGAGCGAACACCTCGCACAATATATCTTTCAAGAATTCGGCAAGATCATTAAGCCCCTTAAAATTAAACAAGTCCGCGTTTGGGAATCTGATACGTCGGATGTGACGTATTATGAATAAAGAAGCCAGAAGCAAGAAGTCAGAGGTCAGATTTTTCTGACTTCGGGCTTCCTGCTTCCGACCTCGTAAATTATTTATGAAATCTGCGATCATTTTACTCTCCGGCGGCCTTGATTCAGCGACCACGCTTTATTACGCCAAGCAAAAAGGTTTTAAGACCTTTTGCCTGATCTTTGATTATAATCAGCGGCATAAAAAAGAGATCGAACACGCGAAAAGGATCGCGCGGATCAGTAAAAGCGGATTTCAGGTGATCAAGATCAGGCTTCCCTGGAAGGGTTCGTCGTTATTGGATAAAAAGATCCCTCTGCCGGTCAATCGCACGATGATCCCGGATGAGATCCCGTCCACCTACGTGCCGGCGCGCAATATTATCTTTTTAAGTTTTGCCGCTTCCTACGCCGAGAGTATCGGCGCGGGCGCGATCTTTATCGGGGCCAACGCGATCGACTATTCCGGTTATCCGGATTGCCGTCCGCAATTTTACCGCGCCTATCAGGCGATGGTGAATAAGGGAATGAAGGCCGGCGTGGAAGGCCGGACCATTAAAATTTATACGCCGCTCATTCGAAAGGCCAAAGCCCAGATCATTCAATTAGGATTGAAATTAAAAGCCCCTCTGGATCTGACCTGGTCGTGTTACGGCGGCGGGGCGAAACCATGCGGAAGATGTGATAGTTGTGTGTTGAGGGAAAGGGGATTTATGGAGGCCAGAGGTAAGAGGTCAGAAGTCAGATAGAG
>MHFY01000080.1 GCA_001805375.1 Omnitrophica WOR_2 bacterium GWA2_47_8 | reverse complement strand
TTTAAAGGCCCGCCTTTGTTCTTTTGTGCTATCGATCGGTTCGGGCCAAATTAAGCTGGGCGCGACCTCGAGCCCCTGACAGCCCATTTTCTGCAGTAATGCCAAATGACCGTCTAATTCGTTGCTTTCCCAAGCGATATTGGAGACAGAGAGTTTCATGAGGGGGCGTAAAATCTTTTGAGATGCGACCCCTCATGATCCTGAGCGAAGCGAAGGATCTCGGCATAAAGTAAGATATAAAAATAACCCTGACGGTCTTCCATTTTACTTCTTTCTGTGATCCTTCCTCGCTTTGCTCGTCAGGATATGAGCATTTAGGAAACCGTCTAAATGCTCATACTACGGTACAGCGCTGGCAAGGGTTGACACAGCCTCGCTTATTATTGAGATGAGATTCCCGTATTTTCGAATAAGCCTCACTACGCCAGAGCTGCGGGACAGAATTTTGCTGAATGGTGCCGACGGACAGCGTCGATTTATAATCCGTGTCGCAGGGGTTGACTTTGCCGTCGAACCAGACGAACATGCGCCGCCAAAGGTCGGAACAGGGCGTATTGATATTTTTCAGTGATGCCGTATAAACATTTTCCCATGGGTTATAGGCCACAAACGATACCTGGTCGACCAAACCTCCCCACAGATCGACCATCGAATCCATGTCCTGGTCGTTGCCGTATTTCACGCCCGACACGCGCGCGATGATCTTTCGTTGGGAATAATGTTTCTTCCGAATGGACTGGAACAGTTTTATGTTATCCAAAACCTTCTGCAGGCTTCCCTTCACTCTCAATTGGCTGTATAACGGCTCCGTGGCCGCGTCCGCTGAGAAAACGACCGTGTTGACCCCGCCGGAAAGAATGGCATGGCAGTGTTCTTCATTGAGCATGGAGGCGTTGGTATTCAGTTTCAATCCTAAAAATTTTCCACTGCAGTATTTCAACATCTGGTCGATCTCTTTGCACAAAAGCGGTTCGCCGCGGGACGCGAGCGACAAAAATTCGATCTTGCCTGAGATCTGGTCCACGATCTCTTTAAATAACCCTAAAGTCATCGCGCCCATGTGGCCGTTGGACTTGGCCGTAAAATCCGCGTCGGTCTGATAACAGAACACGCAACGGTAATTGCAGACCGAAGTCGGCTCGATCTGAATATAGGGCGGATAATTGTCTAACTTTTTTTGCTTGGGATAAACATCATAACGGTAACGGTGTGTCATATAGCGGCTGACGTCTTTATCCTCGATCTTGCTCAACTCATCGGCAATGAACGGCGTGATGTCAAAATCCTTATGCTCTTGTGTTGAGGCGAGGCCTTCAATAACAGAGTTAATGATCTCGGACTTTGCTTCCTTGCTAGTTTGCAGGATGTGCAGAACCCTTTTCTTTTGCTGTTCAGCGTCGGAATTCAAGAGCGTTACAAAATTCCGAAAACTATGATGTTTGGTATAAACCTTTGCCTCTGTCATTTAGCCGCCTGGGTTAAGCCCTTCTTTTTGGACCATCCGTCTTTATAATTTTTCTTAAGCCAATACTCCGTCTGCAAGATCTGAAATTCATAATCCACATCACAGCCGGCTTCCTGGATCAAAGGATAGATCTTCTGCCCCATCCATTTTTGCGGCAAGAGGCCTTCTTCGATATGATCCAGGCATTTGGGCCGGACAATGGACAGGCCCATGTCCGCGTAATAGACATCGCCTTGCGAATCCCGGTCACAATTCAAGGTCTTGGGATCGCCGAACACTTCAAAAGGAACGAACGGATGCAGAAGCCCGTCTTTTCCGATCTTGCGCGCCCGTAAAGGGCTCCACATATTGTATTTTGAAACCGACACGGCTGAATCATAAGAAGGGTTTTTTCGAAGCGCCTTAATGCCCTCATCGATCATCTCCGGCGTGACGGTCGCGGAATTGCAATGCAGAAGGATGATCAGTTCCTGCTTGCCTTCGCGGTTCACGATCTCTTTATAACCATGAACGAACGCGTGTTCTCCCAAAGCCTTGCTCGTGGCAAGTTCTTTGGGGCGCTCGATGATCTCGACCCCGTTCTCTTTGGCCAAGGCCATGAGCTGCTCGCAGTCCGTCGAGATAAAGACCTTATCCGCCAGTTCCGCGTTCTGGGCCGCGTTCATCGGATAAAACGACAACGGTTTTCCCAAGATCGGATAGGTATTCTTTCCCGGAAAACCCTGACTCCCTTTTCTACCGATAAGTAATGCGCTGATCATTATTTTGATCCTCCTTTAAAGCCTGCAATAAGATTTTCCACCGCCTGCAGTTCCATTTCGATACGTGATTCAACGGCATAAGAACCGATATGCGGCGTTAAAATAACATTGTTCAACGTTTTCAATCTTCCCTGATACGGCTCGTGCGAAAACACATCCAGCGCCGCGCCGGACAAATGATCGCTTTTCAAAGCTTCATACAAGGCCTCTTCGTCCACTAAACTCCCCCGAGCGACATTGATCAGCCAGGAACCTTTTTGCATCAGTTTCAATTCTTTCGCATTGATAATGGGCTTGCCGTCTTCCCGCGCGAAAAGATGCAGGGACACAATGTCCGCCCATTTCAGTAATTCTTCAAACGGCATCGACCGGCACGGGATCTCGCATGTGATCTTTTGAATGTCGCAATAACCGACCTCTGCGCCAAAGACGGATAAAAGCTGCGCGACCTTCTGCCCGATCCTCCCGAAACCGACGATGCCGACTTTTTTATCCTTTAAAAGATAACCCATCTGCTTTTTCCAAAGTCCGGACCTGACATCCGCGTCCATGCCATTGATCTTCCGCAAAAGATTTAATATCAGCCCGACGGTCAATTCAGCCACCGCCAACGTAGGCCCGTTGGGCGTGCAAAAAACTTTGATGCCCAATTTTTCCGCTGTCGTAAGATCGATATTATCTTTTCCCACGCCGCAGCGGGAGATCACCTTAACCGCTTTCAGGTTCGTAAGGACATGTTTATTTAAAGGTTCATTGCCGGCTATCAACCCGACGGCATCCTGAGACAATTCGATCACTTCTTTTTCCGTTAATTGCCGTTTGTAAGGGTTTAAGGCGTACTGCCACTTCGCCTGTTTTAATTTTTCCAAAGGCGTTGTATCGTGTTCACCGAAATTGGATGTATTAATGACAACTTTCATCACTTGCTCACCTTTTGCTTCCCGGTTTCCAGGCGGGACGTCTCCAAGAAATTTTTAACCGCCTCCAGGTCCGTCAACACCGGAACATCAATGTCCTCAAACGATTTACTTCCCTGCCGGCCGATAAAAAAAATACCCGCGTCTTTCGCGGCTATAAAATCCTCAACACTGTCCCCGACAAAGACCATATTCTCGGCAGAAACCTTTTCCTGCTTCATGATATCGCGGAGTGCGTCTTTTTTAAGCCAGGGTGTCGTATAAATTTTTGTGATGTACTGAAAAATATTCCTCGCCTTTAGGATCCTCTCGAATTCATCCGCTGGATTGACCGTGGCAATATAGATCGGGAATTTCTTGTAATAATATTCCAAGAATTCTTTAGCGCCTTTGACAAAGGGGCATTCCACGATCCGCTGAAACGTCAACTCCGCGAACTGCCTGCTTAAACTTTCCTTGAGCTCCGGCGTATATTTCTGTTTGAGGATCTTTTCGGTGATGTGTTTAAATTTATCAAAGCGTATCGTCGCGTTGTTCCCCAGATGATAGGCCATGATCTCATCAAGATGGTCCGGATGATCCTTGAACAAGGTCTTAAAAGCCCAATCCTTGATCCCTACGGTCTCTAAAACCACGCCGTCGAAGTCTAACGCGATCACTTTAAGGGGCAACTTCATCCAGATCCCTTAAAATTTTTGAAGGCCCGGTTTCCGTCCGGATCAGCAAAGGCGCCGCATTTACGGAATAAACCTTGTCGCTTCCCCACATCTGGGCGTACCGCTCTGCCGCGTCCGCCAAGATCGTTTCTCTCGACAAGCCCGCGTTATAACCTTCCAGCACCCAGCTTAAGAACATCCCCATCCGCTCCGCGGCGCGGCCGTCGCGGAACTGATCGAACTCATTGATCACCTCTGACCAATTCCCAAATTTATTATTGGCGGAAGGATTGTCCCAGTAATTGCGGCAGGCCTTCCAAAGCGCGTTCCAATCATCAAATACAAAATTCCCTATTCCCTTTTTATAGATCGGGCTGTACGGCCAGCCTTCGGCGTCAAACAACAGCGTCGGCGTTCCGGTCAAGGCCGCTTCCAATCCGGCTGTCATCGAACACATGCTCCCGTGAATGGCCACATCCGACGCCAAGGCGGCAATGGCCGGCGTATAGGAATTGTGCAGCAATCCTTTTTCAAACAAAAAGCAACGTTTTGTTTTAAAGGCCTCCTCCCATAAATTACCCAACGGAGCCAACCGGCTTCTTAAGGTCGTGGCGACTTTGGGTTTTAAGATAAGGCCCAAACTCGGCTCCTCTAATAATTTCTTAAGCAAAAATTCATACCCGGCCCTCTGCATCTCATGGCCGGTGCTCCAGCGTGAATCATCGATCGAATTTCCGTCCAGATAACAGATGATCCGCTTGGCCCCATTCTCTTCCAGCTGCTGGCGCACCTTTTGCGCGTCATTTTTTAACAAAGGAAAACGGTGATCGCCTAAATGCCCCGTCGCGATGTAATAGGGGATCCTGGATTGCGAAAGCCGCTCTCGTTCCGCGCCGGCGGTTGAGAACCCGAACGCGACATCCGCATCGATGATCGTGTGAAGCAACGGGAATTCTTCCCAGGACCTTTGATACACGGCCGTGATCCCGCCTAAGCTCTGTAAGGCATCGGCGATCGCGCAATGCGTTGCGTCTAATTTATACCAGGTCACATATATCTTTGTGTTGGTGCGGGAGAACAGGTCTTTCCAATACGAAACATACTGCTGATAATGTTCGATTTCCTTCTGCGCCCAGCCGATAACATCCCTGTCCTGGCCGGCCGGCAATAAACTTTTTAATCTGAGTGGGTCCGCCTTCGGCCTATGGATAAAGACCGGCACCTCCGGAATAAGAGAGGCCTTCGGATGCAAAGATACCGCCTGCATGCGGAATTCCCGCAGCTCAGCCATTTTATTTTCATCGAGCGGGTCCCAGGGGATATTAAAGGTGACCACCAATCGCTCACCGGGAATATTGGACTTCTGCCAGAAAAAAAAGTCGGAATAGAATTCCGGTTTCTTAAGATTTAAATGGCCGTAGTAATTGACCATGACCTTGGATAAATTGGAAGGCAGGATCAGGTCTTTTTGAGCGATCGCGGCGTCAGGATCTTTATTGAACAAGATCTTTTGAATAAGGTCCCAAAGCCCGTATCGGGAAAGATAAAAATAATAAAACTTCAGCCTATATTCGCCGATGCGGTCAATGAGCGCTCTTTTAAGGTCCAGCGTGGCGCGGCCTGAATACACGATCTTAATGCCGCATTGTTTAGCATATTCCCGGACCTCATCCGGCCACTGTTTTTCTAATGCGAAAAAGACCTTCTCATCGCTCTCCCAATGTCCCTGCCGGCTTTTCCAAGAAATGACCTGCAGCAAGAAAACCGTACGCCAAACACTTTCCTGATTGTTAAAAGAGCCGGCGAAACATTGTTTCTTTAAAAATGTATTCAGTCTCGGAGAATTTGCCGGATTTAGGCCAAGTATATTCTTGAATGTTTTGTTTTCCAGGACCCTTCGATGAACGTCGCGCATATCGGTGTAGGACATTTTGAGCCGGATCAAATTGCCCTGCTCATCACGGATATCCGAAAGTTTAAAATCCAATCTTTCGATCCGGAAATCAGAAAATTTCGCACATATTTTCGCACACAGCAAAGCCGGTTTTGTGGCGTCAACGAAATACGAGGGCTTACGCAGAGCCCCCCGCTGATCTATCCAATAGGGAAAGATATCGGTTAGCAAGTTTAAAAAAGTCAATTGTTCAACAAAGAGTATCTTCATTTAATTA
>MHFY01000079.1:8458-9439 GCA_001805375.1 Omnitrophica WOR_2 bacterium GWA2_47_8 | reverse complement strand
CCAGTTGTCGGAGAATGGATGAAGACATTGATGCGGGGCGGCACAGCGGTCGGCGAAGAAACCCTCTCACGATTTTTTGTGATCCATGTGATCATCCTGCCGTGGACCGTTTTCTTTTTGATCGCCATCCATCTGTTTTTAGTACGGTTCCAGGGTATTGCTACCATGGACCCGGTCGGAGATGAAAAGGAGACAAAAGTAAAAGACGGGGGGATCCCGTTCTTTCCGCACCATATGCTTAAGGAAGGGGTCGTATTTTTTATTCTAATGGGTATTTTGATCACGTTATCGATCCTAAGCCCCTTTGAATTGGGTGAAAAGGCCGATCCGTTAAGCACTCCCGAGGGGATAAAGCCGGAATGGTATTTTTTGCCGATGTATCACGTCTTGAAATATTTTTCAAAACTCTTGGGCATCTTTTTCGTTGGCCTGGCGCCGGTGCTGCTTTTCTTGTGGCCTTTTATAGATCGCACTCCCCAAAGGCATCCTTTAAAACGGCCGATATCAATAACGGTAGGGATCCTGGTTTTGTTGTCGTTATTGGTTTTCGGCATGTTAGGGCATATATCGGAGAGTAAACAAAAATTTTTCGGCCGGGAATATCATTTTGATATTTACGGCCTTCCCCATCTCGTACAACCAGATGATGGAGTACAACTAACGGAGGAGAAAAAATGAAAAAACGTTTCGTAGTCATTACAACCGTATCAATCTTGGGTGTATGCGCACTCATGTTCCTATGCAGCGGCGAAATCTCTGCCGTCCAGGCGGCCGAGCATGAATTTGTTGGCGCAACAAAATGTTCCATGTGCCATAAAAAGCCGGAGCAGGGGGAGCAGTTCAAAATATGGCAGGAATCAGTGCATGCCAAAGCATTTGAAACCTTAAAGACCCCCGAGGCAAAAGAGCAGGGCGCGAAATTAGGTGTTGATGACCCGTCCACCAGCGGAAAATGTTTAAAATGCCATTCAACGGCTTATA
>MHFY01000079.1:7809-8414 GCA_001805375.1 Omnitrophica WOR_2 bacterium GWA2_47_8 | reverse complement strand
TTATTCCCACTGAAGAGACTTGCAAAAAATGCCACAATCCGGAAGCACCGACATACAAATCTTTTGACTTTAAAGAACGATGGGAAAAGATCAAACACCCCATCCCTGAATAATTAATGTAAGGCCGGCATGCAATGAAATTATTCCTTACCAGCCTGAATTGTCTGTTTTTAATTCTTTCTTTATTTGCCGGTGATCAGGCTGCGTACGGCGAGGATGCGCTTTCGACCAAGTCTCAGGATTGCATCGCATGCCACAAAGATGAAACCCCGGTGATCGTTCAGCAGTGGGGGGCAAGTAAACATTTCCGGGCTAATGTCGGATGTTATGAATGTCACCAAGCCAACAAAGAAGATAAAGACGCCTTTGAGCATTATGGCGACATTATCTCTATCATCGTTTCCCCGCAGGATTGTTCAAGATGCCATACCAAGGAAGTAAGCGAATTCAACGCCTCCCATCATTCTAAAGGAGCACGGATATTGGGTTCTTTAGATAACCGCCTGGCAGATATCGTGGAAGGGAATCTCATGATGAAGACGGAGGGATTTCCGGAAGGCGTCTCTGCCGCGGTTGTCAACGGTTGCTGGCAATGCCACGGCTCC
>MHFY01000079.1:2523-7786 GCA_001805375.1 Omnitrophica WOR_2 bacterium GWA2_47_8 | reverse complement strand
CGCCCTGGATCCCGCAACCTGGCCGAATACAGGGATCGGACGGATCAACCCCGATGGGTCGGAAGGTTCGTGCTCCGCCTGTCATTCACGGCACAAATTTTCGGTCGAACAAGCACGGAATCCGGAAAATTGCGGTAAATGCCATATGGGGCCGGACCATCCGCAGATCGAGATCTATGAGGAATCGAAGCATGGGATCGCCTTCCATGCGAATAAGCACAAAATGAACCTGGATAATGAAAAATGGGTTTTGGGTGAAGATTACAATGCCGCTCCGACCTGCGCGACCTGCCATATGAGCGCCACGCCCGACCAGCCGGTCACGCATGATGTCGGAATGAGGATAAGCTGGAATAACCGTCCGGTCATTTCCATCCGCCCGGAGATCTCCGATGCCAAAATGGGGCTGGCCGGCAAGGATGTCAATTGGCAAACCCGACGGAAAAACATGAAAGATGTCTGCGCGCAGTGTCATAGCAGAAATTATATCGACAGTTTTTATCTTCAATATGACAGCCTTCTGGAATTATATGCCGCAAAATTCGCCAGACCGGGCCAAGAATTAATGGACTTGGCGAAACCCTTACTTAAGCCGGTGGAATTCGGCAATAAGATCGATTTTGTCTGGTATGAACTTTGGCATCATGAAGGCCGCCGGGCCAGGCACGGCGTATCGATGATGGGCCCTGACTATACGCATTGGCACGGGACATATGAAGTGGCAAAAAAGTTTTATAGTGAGTTTATCCCGGAACTCGAAGAGATAATAGAGATGAACCTGAAGTCAAAAAACACCGAAACAGTGAAGCACGCTAAAAAATTAAAGGCAAGACTCGAAGAAGTTTTGGAATCCGCCGACCACAAATGGTATATCAACAAAGTGGACCCAGTCGAAGATGCCAAACGCAAAGAGGCACAAAAAAATTTCCAAGAGCGATATAAATAATTGCTTTGAGGATTTCTGTTCGTTTGACTTTTTATCAAGCAGAAACTTTAAAGTTGGACGATTGCCCCGTAAGAAAGGCATAAAAGTTGAAATTTCCCAAAATTCCCCAGCAAATCACCAGTTTATGCATCCTTTTTTTTATAGCCATTACGGTTTTCATCACTGCTCGTAAATACTTTATCCCGCCGACATTCGGACTGTATGGGCATTATCGAGCTGCTGCAGTCGATGAAATAAAAACCAAAGAAACCAAATATGCAGGGGCGGAACTTTGTGCCGACTGCCACGATGAGATTTACGCGCTAAAGGCAAAATCCTATCACAAAAACATCTCATGCGAAGTATGCCATGGCCCAGCGGCTAAACATGCCGATGACCCAACCGAGTCGAAACCGGAAATTCCTCACGATCGCAGTCAATGTGTGATTTGTCACGATTATAATCTAGCTCGGCCTACCGGATTTCCTCAAATCATTGCCAGTCAGCATAATCCAGGCAAATTTTGCACACAGTGTCATCAGCCGCATAATCCGATGCTCCCGCATACCCCTGAAAACTGTAGCGCATGTCACCGTGCCATAGCCAGCCAAAAAATAGTTTCTCATCACGCCTCATTAGAATGCTCCACGTGCCATGAGACTCCACCGGAGCACTTGGCCAATCCCCGTGCTTTCGAAGTTAAAAAGCCTGAAAATAATGACTTCTGCGGCCAATGTCATGCACGCAATGCCACCAGCTCAGCGGAAATCCCAAGGATCGACTTAGAAGCTCATAGCGGTCGTTATCTCTGCTGGGATTGTCATTATCCCCATAATCCGGAGGCGAACCGATGAAAAAAGAACAAAAAGCCGAACAGGTGAAGCAGAATACCGACGCAGATCATTCTGACATTGAATACAGCCGTGAAAAGGAATCTCATCTCGAAAAGATCGGTCGTTTATTTCAGGATAACAATGACTCACTTTGCGCTCAAACAATAATGAATAAGCGGGAATTTTTGAAATTCTGCCTCAAAACTGTGTCATCTTTCGCTTTTTTCATGCTCTGTCCTCCGCTTGATATACTTTGCGGCATGGATGAAGAACCGTATGACCCAACGAAGCACAATTACGCAATGGGAATTGACATTAGCAAATGCATCGGCTGCGGGAAATGCGTGGCAGCATGCAAAATTGAGAACGATGTCCCGGAAGAGCCATATTATTTCCGAACCTGGGTCGAACGATATGTAACTCCAACTGAGGGCGAAACTACAGTCGACAGCCCTGACGGCGGAATGCATGGGTTCCCGGAGATCAAAGGGGATGAAGATCTTTTAAAGGCCTTTTTTGTCCCCAAATTATGCAATCATTGCGCAAATCCTCCCTGTGTTCAAGTGTGCCCGGTGGGCGCAACATTTAAAAGCAGGGATGGAGTCGTACTGGTTGATGAAAACTATTGTGTAGGATGCCGATATTGTGTTCAGGCCTGTCCTTATGGCGCACGGTATATTCACCCCACCAAGCATGTTGCCGACAAATGCACGCTTTGTTATCATCGCATCACGAAGGGGAAACTGCCGGCCTGCGTTGAAGTTTGTCCAACAAAGGCCCGAATTTTCGGTGAGCTAAGCCAACAAAGTAGTCCGATCCTACGATTCCTACGTTTTAATAACACGCAAACATTAAAACCGGAATTAAACACTCAGCCCAAGGTTTTCTATGCCGGGGCTAACGGAGAAGTGAGATAAAATGCATTCTTCTTTTAACGGGTTTATATATCCTAATGAGTATGAGCTCCAATGGGGATTGCTTATTGTTATTTATCCGTACTTAACCGGCTTGGTCGCCGGTGCTTTTATCCTTGCCTCATTGAATAAAACATTCAACGTTAAGGTGTTGGAACCGGTTTACCGGCTGGCGCTATTGACGGCGCTTTCTTTTCTCATTGTCGCGCCCTTGCCGCTTTTTTTCCATCTTGGCCATCCCGAGCGCGCCTTAGAAATGCTCTGGACACCTCATATTGGATCAGCCATGGCCATGTTTGGGTTCGTCTATGCCTGGTATTTACTCGTGGTCTTATTGCTTGAGATCTGGTTTGATTATCGGGAAAATATTGTGATCTGGTCAAAAGAAAAAAGGGGATTGGCAAAATGGTTCTATTTGATTTTAACCTTAGGCGCGACGGATATTTCTGAAAAGGCCGTGCAGTTTGATCATAAAGCGGGAAAGATTATCACCATTATCGGTATCCCATCGGCATTCCTCCTTCATGGTTATGTCGGATTTATTTTCGGTTCCATTAAGGCTAATCCGTGGTGGAGCTCAGTTTTGATGCCCATTGTGTTTCTCTTCTCGGCAATCGTTTCCGGCATTGCGATGGTTTTCCTACTGCATATGATCACAAATATGTTCCGCTGGAGGAAACCGGATATGGCGTGTTTGAATAAATTAGCGGAGTTTTTACTTTATGCCATGCTGATCGATTTCTCTCTGGAAACTCTGGATTTTATCCATCGACTCTATGAGTCCGAAGAATCCATTCATATTTTAGCGGATCTGATCCAAAATCGGCTTTTCCTAAGCCTTATCATTACCCAAATTTTATTCGGCACTTTAGTCCCCATCCTTGGTATTATTATTGGCCGGTTTGGCCGGTTACCTGATGAGATGAGAAGGATGATCTATTTTCTTTCAACACTTTTGGTCCAGGTAGGGATCTTCAGCACGCGATGGAATGTGGTCATCGGCGGCCAACTTTTTTCAAAAAGTTTAAGAGGGCTCACGGTTTATAAAATGCAAATTTTTGGACTGGAAGGTATTTTGATGTGCGGATTGTTGCTTATCCTTCCCTTTGTGATATTATACGTTTTGGTTAAAATCCTTCCACCATGGATCGATACAGCGACTGAAGCGAAAAATTCCTAAAATATAACGTGAATCTAGAAAACAAGAAACAGAGCATCTTTCAAAATTGGATCAGTATTGCCGGGACGATTTTCTCTGCCATATGGTTTTCCGCGATCATTGTACTGTTCATCCTCGATTTTAGAGCCCACGAAGGCAATCCGTATTTAGGAATTTTTACTTACCTTATTGCCCCTATCTTTTTAATTATCAGCCTCGTAATGATCCCGATCGGGGCTTGGCTGGAAAGAAGGAAGAGACTGAAAAAGGACTATGTCCGCCGCTTTCCGATCATTGATTTTAATAATCCGATTCATCAAAAATTGGCCTACATCACCTGGGCAGTGATGACTGGTTTTCTGATCTTGACAATCGTTGGCAGTTATAAGGCATATGAATTCACGGAGTCAGTGACTTTTTGTGGAAAGACCTGCCATGAGCCGATGCATCCGGAATTTACCGCGTATCAAAATTCACCGCATGCCCGCGTAGGCTGCGTCGAATGCCATATCGGCCCCGGCGTGGATTGGTTTGTCCGTTCCAAACTTGCTGGCACCTATCAAGTGTATTCAGTCTTATTCAATAAATATCACCGCCCCATTGAAACACCCGTTAAAAATTTACGCCCCGCTCAAGAAACATGCGAAAAATGCCATTGGCCTCAAGAATTTTTTGGTGCTGTTGAGCAGGACCATGAGTATTTCTTGTCCGATGAGAAAAATACTCCCTGGAAAACACGGATGCTGATGTTCGTTGGCGGGGGAAAGCCCACCTACGGCAAAAAAGAAGGCATCCATTGGCATATGAATATCAACAGCAAAGTCTACTACATTGCTGAAGATGAGAAACGCCAATCCATTCCCTGGATGAAGGTCATTCATTCCGATGGGAAAGAAGAGGTCTTTGTTGACTCGACATCGAAGTATTCCATTGACGATCCCCCAAAGGGAGAACTTCGCCTCATGGACTGTATGGACTGCCATAACCGTCCAAGCCATAATTTTCAATCGCCGGTTGACCAGGTTAATGAAGCACTAAGCCTCGGAGATATCGATAGAGATATTCCTTATATTAAACGCGAAGCTGTCAAGGCATTGGCCGCAGAATATACTTCAACTGAGGACGCGAAAGCGTCCATCCAGGAAAAGCTGGAGCAATTTTATCAAAAAAAGTACCCTGATGTCTGGAGCCAGAAAAAAGCGAATATTGACCAAGCAGTAAAGACCACCATTCATATTTATCAAACAAATTTGTTCCCTTCCATGAAGGTTTCCTGGAAGAAGTACCCTGACAATATCGGGCACATGATATTCCCGGGATGTTTCCGCTGCCACGACAATAATCATAAGTCCAGCACCGGCAAGGTCCTCTCCAAGGATTGCAACACTTGTCATGCCATTATCGAGCAAGGCCCCATGGAAGCAACGGAAAA
>MHFY01000079.1:441-2512 GCA_001805375.1 Omnitrophica WOR_2 bacterium GWA2_47_8 | reverse complement strand
TTATGCTTTACGTTTTGTATTTTCGGAATTCTTGTTCCAGTTTGCCCTTCGTTGCCCTCCGAGGATCTTTCCGGTAATACTTGCCTGACCTGCCACGAGACGGATACCCCCGTCGTTGATAAAAAGATATTAGCCGATGCTGTCCACAGCGGTTTAAACTGCACCGATTGCCACAAAGATGTCCTAGAAATCCCCCATTCCGAGAACTTAGGGAAGGTAGAATGCTCAGCCTGCCACGACAAAGTTAACCTGGAATACAAGCAAAGTATTCATGGCGAGCTTAACGGGCAGGATATGCGCGACATGCCCAAGTGCGTCGATTGCCACGGGACCCACGGTATTTACAGCCCGCAAGACCTTCGTTCTTTAGCGAACCATCTAAAAGTGGATCAACTGTGCCTGGGATGCCATGCCAGTCAGATTGTGATCGATGCCCATCCATCCCTGCCGTCATCGGAATTTATTAATAAATATCGTCAAAGCGTTCACGGCCGCGGGGTCCATATCAAAGGGCTTTTAGTTTCGGCGACTTGCACGGATTGTCACGGTTTTCATAAGATCCGGCCGGCAAAGGACCCGGACTCAACGGTGACCAAGAAGAATGTCCCAGTGACTTGTAAAAAATGCCATGCGGGGATCTTTGAAGACTATGCCGTGAGCGTTCACGGGCAAATGTGGGCAGAGGGGAAGAATAGCGCGCCGGTCTGTACCGATTGCCATAACGCGCACGAGATCAAAGAAGCGACGGGAAGGATGTTCCAATCAAATATACCGAACGAATGCGGAGGCTGTCATGAAGATAAGACCGTGACGTACCGTGATTCATTCCATGGTAAGGCAACCTCATTCGGTTATCTTGTGAGCGCAAAATGTTCCGATTGCCATACGCCGCACCGCATTCTTCCGAAGGGGGACCGTAATTCCGCGATCCATCCGGATAATCTTAAACAAACTTGCGGGCGGTGCCATAATGACGTCAATAATAATTTCATTCGATTTAATCCCCACATGAATGTTCATGACGCGCAAGATTCGCCGCTCATATATTACGGGTTCTTGTTCATGTCCTATCTGCTCACGTTTGTTTTTGGATTTTTCAGTATACATACCGTGCTTTGGCTGCAGCGCTTGGTCGTAGGGCTGTTACGCAAAGAAGTAAAGATCCACAAGTTTGAAGGAAAACATATACGCCGTTTCGCGCTTTCCAGCCGCCTGACGCATATGGTCGTTGTGGTTTCTTTTCTCATGCTGGCCGCAACTGGATTGCCGTTAAAATATTTTCATACACAATGGGCTAAAATATTGATGGGGCTGTTGGGGGGTATCGAGGTCACCCGGTATATCCATAGGATCTTTGCGATAGTCACATTCGGGTATATGGCGTTTCACGTCGCGCATGTCATTCATAATGTTTATCTCCGGCGAAAATACCATTGGGTTAAAGGGCCGGATTCTTTGATGCCGCGGGCTAAAGATTTTCAGGATCTGTGGCAGAATATAAAGTGGTTCTTATATTTAGGGAAGCCGCCTCAATTCGGTAAATGGACCTATTTTGAAAAATTTGATTATTTCGCTGTTTTTTGGGGCGTCCCGGTCATTGGCTTTTCCGGGCTGGTCATGTGGTTCCCGTCGTTCTTTACTAAATTTTTACCCGGGACATTCGTTAATCTTGCCGCCATCGTTCACAGTGATGAAGCATTGCTGGCGGCCGGCTTTATTTTTACTTTTCACTTTTTTCATAATCATCTGCGGCCGGAAAATTTTCCGATGGATATCACACTGTTTTCCGGGACCGTTCCCCTGGAACGCTTCAAGATGGAGCGGCCGGAAGAATATGAGAGATTGGTCAAAGAAAATCGGCTTGAAAGGCTTTTGGTCGATCCGCCGACGCCTGAACTGGAACGAAAATGCCTGATCTTTGGTTTTATTACATTATTTATCGGACTGATACTCCTGGTCAGTATTTTTATTTCCTATATTCATGGCCTTTTTATCCATTAGACGAGGACCATCATTACGAAACGGATTTTTTTGTTGCACAGATTTTTTTAATGTATTGCAACTCGGGGGG
>MHFY01000079.1:261-405 GCA_001805375.1 Omnitrophica WOR_2 bacterium GWA2_47_8 | reverse complement strand
ACATCATAATGAACAGTAAATTAAATTTCTTAAGTCTTCACTTTATCTGCAGCGCCATATTTCTTTGTGCACTATGTGCGGGCTGCGAAAGGCCGATCGCAGAACGGCGCTACACGGAGATTTTTGTCGATGCCGAGAAACAAG
>MHFY01000079.1:0-237 GCA_001805375.1 Omnitrophica WOR_2 bacterium GWA2_47_8 | reverse complement strand
CTGGAATGCCCCAAGATGACATTCATTCCAAATTAATACCGCAAGATGACATCCATTCCAAATCGATGCCGCAGGATGATATTCATGCCGGTGTGATCGCGCAGACTATGCCCGGCATGTCCAATATGAATAGCGCGATGCAAGACCCTGCCTTGCTGCAACAGATCAACGCCTCTGCGGACCAAACTCCTTTGGCCTGGGAAACTCCAGCAGGGTGGGTGGAGAAAAAAGGAAGCG
>MHFY01000078.1 GCA_001805375.1 Omnitrophica WOR_2 bacterium GWA2_47_8 | reverse complement strand
TCTTTATTGGAAGGAATTACCCCATCGTTGATCGCAAAAACAATGGCGCGGACATGGTCGGCCAAAATTCGTTTTTCGATGGGAGAAATTTCAAGCCCTTCGGTTTCGTGATCGATCGCCTCCAAAATAGGCACAAACAAATCCGTTTCATAATTGCTCTTTTTTTCCTGCACGACAGCCACCAGACGTTCTAGGCCCATGCCGGTATCGATGTTTTTATTCGGCAGTGGTTCCAAGACACCGCCCTCTTTGCGGTTGAATTGGGTGAACACTAAATTCCAAACCTCGGTAAAACGCCCGCAATTACAGGACGGGTCGCATTTTTTGCTTTTACAGTTAGGGTTGACGCCGTAATCAAAGAATATCTCCGAACACGGTCCGCACGGCCCGTTGGGCCCTTTTTCTTTGGCTTCCGCCGGCCAGAAATTATCTTTGTCTCCCAATTTAACGATCTTTTCGTGCGGAAAACCTATTTTAACCCATTCGTTATAAGCTTCGTCATCATCCTTGTAGACCGAGACCCATAATTTATCTTCCGACAAATGCATATGTTTGGTCAGGAATTCCCATGCGTAGGCGATCGCGTCTTTCTTAAAATAATCGCCGAAGGAAAAGTTCCCCAGCATTTCAAAGAGCGTATGATGGCAGGGCGTTTTTCCTACCTTCTCCAGATCATCCGTGCGCAGGCATTTTTGCGATGTGGCCGCGCGGGTGTACCCTTCGATATGCCCTAAGAATTGACGCTTGAATTGCTGCATCCCGGCTGTGGTAAAAAGCACCGTTGGGTCATCCTTGGGGACGACCGAGTCGCTTTCCACGATGGTGTGGCCTTTGGACTTAAAGAAATCCAGGAATTTCCTTCTGATCTCGTTAGCGGTCATGAGATGTGGGCCGTCGAGCGGGTTTTCGTTCTATGGATAAAGGACTGTTGTGGGGAAAAATTCATTTTCATTTTTCGTCGATCACAAAAAATCCGCGCAAGGTGCGTACCAAAGCATTCCCGCCGGCATTTTTTGTGGCTTTAATAAAATCACCCAGTGTTTTGACCGGGTTTTGATTGATGGAAATAATAACATCGCCTTTACGCAATCCGCTTTCATCAGCCGGGCTTTGCGGGTCGATATTTACGATAATAGCACCTTCGGTAAAATTTAATTTAAAGTACGACGCTATTTCCGGCGTTATTTCTTTGACCGTTATCCCGCGCCAGGGTTTTAGCTCTTGCGGTGCTGCTGGTTCGTTGTCCGGTGATCCAACTTCCGGCTGTTCCGGGAGGATCATCCCGTTCTCATCGAAGCTGGGGCGTTTGGCGACCGTGATCTCCAAATCCGCTATTTTTTTATTGCGCAGGACTTGCACATCGATCTTTTTGTTAACGGCACTGTTGCCGATATATTTAAGCAAGGCATTAACATTTTGAACTTTATTTTTATCGATAGATAAGATCACATCGCCCTCTTTAAGGCCGCCCTTTTCCGCCGGGCCGCCTTCCAAAACCTTACTGACCATGGCCCCTTGAACAGTATCCAAGCCGAAATATTGGGACAGGCGGTAATCCAGGTCCTGAATGCTGATCCCGATCCATCCGTATTCGACCTGTTTTCCGGCGATCAATTGCTCGACAATGCGCTTGGCACTGTTGCTGGGAATGGCAAAGCCGATCCCCTGATAGCCGCCCGAGGTCGTAAAGATCGCCACGTTGATGCCGATGACCTCACCCTTTAAATTGACCAGCGGTCCGCCGGAGTTACCCGGATTGATCGCCGCGTCGGTTTGGATAAGATCCGTATAATTTGTATCCCGGCCCGCTCGGCTCGGCAATGACCTTTGCAGGGCACTGATCACACCCGACGTGACGGTCGGGTGCGGATCAGAAAGTAAATGCCCGAAAGGATTGCCGATCGCGACGACCCATTCTCCGGTCCTTAATTTATCAGAATCTCCCAAAGGCGCGACCGGCAGGTCAGGCGCGTCGATCTTTATAACCGCGAGATCAGACCGCGGGTCCGTTCCTTTTAAAACGGCTTTAAATTTGCGGCCGTCGGGAAGCGTGACGGTCAGGTTATCCGCGTCAGAGACGACATGCTCATTGGTCAAGATATAGCCTTTGGCATCGATGATGACGCCGGAACCAAAACCGGAACGTTTGAATTCTCTCTGGGGCAATTCCCCAAAGAAGTCTTCAAAGAATTTCTGAAAAAGTTCGTCTTGATAGGGATTCCCGGTGGAACCGTACCGTGGTTGAACAGCCTCCGTTTTTTCCGAAAGGATGGAAACAACGGTCGGCCCCACCTGGGTGGCGACATCTTCCACAGCGGTGATTAAATTAATCGTGTTGACTTGGGTTGTTTCTTCGGCTTTAACAGGTACTGAGAGGTTCGTTAAAGGAAAAAACAGACTTAAGAAAACAAAGATAAGTCTTCTGTTTTGCATGGCAGTAAGTTTGAGCCCTCGGGCATTTCTGTCCGAGGGCTCAGGGCTATACTTTTACTTTGGTTAAAATTTGTTTTTCGATCTTTGAAATGATCTTAGGGTTTTCCTGCAAATATCGACGGGCACTATCCCGCCCTTGGCCGATCTTTTCGTTCTCAAAAGACAACCAGGCGCCGGATTTGTCGATGATCTCTGTTTTGATGCCTAGATCCAGGATGTCGCTGATCTTCGAGATACCTTCCGTAAAGTGGATCTCGAATTCGGCGATCTTAAATGGAGCGGCAACTTTGTTTTTTACGATCTTTGCCCGGATGCGGTTGCCGACGACTTCCTCTCCCATTTTAATGGATTCGATCCTTCTCAGGTCGATACGCACGGAGGCATAAAATTTCAAGGCATTGCCGCCGGTCGTGGTCTCCGGATTGCCGAACATGATACCGATCTTCATGCGGATCTGGTTGATAAAGATAACACAGGTCTTGGATTTGCTGATCGCGGCGGTCAATTTGCGCAAGGCCTGGGACATTAACCGTGCCTGCAGACCCATGTGCGAATCACCCATCTCCCCTTCGATCTCGGCGCGGGGGGTCAAGGCAGCGACGGAATCGATAACGACCAGATCAACGGCATTGGAACGCACCAATGTTTCGGCGATTTCCAGGGCCTGCTCGCCGGTATCGGGCTGGGAGATCAAAAGATCATCCAGTTTAACGCCGACTTTTTTCGCGTAGGATGAGTCAAAGGCATGCTCAGCGTCGATAAAGGCCGCGACACCGCCTAGTTTTTGCGTTTCTTTGATTATGCTTAAGGTAAGGGTTGTTTTTCCGGATGATTCCGGGCCAAAAATCTCAATGATCCGTCCGCGGGGAACCCCTCCGATCCCAAGGGCGAGATCCAGGGATATGGATCCCGTCGGGATGGCTGGAATGTCGAGCTTGGCTTGGCTGTCCAGTCTCATGATGGAGCCTTTGCCAAATTGTTTTTCAA
This sequence comes from Omnitrophica WOR_2 bacterium GWA2_47_8, assembly GCA_001805375.1. GTDB lineage: Bacteria > Omnitrophota > Gorgyraeia > Zapsychrales > GWA2-47-8 > GWA2-47-8. The sequence goes on along the minus strand of MHFY01000078.1, from coordinate 2,500 downwards.
TTTGTGCTAAAGCTAATTCCAGGGCTTTGTGTTTGTTGTCTTGTGTTGTTTCAACCGGTTTTTTTTGTTCTGACATCGCGCTTCCTCCAAATTAAAAAATTAAATGAATGCCTCCCCGTCTTCAATAGAATGCCAATTATACCTAATCCGCTAAAACGTGTCAATGGTTTAGCACCGCACGGAAGGGCGTAAACTTAGTGCGGATAAATAAATTAATGTGAAGCGTATGGATGCTAAGTATTTATATATTAAGCGTAATTTTAATATAAGAAAGGATGCAAAAACAGGCGGTATCGACTTTCAGTGTGGTCTTGCCTAAGGAAACGGGGATCGCTCCCTCCTCTTTAGCAAACTCGATCTCTTCCGGGGTAAAGTCGCCTTCCGGGCCGATCAAACAGATGATCTGGGTAAAGTTTTTATCTTTTGTTTGCGCCAGGGCCTCGGATAATTTCAGCCGAGGTTCGGGCAAACAAGGGATCAAGATCAGGCAGGGTGCTTTTAGGAATCTTAAAAAAGTCTTGAAGTCTACGCCAGGGGAAATATGCGGCACGCTGCTGCGTTGGGATTGTTTGGCGGCGTTGACGGCGATCGTTTCGAAACGGGCGATCTTGCTTGTCATTCTTTCTTTGGGGATGATGACTTCGGTCCGTTTGGTCTGCAGCGGAACAATTTCATCCACGCCAAGTTCGGTTGCCTTTTCAATGATGGTCTCGAATTTTGCCTTTTTAGGGATGGCGCAGGCGAGGGTTAATTTAAAAGGATTGGCAGGGGATTTGTTCATGGAATTGATCGCAACTTCCACTTTTTGTTCGCTGATGGAAAGGATCGTGGCGTTCGCCTCTTCGCCGTGAGCATTAAAGAGGGTTATCTTCTCTTCTTTTTTCAGGCGCAGGACGTTCTTAAGATGGTGGATTTCTTTAGGGTCAGTTATCGTTACGGCGGGTTGATCAAATTTTTTTTCTTTTAGGAAAAAGCGGGGCATATTTTTTAGATAAGGTGGACCCGGCTTCGCTGAATAACTTGCGTGTTCAGCTTCGCCGGGTTCCCACCAGTCTCTTCTTTATGCGTTTGTCTTCTTTGGCGGAGCCAGGCGAAGCCAAACGCGAAAGCAATTTGGCGAAGACTGGTGGACCGAGGCGGGATCGAACCGCCGGCCTCCTGATTGCGAACCAGGCGCTCTCCCAAACTGAGCTATCGGCCCTAAGTGTTTAACTCGTTTAATTTCAGATAATTAATGAAAAACGCGATTGAGGTCATTTTTAGTTGATACACGTTTGTGCTAGATTTGTGCTATTTTTCGTTGAAGGAATATTATACATAACACTATTTCGCTGTATATCAATTTTTTCAATCGCTTCTCTTAATTGATCTGAACCTAAATGAGCATAACGTTGAGTCATCTTCGGAGTTGCATGTCCCAACAGTTTTTGGACAACATACAGATTCACGCCTTTTAAAACCAGATTGGAAGCAAAAGTATGACGCAGATCATGGAATTTAAAATCGGCTATTCCTGTCCTCTTCAAGGTCGTTTTAAAAGACCTTTTCAAACTCCCAATTGGTTTGTGAGTTTGAGGGTTAAGGAATATATAATCTGTATTCGGCTGGTGAGGAATATTTAGCAACTCTTTTTTCAACGTTTCTCCCAAAGGAATGTATCTGGATTTTTTACTCTTGGCTTGAGATTCGTGAATATAAATCACGTTATTCTCAAAATCCACATAATTACTTTGAGGCGACTGCCGCCACTTAAGTGTTCTTATTTCTCCCCATCTCATTCCAGTTTGTAAGGCCATTAAGACAAGCACCCGAGCTATTCCTAGGCAATTTGCGAGAAGTTGAAGCTGTTCCTCTTCTGTTAACCATCGGCATCGCTCATTATTTTCGGGCAAAGGTTTAATATCTTTTGTTGGGTTAGGCTTAAATAAAATCTCCCATTCTATTGCGCGATTAAACATCGATTTCAACATCATTAAATCGCGATTTGCTGAAGAAGGTTTGACTGTCTTTAAGCGAAACGAAAGATATTTTCGTACCATCACCGGATCAATCTGGTCAAGGTAGTGCCCTTTAAAATGCTTTACTAGGCCCTTAATAAGATCAGCTTGATTGCCAAAGTTTTTGTTCTGTAGTTTTACATGGGTATCGAGATACTGCTGAGCAAAATCCTCAAACAGAATTTTTTTGCTCTTGCGGATATCCAGATATTTTCCTTCGGCAATTTCCAGCTCGACCTTATTAAGAATGAGTTGGGCAGTTTCTTTGTAGGGCGAAACAAGCTTTCGAATTTGTCTCCCCCGGTCATCAATATAATTAATACCCCATTTTTTACCGCGTCTAAAAGTAGTTCCCATTTGTTTCTCCTCTCTACCCTCCTTTCCTACAAATGGTTTACTACCAATAAGCCGTTGCTTATTAGTATAAACCATTCGTAAACAATTTCAATAATGGCGTCTGATTTTTTCGTCAGTTCCAGTCTGAAGAATGGCTTTTTTGGTCT
>MHFY01000077.1:6119-11223 GCA_001805375.1 Omnitrophica WOR_2 bacterium GWA2_47_8 | reverse complement strand
AAAGCCCATTTGCACCACAGCCTCCGCGAGGGCATTTCTCATGGGTGATGAGAAATGCGGGTTAGCCCTAATCTAATTTCACGGTAGGATCAAATAAATTTGGCGTTCTGTAACCCCTGAGGAAAAAATTCAGGTCTTTTCCATCGTTAATATTCGAAAGCGCTAGGTCATCAAACGGGAATTCAAGGTCCTGCGTTTCCGGAATGACTTTGAAGAGCTCCTGCAGGGACAGCGGTTTCCCTCCAATAAGTTTGCCAATCAGGCCGCGAAGGGATGCTTCATAGATTCCCGGGAATGGCTGTCTTGAGGTCTGATTGCGAACATAGATGGTTGCTCTGTTTTTTTCCTGATGACATTCGATCAGATGCTTAACGGCAATGGATGTCAAGGCGGGCATGTCGCAGGTCAGGACAACAAGCGATGAATGCTCGAAAAGACAGCAGGCGGTGTAAAGTCCTCCCATCGGGCCCCTGTCCGAAATCAAATCTTGTTCAATCCGGCATTCTAAAAAAGAATAATTACGGGATGCATTGGTGATCACACACGGATCGAGACGAAGTTCCGTTAAAAGATTAACGGCCCTTTGGATCATAGGAATGCCTTCGATCAGCGTCAATGCTTTATCCTTTCCAAAGCGGCTGCTTTTGCCGCCCCCTAAAACAATGCCTTGAAATTTCACGGTACCCCCTCAACAGAGTGGGAACAAAGAACCCATTCGCTCATTCCGTCCGCATAAACTTCTTTTTTCCAGATGGGTACTTTCTTTTTTATTTCCTCAATTACGGCCCGGCAGGCTGTGAAAGCTTCGTCACGGTGAGCCGAACTCGCGCAAATAGCAACCGCGATTTCTCCCACCTCAATCATGCCGATCCGATGGAGAATGCGAACCTCGCCGCAGCTGTATTGATCCCGCACTTTAAGGGCAATGCGATGGATTTCCTTTTCTGCGAGCACTTCATAGCATTCATATTTCAACCGAATCACAGACCGCCCTTGGTTATGATTTCTGACCCAGCCAAAGAAACAAGCGGAGGCCCCGCAATCCTGAGCAGGTTTAAGAGACAGAAATTCAGCGGCCTCAATGGGTTCCTTTGTCAGGTGCATTGCTAGCCTCCCGCCACCGGAGGAAGAATCGCGAAGGTCGCCTGATTTTCAATGAGCTGTTCTGGCTTCGCAAATTCTCCGTTTATCGCGTAAAGAAAACTTGAATTTTTAAACTTTTCAAACATAGGCCGATTCAAAACAACTTTCATGAACTCCCTAACGGTAACCGGGCCGTTTACTTCAAGGGTCTGCTCGTCAACACCGGCCGCATCTTTCAATTGGGCAAAATACAGCAGTTTAATTTTCATTTTACGTCCTTCTCGCCGTCTACTTCATACGGCAAAAAATCCATTTGGAATCCTTTTTTATTAGGTGCGCTATTTCCGCTGGCGGGAACTTTCAGAAAACCATCCGCTTCCGCTAAGGAGGAAAGCATATGGGAACCCTGATGCGAAAGAATTCTGGCTTTGGGCAGTCTCCAGGATGATCGGACTTCCATTTTCGCCTTAAGAAACAAACACCGCTTGGAATCTGGCAAAACCCTGCCAGAAACTTTCACCGTTTCCTCTTCAAGTCCGGGCCGGACAAAACCCATGGTTTGTCTTAAAGCAGGGTACACATATTCATAGAAACAAGTAAAAACTGCGGCGGGATTTCCGGGCAATCCAAAAACTACTTTTTTGTATTTACGCCCAAGGAAAAGGGGCTTCCCAGGCTTTTGACTGACTTTCCAAAAAATCGTTTTAACTCCGGACTGCTTCAACGCGTCTTTGACGACGTCATAATCCCCCACAGAAACTCCGCCTAACAGGAGAAGATAATCGGATTCGCGTAAGACGTCCAGAATCGCTTTTTTGACTTTGCCGCGATCATCGCGAAGTGTCAGGACACGAGAAGGATCAATTCCCATTCGTTCAAGCGCCGCGCAAACCATCCAGGAATTGGAGTCGTAAATTTTCCCCCGACTTAATTTCTTTCCCGGTGTAACAAGTTCGCTTCCTGTTGCGAGAACCGCGACTTTGGGTTTGCAATAAACCGGGACTCGTGCGTATCCAAATGTCGCTAAAATTCCGATCCGGGCCGGATGAAGAATCACTCCTTGGGTAAGAAGTTTTTGCCCCTTCCGGGTTTCTTCGCCTCGCCGGCGGATATGCTGTCCTTCACACACGGAATGTTTCACAATAAGATGATTCCCAACGATGACTGCATCTTCCTTCGCAATCACACAGTCTCCTCCCTGAGGCATAAAAGCCCCGGTCATAATGCGGCAAGCTGTTCCTGATACGAGATGCACTTGCTTTGAGTCGCCGGCTTTAAGGGTTCCGATAATTTTAAGCCGCACGGAGTTTTTGACACTAGCCAAACCAGCATCCTTTGAGCGAATCACGAAACCATCCATAGCCGAATTATCAGCAACCGGCATAGGAAAAGGGGCCCGAATGTCTGCCGCTAAAACAGCCCCGAGACATTCCCCGAGCCGCGCTATTTTTATCTTCGGCTTGACGGCATGACGACGAATCAGCACCATCGCTTCCGCGGGCGAAATCATAATGCCGCCCACAAAAGTCTAAAGCCAACACAGGAAACGAATCCCGATAAGAGTTTACGGATAAATGCGTTGGGCAAATGACAAGCCCCGATCCGGGACCCCAGTTGACCACCCACAAAAACCACCATGCCTAACAAAACACTTTCAGATGCATGTTCATAAAGAAATGGCCAACGAGCCAGCAGTCCTGCCGCGGAATTTAGCAGAATAAAAAGTGAGGCCGCCGCCGCAGATTCTTTCGCGCTTGCCCAGCCTGTCAGAATAAGCACGGGACTTAAAAAAATTCCCCCGCCGATTCCGAGAAACCCTGCAAGGAAACCAAGTAACCCGCCAGTCAAAAGAGCGACCTCCATAAAACAAAATCCTGTTGTCTTGCGTGAGGACGCCGAACGTTCGGGATTTCCAAACCATATCCTCCAGGCAACCAGAAGAAGACAAATTCCCAGCAAAAATCCGTGGATGGACTCCCCGGCCTTCATTAAGCCCCCGAAATACGCGGCCGGAATTGATGTCACGAGAAAGGGAAGTAACATTTTCAGGCGCATTTGTCCTGCTTTTGAAAAATGCCAAACACCGCCGCTTGCGACCACAAGGTTGCAGAAAAGCGCAATCGTCACGACCTCATAAAGCGGCAAAGGCGTCATGGATAAAAAAGCAAGGTAGGCAGACCCACCGCCAAAACCGATCACGGCATAAAGAAACGCAGCTGCAAAAAACGCGGGAAAAAGCCAGAACGGTAATGTCAGCATGAGTGTCCGCCTCCGCCCATCATCGGATACGCATGCAGGATCGCAGGAAAAATCGCGTTCAGCGTTTCGCGCACTCCGTTCGAGGATCCCGGCAAGTTGATAATGATCGTATTTCCCCGCTGAACTGCAAGACCTCTGGACAACATCGCATAAGGCGTGCGATTTTGGCCGTAAGCACGTCCCGCCTCCATGATCCCGGGAATTTCCCTTTCCATGATTTCGCGCGTGGCTTCAACCGTCACATCCCGAGGTCCGAGCCCCGTACCTCCTGTGGTGAGAATCAAGCGCACACCCTCTTCACACCACTTCACAAGTTTGGCGCGAATCAATTCCTTTTCATCGGGAAGGATTTCATAAAGCAGTTGAATGCCGAAACTTTCAAGCCGTTCTTGAATCAGCTTCCCCGACTTATCGGCCCTGATACCTTTGTGTGTTCCATCAGAGGTGACCAGAATCGCGGCCTTAAATCCTCCCGGGAGAACTTCCTTGTAGTCACTTTTGCCGCCTTTTTTGGAGATCAGCTTCGTAGAAATAATTTCCATCTCTTTATCGATGGGTTTGAGCATGTCATAAATTGTTAACGCTGAAACAGAAGCCGCGCACAAAGCTTCCATTTCAACACCGGTTTTCCCTATCTCTTCAACTTCAGCTGTAATCACAATGCGATCCTGCTGGATTTCAAAACTAATTTCCACATAATCAATTGGCAGCGGATGGCAAAAAGGAATGAGATCAAAAGTTTTTTTTGCGGCTTGAACGCCGGCAACGCGCGCTACCGCCAAAACATCTTTTTTGGGGAGGTCATTGGTTTTCAGGCGCTCAATCGCCGCTGATTTGGCCACAAGTATGGATACGGCCTTCGCTTTTCTTGAAGTTGTGATTTTATCCGCTACTGATTTCATCGGGATTACCCTCCCAGACTGCGCATAACCACTTTTGATGATTCAATTGTCAGTTTTTCAATATTGTTGTCATGGTGCAATTGAAAAGGCTGGATGAGGAATTGATTACCGGCAGGCTTTATCCGAACTGCCTCCCGAAGCACTGCAATAATTTCTTCATCTTCTGCATTTTGACGAAGAAGCTGCCCCAAAGGGACCTCAACCTCGGAAAATAAACAAGGACGTATCCTGCCGTCAGCAGTCATTCTTATCCTTGAACATTGATCACAAAATGATTCGGTAAGAGACCCGATAAACCCGACCTTCCCTTTGCCGCCGGTGATTGAAAATGTTTGGGCGACCTGATCTTTCCGATCTGCCTCCTCTGCCAAAGTAAACCGGTTATTGACAATGCCTCGTATATCGGCCATGGGAAAAACCAGTTCCGAAGACCAGCCGGAACCGCAGAGCGGCATAAATTCCAGGAACCGCACTTCAAGCGGATAATCAAAAGCGAGTTGAACGAAACGAATAATTTCTTCTGCGCTAAGACCTTTCAAAGCCACCATGTTCAATTTTATAGGAAAACCTGCGCCAAGCGCCTCTTGAACGGATTCCAGCACCTGATGATAAGCGTTTGAAAGAGTCACTTTTTTAAAACGTGCGGGATCTAAACTATCGAAACTGATATTGATTCGGTCAAGGCCTGCCTCTTTAAGAGGTTTTAAAAGAGGCGTCAAGCGGCTCCCGTTCGTTGTTATCGAAACATCCTTGATGACCGTATCCTTTTTAATGTCCCGAACAATTTCAACGATGTCATGCCGCAAAAGAGGCTCCCCGCCGGTCAACCGCACGCGGTTAATACCAACCGTGCTGGCCAG
>MHFY01000077.1:0-6092 GCA_001805375.1 Omnitrophica WOR_2 bacterium GWA2_47_8 | reverse complement strand
TAAATAGGTGATCTTTCGTCCGTAAGAATCTACAAGCGATGCTGCCATCTTAGTGTTTCCTTTCGGCGAATTTTGCAACACTGATCGAAAGCAAATACAAAACAAACATGGGCATCGCCATCAACATCATATTGAATGCATCAGGCGTCGGCGTAAGAAAGGCTGCTCCGAAAAGAACCAGCACAATCGCCATCTTCCATCCTCTGAGCATTTGATCTGCCGTAAGTATTCCTAATTGAGCGAGCACGTAAGTCAGCATGGGCATTTCGAAAATAAGCCCGCCTCCGAGAATGAGAAGCAGCACAAAAGAAACATAGGCATCTAGGGAAATTAAAAATATGAGATCCTCTTTGCCAACGCTCAGCAAAAAACGAAGTGAGGCTGGAAGTAATAGCAAGTAGCTCAGGCAGGATCCGGACAAAAACAAAAGGGTTCCGGAGCTGATAAAGACAAGACCCTTCTTTTGTGATTCCGGCTCCAGAGCCGGAAGAATGAACCTCCATACCTGATAGAGAAAAATGGGCGTTGAGAGAATGAGCCCCCCCGAAACCGCAATGGTCATAAATGAAAGGATCGCCGCCGTGGGGCTGAATACCGCAAGCTGTTTCAGCTCTCCCCCGGCGGGACGTTTGAGCAAGTCTAAAAGCGGGTCCATAAAGATAAAACACAGAATCGAAAAAACCGCCAAGAAGAAAAAGCAAACGAGAAGTCTTTTTCTGATTTCGTCTAAGTGCATGTGCAACGGCTGCGGTTTATCGTTCATGACCTCTGAATCATCTCCTTGACAATCTCATTTCATAAAACAAAAAGCCAACTTCCCCCGCCTGAAGGAAAAGTTGGCTATCTAAAATTCGAACTTCCAGATAGCTCCTTTCCAAATCCCGATATTCACGGGACCTGCCTTTTCCGGCAGTTACGAGGAGGGCATCTCGTTTCCTTGATGCCCCGAACCGGTTTTAGCGCCCTATCTTCTTCAAAGAAGACTTAGGCTTCCAAAACTCGGAGCTTTTTAAAGCTACTTTTTTAAATCTTCGGTTGGATCTGCGTCTTTTAAGGATTTTTTAAATTCCTTAATCGACGACCCCAGCCCCTTGGCAATTCCCACGATCCTGCTGCCTCCAAATAAGAGCAGCAACACCGCAAAAATAATGACCAGTTCCGGCATTCCGAGACCAAACATTTCAATCACCTCTCTTTTAAAAAACCAACCTTACGGCTGGTATTTAAACTCAGCGCTCGCACTTGCATCAGCCGCTGCAAGACTCACGTTCTGCGACTGGATGCCATATTTTTCGTGCCACGTTTCGATGACATAGCTACCCGCCGGCAATCCTTTGATTTCAAAAATCCCTTCTTCGTTTGTTACGCTAAAAAAAGGATGCTCTAAGACCCCTGCATAGGAAGCCATCCAGGGGTGGACATCGCACTTAAATTTGACCATTATTTCCGGCTTTGCGAAAATTTTCTTCACCTTCATTCCCTGAATCGGCATCCCTAAATTGAATTCTTTATTTTCTGCTGGAAGGGCATGCACATTATGAAGTGTGCTGTCACTATTCAGGATTTCAAGCGGTTGATTTACTTGAATTCCGAAGACATGAGGCTCATACCAGCAACCTTTCTGATCCAAAATCACGGGCTCTTCAGGAGGGCTAAAGGTTTGGCCTTCAAGCCCTTTTTTCACGTAGACAAAAACATTCTTCAACGTTGCGTTCGGATTAACCGTCACTTCTTCCGCGAGTAAACCATCCGGATGAAGCGCTGCGCAATTTGGATCTGCTGAAAGGTCAACCTGTTTTCCCTCCGGGGCGGCGCCCTCAAAGATGACCTTGCCGGCAATGTTTGCGGCATATGCAGAATGCGGAATGGCGATCATGAGACTCCATAGAATCAAATGATTGATCTTCATATTATTTTCCCCTTTCCAATCCTGAACTCGGCACCCTATCAAGCGCCGGAGTATTGTTAATGGTTTTGCACGCATCCACACACATGCCGCAGCCGTCACATCCGGCCGCAATAATGAAAGGTTTATGTTCCCGCATCTCAATGGCCTTGTCTCTGAGCGGACACGCCAGATAACAAAGCTGGCACTCCATCTGCCCCCAGGCTAAACACCGGCTGATATCAACCCGCGCAATCAACGCGCCCATAGACTGCTGCGGAGCCGCTGACTCTTCCCAATGCGGTTTGATTTTTCGAAAAAGCATGAACGGAATCTTTTTCAAAAAATCAGCGCGTGAAATATTCGCCTCAGTGTTCATGAGGAATACCCAACCTTTTTTCGTGATCTAAAAAGCTCGAAACACTGCGCACACATTCCCTCTTCAGGAATCCATTGCGGATAGTCTTCCGCAACTACAGAACAAATGCGTGCCCTGTCATCCTCCCAATTGTTGACCAACTGATACGTGGTGAAATGACATAAGGGACAGCGGACAGGTGCCGTCTCAGAACATCTTTTGCGGCCGACAACGGCAGAAAAATCGATCAATGACTTTTGAGAAATAGGCCACCGCTTGGTGGCCGCATCATAAATACTGTCACGGTCTTCAGGCAGCCAGGTACTAAAAACCCTTTCAAACTGTCGCTTTAAGTTCCCCATATCTCGGTAAGAAAAACCTCCTCGGTTAAGGAGTCTTGATACGATGCTCAAATCCCACAAAACTCTGAACCGGTCCCGGTTTAAATTCTCTTCAATTTCATTATCCGCATTGAGACTCGCATGGACGTCATATTTAAAATCAGGGTCTAGCATATCGGATATCCGCATCCATTCATGATTCAGATAACTCTTCAAGAAGCCGAGGTCTAAAATCCTAGTCGTCTGAAGACCGGTCACAACCGTTCTTTCGGATCCGCGAACAAATAATTCCGCCCCTTCAGATTTTCTGCCAAAAGCTCTGCGAATCAAAATCCGGGCATTTTTTTCTGCAAACTGCGGGAAATCTGCCAACAAACGATAAAAAAACTGCTTCAAACCAAGCTCGTTAAAAAAATTCAAATACAGCGTTTCGAACCGGGTGCTCTCTATTTCGTCAGGGGCTTCATAGCGTCGGCTTCTCTCTTCGTGAAACCGCATGGCCAGATCCATTTGCTGCCCTTGCCGCTCCAATTCGTGAACAGTAAGAAACACCGTTTCTTCGATAAAATCCGTCCCGAATTCTACCTGAGGCTGAACCATTCTTTTCCTCAACTTTCCGGAGTGGTGGGCTGCGGACCCAATTGACAAGAGACACAACCCGTTTCCGCTTTTTCCTCAATCGGCCGAATTAATAGATTTTCCGAACCCATTTTCAGCTGCTGTTTTTTGCAATCCTGTGTCACAAAAGCATAGGCAAACTCGGCAAACCAGTAAAGCAATCCCGGCTCTAGAAACTTGATCATTCGATAAGTTAATGCGGGAAGCCAAAAGGCCAAGTGTTCCTGAAGAAATCGCTCGTAGGCCCGCTGACAAGTCGCTGCATTTTCAAAATCGTTGGAACGCAATGCGACGGCTTTCTTATAGAGCAGGGCATAAACAAATTCGGATTCTAATGAGATGTGATCCGGACGATCATGAACTTTTTCGGAACCTTGAAGACCAAACGCCTGATAAAACCCTGTAATATCTGCCAATTCCTGCGGCTGCCTATAACTGTGTTCCTCGCCGTACTCTAATTCATATAAAGGAACCTTCGAGCACGCCGTATGGCCAAAAATATTTTCATACTGCCGGCGCCACTTATCATGGTCGCCGTTGATAAATTCATTGAGAATCAGCTGAATTTTTTCTTTGAGTCCCTTTTGATCGGAAAAGCCCCACATATCAACCACCTCAAGCCAGTTCACTTGAAGCAATGAGGGCAACCAATGCTCCCGGGTTTCAGGATGGCGGAAAAGAGCGCTGATCAACTGATAGCCCAATGCGCGGGCGAGAATCCTTTCAGCCTCAGATAGAGTTTTGATGGATGTTGGGTCGGACATGGAACGGCTCCTCAACTTGCGTTCTAAAAATTTCTTTTCCCTTTTTGTTGTACGCAATCACGGTATCGTTATAAAGCGTGAAGGGTTTCCCGTGAATTTCGGTTTCAAAAACTTTGGGGCCTTTTTTGATCTCATATTTAAATATGATTTGCTCCCCTTTTCGGAAGAGCTGAAGCACAGCCAGAAGTTCCCGGTCCGGAACCTTATAAGCATCAATGGCATACTCCACGCCCGGGCCGAACATCTGTTTGAGGAACTCCCGGTTCACCCATCGGGGCGGAATGTAATAACCGTTCGGCTCCGTTCCAAACTGGGGATAAAGCGGCAGTGCAACCTTGGCCACTTTGATCATGTAATAAAGAGGATTTTGCCGGTCCTCGGCCCAGGAACCGTCCTCATTAATTTTTGCCAGTCCTTGTAACCGAATCTGTCCAATGCAGGAAGCCATGCACCGGGTTTCCATAGGGTTACCATTGGAGGCCGGATCGCTTCCTTCTACTCTGGGATAGCAGGCAATACATTTTTCACTCACCCTTGTCGTGGGTCGGTACATGGCTTTCTTATAAGGGCATGCTTCCACGCACTTACGGTACCCCCGGCACCGTTCCTGGTCGATCAGAACAATACCGTCCTCCGGTCTTTTATAAATCGCATTTCTCGGGCAGGCCGCCAAACAGGCGGGATAGGAACAATGATTGCAAATACGCGCCAGATAAAAAAACCATGTTTTATGCTCCGGAAGCTTAACTCCATCTTTAACATACTCCGCTTCATGCCCCTTCGGGCCCACCGCATTGTCTTCATATATATTCGGAAATCGCCATTCTTCATCCGTGGGAAGATAACCCAAAACCCGTTTGGGGCCATTGCTAACATCGTTAGGACCGGCTTCGAAAATTGTTTTACCTTGAAACACTCCATCTTTCCAAATCTGCCCGCCGGGATTAGCCTTTTCAAGAAGGTCCAGAATTTTAACGTCCCAATGCTGCGGGTATCCGCCGTAAGGTTTTGTTTCGACATTGTTCCACCACATGTATTCCTGGCCTTTGGAAAAAGTCCATGTGGATTTGCAAGCCATAGTGCAGGTTTGACATCCGATGCAGCGATTGAGATTAAAAACAAATGCGAACTGTCTATCGGGATGATGCTCCTCGTGCGGATATTCCATGTGACGGCCGAGCTGTGAATTAAATACTTTAGGCATGACGACCCCCTTGCGGACGCCACATTTTCATGGCTTCCTGAATGACTTGCCGAATAAATTCATCGCCCTTCTGCTTCCACACCAAGTGAGGCCCCTGATAAAATGGATTTTTGAACATCCCAATAAGCTGCTCTTCATTCCAGCCTTCCCGAGCAAACTCTTCAGCAAAACACAGCGCCATATCACGCAGTTCATCCTCAGTGGCACCCGGCAGCTCAACTCCTACCAGTTCAAAAGGATCTTCCGGATCACATTCATTCTTTGGCATAATTCTCCTTAAAATTTAACGAAATCGCCGCCTAAATATTTTTTCATGATTTCATTTTCATTGGCCGGCGTAAATCCAGTCGTAGCAGGTCCCCAAACGCCTTTTCCACCTAATCCCCCATCTTCCGCTTTTGTCACTTTGACCAATGTTTCCTTGGGCACCGTATTGACTGCGTGATTGTCGGCCTCACCCCCAAAAATGAAAGTCATGAACGCTTTGGTTTTGTGAAACAGGCTGTCTGTCTGATGCATGGGCATATGCCAATTACGCGTCACACTTTGCTGCGATCCATACCGGAAGTTCGCCTGATACATTCCGCCTTCAGAAAGCGCGCGGCCGTCGGGCCTTGTTTCATGGGCTTTCACAGATTTTTCTGTCGCGATATAAGTTCCATGCTTCATCATCACAATATGATAAGGATAAGCAGCGTTAAATTTCACACGCAACATCAACCGGGCCACTTTGTAAAAGGGGTCATCCGGTTTGGCTCCCACGTAAGGCCGGTCGGCAGGATTGGCGTCCACATAAACATAATCACCGTCCTGCACGCCAAGGTCCTTGGCTGCCTCGGGATTCATATGAATTTGGTGCTCTCCAACGCCCGGGGAGCGTTTGTCCATGCGGAATGGGTCTCCAAAATTAGAATCCCAGATT
>MHFY01000076.1:908-6155 GCA_001805375.1 Omnitrophica WOR_2 bacterium GWA2_47_8 | reverse complement strand
CGGTATAAACCTATAAACCATGTAGCCACCCGTCGTATGGAGCACGCCTTTGGGTTTTCCGGTTGAGCCGCTGGTATAGAGGATAAACAACGGATCATCGGCATCCAGGTGCTCCGGCGGGCAGGTAACCGGCATGCCGCGCAGCGCCTGGTGCCAGAACCAATCCCGACCTTCCGTCATCGGCATGTCGCGATCGCTGTGGTCGTAGACCAGGCACTTCGCGAGCCCATGTCCCGCTTGGGCACACAGGTCGAGCGCCCGATCGACCTCTTCCTTGAGTGGAATAAACTTGGTACCGCGGGTAAAGCCATCGGCGGTCAGAAGCACCGTGCAGGCGGCATCGAGAATCCGATCCTTAAGCGCCTCGGCTGAGAATCCGCCGAACACCACCGTGTGCACGGCGCCGATGCGGGCACAGGCGAGCAGCGCGATAGCGAGCTCGGGAATCATCGGCATATAGATGGCGACGCGGTCACCGCGACCGACGCCCCACGACTTCAAAAGATTGGCGAGCTGGCAGACTAAGGCAAGCACGTCCGAGTAGGTCAATACCCGGGTCTCACCCGCTTGGTTGCCCTCCCAGATGATGGCGCGGTTATTGCCTTTGCCGGCGTCCACATGGCGATCCAGACAATTGACGGAGAGGTTGGTCTTGCCGCCGACGAACCAGCGTACCTGAGCCGCATCGGCAAATGTCCAATCCTCAACTTTGTCCCAGGGAGCATACCAGGTAAAATCTTCCGCCATCTCACCCCAAAAGCGCTCGGGATCCTGGATCGATCGCGCATAGAGAAGCTCATAGGTCGCCATATCGGGAATCAGGGCCTGCGCGCGAAATGCCGCAGACGGCTCGAAGCGGCGGTCTTCATGAAACAACGATTCGATTGAAGCAGCAGTCATAAGTCCTCCTTTATCCGCGATAGCGGTTGGCGAAGGTCGGCAGGCAACTGGCTTTTAATACACACAGCGCGCGCGGTGACGGGATGACGAAACGACAGGCAGTGGGCGTGCAGAAAGTGCCGCGTCAAGCCAGGAAGTACCGGGCCGTTGTAGCGGCGGTCGCCCACAATCGGATGGCCCATGGCCGCCAGATGGGCGCGGATCTGGTGGCGGAACCCTTGACGAATGGTAACATCGAGCAGGGTATAAGCGCAATAGCGGCGATCAACCCGCCACGCGGTGACATACGAACCGTGCGACTGGCTATTGACCGTCACCCGTTGCGAGTGTTTGCTTCGGCCCGAAAGCGCCCAATCAATGGTTCCCGACGTCGGCTTCACCTCGCCAGCCACCAGGGCCAGATACCCTTTTTCGATACCACCTGCTTGCATCTGCGCCTGAAGCGCCTGCCAGATAGCCTGGGTGTGAGCGCCCAAGACAAGCCCGGAGGTATCGCGGTCGAGGCGTTGCAAGAGCCCGGCATCACGGACGCCGCCGACATGAACAAGCTCGGGAAACCGCGCCAGAAGCGCGTTGGCGAGTGTGTCGGTCTCATCGAACCTCAATGCGAGTGTCGCCGTAAACGCGGGCTTATCGACGACAAAAAGCGCCGTATCCTGGTAGGCAATGGTTAAGGACAGATGCGGATTAGCCGGCAGTTGTCTGGCAAACACGGCGCGGCACGCCTGCCCGCCGAGGACCATATCCTCTTTGCCGGATACCCGTTCGGATTTTTTGGCCCGGCGGCCATTGACAATAATATCACCCGAAGCAAAAAGCTCGGGTATCTGTCGGCGACTGAGATGCGGGAAAAGCTGGTGAAGGTAGAGATCCAAGCGAAGCGGCGAAGCGAGCGGTACCACACACAAGGCAACTGTGCTCGCCGCGTGCGCCATCACCGGGTTTAAGTCAGGTACGTGCACCGATCGGCACATAATCACGCTCGGGCTTGCCGAGGTAAAGCTGGCGCGGCCGGGCAATTTTCTGTTCATCGTCCGCGATAAACTCAAGCCACTGCGCCAACCAGCCGGTTACCCGGGGAATGGCGAAAAGCACGGGGAAAATCGTAATCGGGAAACCCATCGCCTGATAGATGAGACCGGAATAAAAATCGACATTGGGATAGAGTTTGCGGGCAACGAAATACTCATCTTCAAGGGCAATGCGCTCGAGCTCAAGCGCCACTTCAAGCAAGGGACTGGGCGCCGTCTGGGCGAAGACCTCGTAGGCGATCTCCTTGATGATTTTAGCCCGGGGATCATAGCTTTTATAAACCCGGTGTCCAAAACCCATTAAACGAAATTCCCCCGCCTTGACGCGCCGGACATACTCGGGCACGCGATCCTTGGAACCAATCTCCATCAACATGCGAATCACCGCCTCATTAGCACCACCGTGAAGAGGGCCGTAGAGCGCACCGATCGCCGCGGTGACGGCCGTGTACGGATCGACATGGGACGACGCCACCGAACGCAACACATGAGTACCGCAGTTTTGCTCGTGATCGGCATGGAGAATAAACAGGATGTCGAGCGCCCGCTCGTAAACCCGGTTAATCTCATAGGGCCCGGCAATGCGGTACATCATGTTGAGAAAGTTACCGGTATAGGTAAGCTCGTTGTCGGGATAAATGTAGCGCATGCCCATGCTATGCCGATAGGCAAACGCGGCTAGGGTAATCATCTTGCCAATGAGCCGCACCACCTGCAGGTGCCGCGATGCCGGGTCCTGAATGGTCTTGGCATCGGAATAAAAAGTCGATAAGGCCGCTACCGTCGACATGAGCATAGCCATGGGATGGGCATCATAGCGGAAGCCCTTCATGAAATCCTTGATGTTCTCGTGAATCATGGTGTGGATGTTAATTTCGCCCTGCCAGAGCTTAAGCGCCGAGGCGCTCGGCAAGTCACCATTGAGCAGAAGATACGCGGTCTCAAGGTAGGTGCTCTTTTCGGCAAGCTGCTGAATGGGGTAGCCGCGATACAACAAAATCCCTTTGTCACCATCAATATAGGTAATCGCGCTCTTGCAAGAGGCGGTATTGGCAAAACCAGGATCATAGGTCATCAGTCCGAAATCCGACGGATCCACCTTTATTTTACGCAGTGCCATGGCATCAATTGCGCCATATTGTACTGGAATTTCGTAGCTTTTTTCAGTTCGGTTATCAATGATGGTTAAGGTGTCTTTCGGCATTCTCAAGCTCCTTCAGATCCAAACTCGCCCCACTTAACGCAAGTCCGGGGAAAGTGCAACCCAAATGCGGCACATCTGCAGTCTGCGTTTCCCCCTTGCGATTCTCTGTGTTATTTCATAAAGAATTTTTGCAGCAGCCGTCTTCTGCGCCACCGGGCAATTAACTCAGCGGTAGAGTGTTACCTTCACACGGTAAAAGTCAGAGGTTCGAATCCTCTATTGCCCACATGAGGTCGTTATGTTCGGCATCGGATTTACCGAAATTCTTATTATTTTTATCGTTGCCTTAATATTCCTCGGCCCTAAGGAACTACCTCGCGTCGGTTCCCAGCTCGGCAAGTTCTTCCGCATGGTTAACTTGGCCCGCTTTGAATTTGAAGACAAGATGCGGGCCATCAATCGCGAGGTCGAAGGCGAGCGACAGGCGCTTCACACTCAGGTACGGGAAGCCAAAGCGGCCATAACCGACGCACTTCCCCAAGCCTCGGCGTTTTCGATCACACCGCCCAGTGTATCCGCTGATTCAGCTGCGGCCACGCCGCCTAACCCGGAGGTCCCCCGCTCTTGAAAGAAGAACCGCTTTTAATCCATTTGGCTGCACTGCGCGTGTTTCTGGTGCGCTCCGTACTCGCCCTTTTGGTCACAGTCGGGGCTGCCGCTTTTTTCGCCAAACCCCTGTTTCGCCTATTCTCCGCACCGTTAGAACGCGCTTTACCCAAAGATGCCCATTTCATCGCTACCTCGCCAATGGAAGCGTGGATGGTTTATTTTAAAATTTCCCTACTCACCGGTGTATTTGCTGCCGCTCCCTTTATTTTCTGGCAGCTGTGGAAATTTCTTTCCCCCGCACTCTACGATAAAGAAAAGACGATCGGCATTGCCTTCACGCTTCTGTCTTCGATATGCTTTATCGGCGGTGCCGTCTTCGCCTATTATGCCGTCTTCCCGTTTTGCTTTGCGTATTTTACCTCGATTCTTGAAGGCACCACCATTGCACTCATGCCGCGGATGGATAGTTACTTTACGTTTGCCGCGCAAATGGTCATCGCCTTCGGATTTATTTTTGAATTGCCACTGCTCGTTTTCTTTCTTGCGGCTTGGGAGATCGTGTCTTTTGCCAGTCTGCGAGCCTTTCGAAAATATTTTATTGTTATCGCCTTTGTAATCGCTGCCATCCTGACCCCACCGGATGGTATCTCTCAACTGGTCATGGCTGTGCCACTGCTGCTGCTCTACGAAATGGGCATCGGCATCGCCTGGCTTTATAAAAGATCCGCCAAGCAATCAGACCATTAATTTTCTATTAACTTTGGGTCACGGGTGAAGACGCTTCTTTAAACATGTCGCGATTGCGTGTCTTCTTTAACTGTGATGCCTGGTCGAAGGCCTCCCACTTTCTTTTAATCTCCGCCATTGCCCGCTCAAAGCCCGGCAGTCTGGATTCTCGTTCTTGTTGATTGCCTTCTTTCATTTGCATACACAATGGACTTTTTTCCCTATGCCGGAGGCATAGGGGGACGACGTTGAAAAAGGGAGAGAATGAGCGAAATCACGAAAAGAACAATGAAGAGGAAGAACAAAATTTTGGCAATATCCGCAGCTCCCGCCGCGATACCACCAAAACCGAATATAGCCGCAATAATCGCGATGATAAAAAAGCTAATGGCCCAACGCAGCATAAAAACCTCCTTGTTCGTGTTCGTTAAAAACCCAATCAATTCAAGCTAACCGGTCAAGCTAACCGGGTTTGCCAAAGCGATATCGTCAGGAAAAAAACTTTTACAGTGAGAAAGACTAGTGACAAAGCGTCCTTGAAGCACGCGCCTTAATGATGACTTCCCCAAAGTACAAAACTTCGCAGCAAAACACAATCCTAAAAAACACCCCCTACATAGGTATTGAAAAAACCCATCGGACATAGTATGAGTAGCCCACTCATCATTCTTTTCCATGTCGCCCGTTGTCGGGCCTGCAATCCACATTGCCCATCTTGTTTTGTATCGATTGTCTGATCTTTTTATACCGCTCATTACAAAAAAAGGAGTGACGATCATGACCAACACCATACAAGCCATTTCCGAAAGAAATGACCTAAAAAGCGGCCTCGAATCT
>MHFY01000076.1:0-766 GCA_001805375.1 Omnitrophica WOR_2 bacterium GWA2_47_8 | reverse complement strand
CCATCAACAAAAGCACCAACCAGAAAAGATTGGCTAAAGACACCTGAATAGGAAGCTTAATAGAATTAACAAAATAAGTTTCATTCTCTTTCATCATATATTTCCCAGCCCAACAATTCTTTAAAATACGTATTCTCGGGAATCTATAATGGTTCCATATTTTTCCATTATCATTCCTGCTCATAACGAAGAAAAATATCTGCAAAAAACCATTGACAGCATCAAAGCACAGAGCTTGCAAGACTACGAGACTATCATCGTTACCAATGGGTGCACAGATAAGACTGAAGAGATAGCAAAGAAAAATAGTAGCAGCAAAATTCGCCTTCTTTCTTTACCGAAACCAAATGTTTCAGTCGCCAGGAATGCCGGCGCACTCAATGCTCAAGGAGATATCCTTGTTTTCTTAGATGCTGATACGCAGCTTTCTTCTACTAGTTTAGAAAAGATCAAAGAGAAATTCACTGGACAGTATGCCGTAGCTACCACCAAAGCAAAACCAGATCTGCCTCTGCTTTCGTACCGCCTTGCTTTAGGATTTAAGAATTTATACAATTCGCTGAAAATTTACCAAGGTTGCAGTGGAGCACTCATTTGCAGAAAAAAAGAATTTCATCAAGTTAAAGGATATAATCCGGAAATAACTCTCCGAGAACATAGAAAATTAACTCTACAATTACGCCAACTGGGAGAATATACATACATAAATACCGCAGTAATCACTTCAATGCGCCGCTATCAAGAATGGGGTTTACTTAAAGCATTA
>MHFY01000075.1 GCA_001805375.1 Omnitrophica WOR_2 bacterium GWA2_47_8 | reverse complement strand
CCGATTCAGCTGCGGCCCAGCAGATGAATCGGGACACTTATAAAAATTCACCTGGGCTATACTAGTATATTTTTAAATAAAAAGCAAATAATGAAAGAGCACTCGAGCACTAGCGCACCCGACACAAGACGTAGCATGTGCTCTAGTGTTCTAGTGCTCAAGTGCTCTTATGTTATTATTTCGTATCGCGGACGATGTCTTCGAGGCTAATAGAGGAAGAAGTGTGGCGTTTAATGAATTTGACGAGGTCGGTGGCGAGCGCACGGATGCGGGCTTCGACCTTGGGTTCTGAGCAGCGGCCTTGTTCATCAAATATCTTGTGCGCCCCGGCCACGGACACCGGGCTCGGCAGGACTATGGCACCGATATGAGAGCAGACGCTCCTCAAATGTTCCAAGGCCTTGATCGCGCCGATCTGCCCGTCCGCCACGCCTAAAAGCGCGACCGGCTTTCCGGATATGACTGACGGATAACCCAAATTTTCGATGACAAGCTTGATGACGCTGCTGTAACTGCCGTGGTATTCGGGCGTGGCCAGGATAATACCGTTTGCCTTGGCGACACGCTCTTGAAAATCTTTATTGCCGGGATGAGCGGCTTTCCCGGGAAAATTTAGATGCAGATCCTTCGGGTCAAAGACCTCGCATTCGACGTCTTTATATTTTTTAAATTCATCGATGACGATGTTCAAAGCGCGCGAGGTATAACTGTTGGAGCGAAGGCTTCCGATGATAACGGCGATCTTTATTTTGGAATGGGCCATATCTAAGCTTTCCGCAAACTCAGCAATTCTACCAAATAATGATCCCTTGTTCTAAATTATTTTTGGTATTATTGTTCTTCATAACCGGGTCCGATCCGTTTTCCAGGTAAATTCCATACGTATTGTTTTCAAAAATACTGCCTTCTATCGTTGGAGAAACCGTATGCGCATGCAATCCATTGTTCGAATACTCTAATCTAACGTACTTAAAAATACTATGACCGCTGAGATTGGTGAGATAAATCTCCGACCAATCGCCCAACTTTTGAGGTGTCCGGCCAGAGGTAAAGGTAATCATCTGTTCGGCCGTGCCTTGCGCATTTAACGTGCCATTTACCGTAAATAAATAAAATGCGGCGAACTTTACAATAACGCCGGGGTTAATGGAAAGAATGGCCGAAGGATCGACCGTGACATCGCAGGTCACAACATAAGGACTCTCATTAAGAGACCAGGTGGTATCTTGCGTGATGTTGCCGCAGACATCCTCAGCGCCGGAACGAGACGCCAGCAACACATTTAAAAAAACTAAAACAACCAAAACTATCCGATATTTCGGCATAATCTATGATTCCTGAATGATCTGCGCGGCGATCTTAAGGATATCCAGCTGAGTAATAATACCCAGCAATACGCCTTGGTCATCCACAATGAGGATACAGCCATATTTGAACTGAACCATGTTTATAATGGCCTCGGCAACCGTGTTGTCCGTCCGCATGGTAAAAGGATCCTTGATCATGACTGATGAAAGGATAATACTGTTTAAAAAATCTTTATCATAGACCCACAGCCCCTCCATATTGCGATGGGGCGGCTGGATCTTATAAAGGTCACGCTGGGTCATAAGGCCGACGAGATGGTCATATTTATCCACAATAGGGACATGGCGGATATCATGCTGGGTCATCCTATCCACCACTTGGCTGAAGGGCGCATCCTCCCTGACCGAAAGGGGGGACGGAGTCATGACTTCCTTAAGTTTGACCTTATTAAGGAGGATCTTAACGTAATAATCTTCGCTGTGGGTCAATCTTACTTTCTTATTTTTATCGTCCATGGGGCATCAGTGAACACTTGGGCATTCTTAGGTTACCTTACCCAAGAGTTCATCCTTAAAGCCCGAAGGGCTAAGGACAAGAATGTTGTCTCTCGTCACTTCGCTCCTCGGGAGGAAGGCTTGGCAAAAATACTTGCCAACCCTTCACTCAATTCGATTTTGTATTTTTTTTCCTTTGCGAGATCAAAATAACTTTCCTCAAGGGCTGACAACTGCGCCTGCAGATAGCCCTTGATCCCTTTTAAAGAGGGTAACGGTTCTTTTAACTTCCCCCCTTGTATCACCGGTTTAAGTAAAGGACGCAGATCGCCCGGGACTTTTTCATCGAACAAGGCGATAGTATCTTTTTCCATTTTACCTGTTTTGGAAAACTTGCGGTAGACTTGTTTGCGCCCCGGCACGGTTTGTTTTTGCGGGCTTTTCTTGGCCTTAAATTCTATTTTACCGCTGCGCTGCGTTATTTGCACCAATTTATACGTCAGATCCAGGGTCGGATAATCGCGGGAGGTCACCATGTCGGTCCCCACACCGAAGAGGTCGATGGGGCTTTTATTTTTGACAAGTTCGGATATCTTGTATTCGTTCAAATTCCCGCTGGCAATGATCTTGATGTGAGAAAGCTTATCCTTGTCCAGGATCTTTCGTGTCTGCTTACTTAAGGCCGCCAGATCCCCGCTGTCTAAACGCACGCCATTGATCCGTTCTTTGAACTTGAACGTTTTGATCTTTTCCACGGCCTTGATCGTGTCATAGGTATCGACCAGTAAAATGGTGTTGTCGGGAAAAACATTATTATATTTCTCAAAGGCCTCCTCTTCTTTTTTAAAACTCTCGACCCAAGAATGGGCCATGGTGCCGTAAACAGGGATGCCGAACCGCTTCCCCGCGCAAACATTGGAGGTCCCTAACGCCCCGGCGATATACGAGGCACGTGAAGCAAGGACACCCGCATCCACGCCATGCGCTCTTCGGGAGCCAAAATCAATGATCCCGCGTTTGACGCCGTCGGAACACGCGGATTGAACGATGCGGGAGGCCTTGGTCGCGACCACGGATTGGAGATTGGCCGTCGACAATAAAAATGTTTCCAAGATCTGCGCCTCGATGATCGGGGCCTCGATCTGCAGGATCGGTTCCTGGGCAAAAAAGACTTCCCCTTCCGCGAAGGCCCACACATCGCCGGTAAATTTAAAATCCCTCAAATATTCAAAAAAACCTTTAGGCAGGCCTTTCAGGGCGGGGATCGTTTTAAGGAATTGAATGTGCTCGTCCTGAAACCTCAAATTTAAAATATATTCTGCTATCTGTTCCAGGCCGCAGGCGACCAGATAAGAACGGTTCGGCGGCATCGTATGGCAGGACAATTCAAAAGTGGCCTTGGTGTCGACCTTATTAACAAAATACCCGGCGGCCATGGTCAGTTCGTAAAGGTCGGTCTTGAGGCTATTATCGGAATAAATTTGAAGATCTTGCATAGTAAAGAATACCAGATTATCAGATAACCAGAGAAAGACATCAGAAAGCAGAATTCAGAAAATATCTAGTGCTGTGTTACCCAAATTATGTTCAGAGGAACACAGTACAGTACCTTGTTCCTCAAAGATTAAGATATTGAAGACTAAGGTAACAAGATACTGTTCTCTGAAATCTGAATTCTCTATCTGAGCTCTGGTATTCTGATGCTCTTAATTTTCTACCTTTAAAAAATTTTATGCTTCTGGTAAATCCGTGATCGTTATATTTTTGGCGCCTTTTTTGTTCATCTCATCGATGGCCTTGCGGGAATCTTGCGGATGCATGTTCACGCCCTTAACCGCATCAAGGAGAAGAAAAGTTTGAAAGCCGTTCTTGATCGCGTCCAAGACCGATGCCTTAACGCAATAGTCGGTGGCTAACCCGCAGACGAAAAGATGCTTGACCTGAAGGTCCTCTAATATCTCCTTTAAGTCCCTTCCTTCTTCATCCTTGGCTTGAAAGGCGGAATAGCTGTCCTGTTCCGGGTCCATCCCCTTGGAAAGGATGACCGCTTCCGGCGGCAATTTTAGCGTGGCATGAAAATTAGCGCCCGGCGTATTCTGCACGCAATGCATCGGCCATATCCCGCCGAAACGTTTAAAATGTTTTGTTTCTTTAGGATGCCAATCGCGAGAGACAAAAATGGGCAGCTCTTTGTCATTGAAAAAACGCAGATAACGGTTGATAACAGGGATGACCGTATCTCCTTGAGGAACGGCCAGTGTCCCGCCGGGACAGAAATCATTCTGCACATCGACAACTAAAAGGGCTTGATTGGCGGCCATAAAACATATCTTAACGAAACATCATTGTTTTTCAACACAAAACTTTTTCTTTAAAATTATCGTAATTATTCGCTTTTTGATTAAAATAAACACAAGAGCATCAGAGAACCAGAATAATCAGATAGAGATCTCAAAAAATCAGAAATCAGAAAATTCTGTTATCTGATTTCTGGCAATCTCTATCTGATGTTCTGATTTTTCTGATATTCTTCATACTGATACTCTGATGCCCTGATACTCTCTATCTATGGACCAGCAAAACCTAATATTCTGGACAGCCGTGACCGGAATTATAAGCGCCCTGGCCACAGGCTTAGGCGCCATCCCCGTTCATTTCGTTAAAGCCCGCTCTAAAAAGGTGCGCGCCTTTGCCACCGCGTTCGCCGCCGGAATGATGCTTTCCGCGTCTGTTTTCTCTCTGGCCCAGGAAGGAATCTCACTGCGAAGCCGCCTGACCTACGCTCCCTATGGGGTTATTATCGGACTTCTTTTGGGGACCCTATTCTTTTGGATGACTGAAAAATGGCTGGATAAGCATAATTTTCACAAGCACAGCATGGTCAAGGGATTCTCTAAAAAAAGTTTTCTTATTTTTATCGCGATGTTCGTCCATTCGATCCCCGAAGGGATCGCGATCGGGGTAGGGTTCGCGACCGGGAACCTGCAATTCGGCCTTATCATGGCCATTGCCATATCGGTCCACAACATCCCGGAAGGGATGGCGGTCTCTCTTCCTTTAAAAGTTGAAAAAACATCCACCCTTAAGTGCGCCATTATCTCGATCATCACCAGCCTTCCGCAGCCGATCATGGCCGTGCCGTCCGCTCTTTTAACCTGGCTGTTTGAACCGCTGTTGCCTTTAGGATTGGGATTTGCCGGCGGGGCGATGATCTATCTGGTCATTGCGGAGATGGTCCCTGAATCTTTGGAAGAAGGCGGGAAACCTTTAACGGCTTGGGCGGTCATGCTGGGCTTGTGTTTTATGCTTCTGATCACCAATTCACTGCAGTTAATTTCTTTCCAGTCATTATTTTAAAAACTGCTTCTTTGTTTTGTTGCGCAGTGCTTCTTACCTTTTCACCCTTGACCCTTACTTTTACACATCGCCACCGCGCCCAAGATAACCGCGTCATCACCCAACTGGGACTCTACGATCTTACAGGGCGGCAATTTCTTGAAGAACGGGTCCGCGTGCACGATTTTTCTGATGATCGGCAAAATAAAACCCCCGCAGGCCTCCATGACCCCGCCGCCTAACACGATCATCTCCGGATTAAACATATGATTAAATGAAATGCATCCATGACCGAGAGCGACCACGGCCTGGGTTATGATATGCGTGACCACCCGGTCTTTTTTGGAAAGGGCCTTGGAAAGCATTTTGCTTTTGATCCTTTTTAAACCTCCCTTGAAGGACTCCGTGATAACGGTCTTTTTACCGGATCGGATGGCGTGATGGATATCCCTTTCGATCGCCCAGCGCCCCGCATGGGCCTCCAGGCAACCTTTATTCCCGCAGGTGCATTTTGGGCCGTTCATATTAAGCGTGACGTGCCCTAATTCGGCCCCCGCACCGTGTTCTCCGATATAAAGCTCTCCATTAAGCACGATCGCTCCGCCTATCCCGGTACCGAGAAAAAGGCTGATAATGTTCTTGGAATTCCGGCAGACACCTTTCCATTTTTCGCCCAAGAGCCCCAAGTTAACATCGTTGCCGACAAAGATCCTGGTCTTAAAAGTTTTTTGGAAGGCCTTAACAAACGGAAAACCGGCCAACGGGATATTCGGTGACTCCAGGATATTCCCATCATGGCTGACGATCCCTGGGACACCGATGCCGATCGCCTTTATATTGCGCGGATCGACAGCCGCGTCATCGATCGCGTCTTTCAAAAATTCAATAATGACTTGGCAAATTTTCTTGGGTGTGGATC
>MHFY01000074.1:4402-6798 GCA_001805375.1 Omnitrophica WOR_2 bacterium GWA2_47_8 | reverse complement strand
AAATGCAGATTCCTGCTCCTGGGCGACTGAACTAAGGGCAAGCAAAATCAGGCACAGGAGATAAAAAACAGGCTTCTTGGCAAGCAAGGCGGCTATCCCGAATAGGTTTTGTCTTTTTATCATTTGACTGCACCCGTTTGGATGGAATCACTAATCGCAAACCTTAGGATGCTCCTTGAGATTCGCTCGTCGCTTCCCTGCTCGGTGATGGTGAACAGCACATCTGTTTTAGAGAGAGGCTCCATCTCAACAGTGAGATTAGCTTCATTGGCAGAATCAAGGATGCAGTTTAAGCAGATGTCATGCGGGTCTTTCATGAGCTCTTCCACAATGAGAAGGCCCATGCCATACATCTGCTTTGTCCTGAATGCGATATTCGCTTGGAACTGCGAAGATTCACTGCGCTCATTCCCTGAAATTGCGGTAATTGGGTAGTCAAGCGCAATGGATATGCCCTCCCCTATGCTCACCCCGGCATGCGCCTCTTCTGCTTGCACCAAAATGCCGGGAAAATCCCTAAAGTCCTTTATGCAGAAATCGATGTTGTCCTCGACTGCGAGCGCGATGCTCCGCTCGAATTCCCCGAGGGAAGAGGACATGTTTTTTCCGTCGAGAAAATGATAGGCGATAGTTTCATCCCCAAACGCTGCGCCATCGATGAGAGGATAGAATCCCCCGGAAGCTCCCACGAGTTCTAATGCTTCATACGATGTGCTCTCAAGGCAGGATGAGACGAAGCGCTCAATCCCCTCGATTCTTCCTGTAAACGAGCCATCATCCGCTATCTGCTCTTTTGGTGCGTCTTTTTGCTCTTGCGCAAGAAAGAACACCGTGGCCCCGATAAGGACAATTGCGCCAAGAAGGATGAACACGCTGATTTGGGCCGCTTTTTGCATGGCTCTCACACTTCCGTCGAGTTTATAACATTTTCTATGCATCATGAAGCACTACAATCCATCCGATGATGCCCTTGCAGGGTGAAAATTAAAAATAAGAAAGTCTATGTGTAGGATGGCACAGCCAAACAGCAGCAGAAAATACTCACATTCCTTGTTGGCCTTTATATGTTGACTTGATCTTTTTGATGAGATAATCTCTTATCTTTTCAGCCCCATTCATGTCTATTGCGGGCAAATATCCTTCGCTATGGTATCGTCTGTTTCTGCCAAAGCCCCTGCTCATACCGGCAGTCTCTATCTCCATGCTCGAGAAGCCGAACATCCTTGCGATGATGCCTCTCTTTATCTCGACATTTTGGATCCGTTCATAAGGAATCGAGGCGTAATTTTTCCAGATTATCCCATTCTCGAACTTCAGCCCATCAGCGTTGAACTCGTACAGCCAGCGATTATAGGACATTCGTGCGTAGATCTCCGCTACGGAAATCACGAACAGGATGTAAAACACGAACGCAAGGATGAGGCCAAGACCGATCGAGGACAGATCGCCAAGGGACGATGCTGAGAGGAATCGAAAGAATTGGAATGCAATTGAGGCGACCCAGATTCCCGCAAAAGCAAGGGGGACATAAGCCTTAAGCCTAAAGAGCCACACGGCTTTGGGATGTAATTGGTTCATCACCTTCCTTTAGTGCCTTTTGTTAATAAAACTTTTTCTTTTTCGAACATCGGGAAATCATGGACGGCAGACAGTATTGGTTAAGCGCCTCAAAAAACAGGGCAGGTAATGTAGTTTTTCTGGTGCGTAGAAGCGCATCAAGGCAATACTTTTCCCAAGCCATTTCCAAAATTTGCCGCGTGCGGCCCACTCGGCCCATTATCAAAACATTTAAATAACGACGAATGGGGAAAAACCAAAAAAGAGGTGGCGAATGGTCGCATCGGGTGCAAAGGGTAAAAAGCAGTCAAAATCATCAAAAGAATCAAAATTCATTCTCTGGTTCGATGAGCTCTCCATCGATGACGTATCTGTTGTCGGTGGAAAGAACGCTTCTCTTGGCGAGATGTATAGGAACCTCACTCCAAGAGGCATCAACATCCCAAACGGCTTTGCGATAACCGCCTATGCCTACCACTATCTTCTTGAGAAAGCGGGCATCAAGCAGCGCATCAAGGACATCCTCTCTGATCTCAATACCTCCAACATGAAGAATCTCTCTGACAGGGGGCGCATGGTGCGAGAGACCATCATGGAGGCGCAATTCCCTGAAGAGCTCAATGAAGTGATTCGGCAGGCATACGCAAAGCTCTGCAAGGAATACGGCAAAGACACTGATGTCGCCGTTCGAAGCTCGGCAACCGCGGAGGATCTTCCCGATGCGAGCTTCGCCGGGCAGCAGGAGACCTACCTCAACATCCGGGGGAATCATCATCTTCTTGAGGCATGCAAGAAATGCTTTGCGTCGCTTTTTACCAACAGGGCGATATCCTATCGCC
>MHFY01000074.1:3202-4365 GCA_001805375.1 Omnitrophica WOR_2 bacterium GWA2_47_8 | reverse complement strand
CATCGGCGTTCAGAAGATGGTGCGATCAGACAAGGCATGCTCTGGAGTCATGTTCTCCATTGACACTGAGACAGGATTTAGGAATGCGGTGCTGGTCACCGGATCCTACGGCCTTGGAGAGAATGTTGTTTTAGGGGCAGTAAATCCTGACCAGTTCTATGTGTTTAAGCCAACTCTGAAAGGGGGATACAAGCCAATCATCTCAAAGAAGCTTGGCAGCAAGAAGATCAAGATGATCTACACCGATTTGGATCCCAAGCACACCACAGGGAATGTCGAGGTTCGCTATGAGGATAGGTTCAGGTTCATCATCAATGACAAGGAGATATTGACGCTTGCAAGATGGGCGTGCATCATCGAGGATCATTACACCAAGAAGCACAAGAAATTCACCCCTATGGACATGGAATGGGCAAAGGATGGAAATACAGGAGTTCTCTATATTGTACAGGCAAGACCGGAGACCGTTCAGAGCCAAAAGAATGTGAATATGCTGGAGGAATATAGACTCCTTCAAAAAGGAGAGGTTCTTGCCCACGGTCTTTCAGTTGGAACAAAGATAGGCACGGGAAAGGCCCATATCATTCGAAACGTTAAGGACATCGGCACTTTCAAGGCTGGCGAGGTTCTCATAACGGACAAGACCGATCCTGACTGGGAGCCTATCATGAAGATAGCATCGGCGATCGTGACCAACCGAGGAGGAAGGACCGCTCACGCCGCTATAATCGCACGAGAGCTTGGAATTCCTGCGGTGGTGGGAACCGAGAACGGAACCGAGCTCGTGAAATCAGGCATCGACGTCACGATTAGCTGCTCGGAAGGCGAAGTCGGAAACATCTACAAGGGAAAGCTCAAGTTTGAGATTAGAAAAGTCAATCTCAAGAACCTCAAAAAGACAAAGACAAAGATCATGATGAACGTGGGAAATCCCGACCAGGCATTCGAATTCTCATTCATCCCCAATGACGGGGTCGGTCTTGCGCGGGAGGAATTCATCATCTCCTCCTACATCAAGGTGCATCCCCTTGCCTTGCTTCATTACGACAAGCTAAAGGATGAGAAAGTCAAGGCGATTATCGATGAGCTCACCTTTGCATATCCAAGCAAAGTGGATTTCTTCATCGAGAAGTTATCGCAGGGTGTTGCCATGATAGGAGCGG
>MHFY01000074.1:1314-3170 GCA_001805375.1 Omnitrophica WOR_2 bacterium GWA2_47_8 | reverse complement strand
TCTGATTTCAAGTCGAATGAGTATGCCAATCTCATCGGAGGCCATGAGTTTGAGCCAAAAGAGGAGAACCCGATGATCGGATGGCGCGGAGCGTCCAGATATTATACTGGAAATTACCGCGAAGCGTTTGGGCTTGAATGCAAGGCGATGAAAAAAGTAAGGGAAGAAATGGGGCTTACCAACGTGAAACTCATGATCCCCTTCTGCCGGACCATCGACGAAGGAAAAGCAGTGGTCGCGGAGATGAAGAAATACGGGCTTGTGCAGGGAAAAGACAATCTTGAGATCTATGTGATGTGCGAGATCCCATCCAACGTCCTTCTCGCCGATGATTTCGCGAAGATATTCGACGGATTCAGCATAGGATCGAATGACCTTACTCAACTCACGCTTGGCCTCGATAGGGATTCAGAGCTTGTCTCGCGATTATACGATGAGCGAAATCCTGCGGTCAAGCGCATGATCTGGGAAGTGATCCACAAGTGCAAGCGAAACAAGAGAAAGATCGGAATTTGCGGACAAGGTCCAAGTGATCATAGTGACTTCGCCCAGTTCCTCGTGAAGTGCGGAATTGACAGCATCTCATTGAATCCTGACACCGTGATAAAGACCACGCTCAAGATCCTGGAGACCGAGAGGAAGGTTAGAAGGAAATAATTTTTATTTCTCGTCCAAGACACCGAACACTTTCGCATGGCGTCTAAGGATGGTATTTTTTGATACGTCCTCCTTCGTCAATTTTCTTTTCGTCACCCAATATTTTGCGCCCGATGCATCTCTTCCCATGTATCCGAAATTGACAAACTCCCGTCTAAGGAGTGCATAATCTTCAAAATATTTCTTGATTGATCCATCTACGTCTTGTTCAGAATAAAACGTATCGTCCTTGAAATCTTCTATCAATCGCATCAGAATTGCTTGCTTCTCAAAATCATTCCGGGGGATGGTCTTGTTCCTGACGCATCTCTCAAAAAATGCTACACTATCAAAAGGGAATTTTATGATCTCCATTGGGACTATGGGGTTCAATTAATTTATATTACTTGTGTGAAATTCAAGCCAGATACAATCATTAAGATATTTTTTGGAATTTTGGAAACTGAGAAAAATTAAAGTTCTTCGAAAGCATTGCCTACCCGACCAATCCCTTTATCTTTTCATACATCTTCTCCCTTTCTTCCTTGGCATATTTCTCATAGAATTTTGTGGCTTTCTTCTTGATGTCGTTATAGGTGGCATAGGAGATGACCATGTTTTTCTCCGTGATACCCAGCTCCTCGCACGCTGACTCGTAGAGGCGCAGGAAGTTCCTGTACTTATTCCTTGTCAGGGCTATCATCTGATACGCTTCTTTGAATACTTCAAGAGGGGGATTTTCTATCTCAAAACTCCGGTATTTGCCCATAAACCTATCAATATCCTCCAAAGGGTACTCTTCTTTTCCTACATACGCAAGCAAAGGCTTCCCTCTTTTTTTTGCGATGGCAAGCTCGATGGCAAAACACATGATCTTGCCGCAGTAATACGATCCTTTGGTGAGGATCCCATGGGAGAGATTTTTCTCATAGAAATCCTCCGCTTTCCTCTTGCCTACGATGGTGACCAAGGTGCTCAAGTCTTCCCTGAACTGGAGGATGGCATCCATGCGGATATCCATACGTGGCCTGTTCGCGATTGTGGCAAAATCAGCGATTCCCTCCTCCAGGAGTTCATACATGGCAAGGAATAGGAAGGTTATCCTGTAGTTAGGATAATTTCCGACCCTTCCCTTGAGGCGCTCCTTGATTTTCTCTGAGAGTCTGAAGGTATCCATCATGTACTGCTTGTGGTGCTCGAACTCATGCATCACGTACCTA
>MHFY01000074.1:0-1267 GCA_001805375.1 Omnitrophica WOR_2 bacterium GWA2_47_8 | reverse complement strand
AATGGAGTTTATCAGATAGACGCCCGCAACAAGGTAGCTGATATTTTCCACAGTCTCAAATTCAAGATTCTTGATGAATTCCGGATGCTTATCCTTTAGCGTGTCATTTGGATCCGCATCAAAATACCAGTCCCTTCCTAAAACACGGTAGAGTATGAGCGTGACCTTGAAGTGGCCATCATCAGATACCATGATGGAGGGATTATTCGTAAGCACCTGCAGGATTATTTTTGAGAATAATTCACTTACTGAATTCAAGAACTGCTCATAAGGGATGTAAGGATATGACTTTAGCCGATAATATATCAGGTCCTGATCTCCAGGAGATTGGATCTTCTCTTTTCTTGTCTGATAGTTCACAAAATCATTAAAATCCTTCTTGTATTTCTTTTCGGAGTAGAAAGTAAGGTCATAGATGATTTGTACCTTTTTTATCCTGCCATTTCCTAAAGGTACATCAAAGCTCTTTTCTATTTTCTGAGGCATTGGTTATTTTTGCGCTTTCTCGTTATTAAACTTTGTCCTCACCAAGGCAAGTAATATAATAGATGAAGATTTGCGCATTAAATAGAAGATAATGGGGAAATATCCTTTTATCGTGGCTCAAGCACCACAATCTTCCTCGTCAAATTCTTATGCACGTACTGGTTGAACTCCTTCTCTATGCGAAGCCCGACTTCCGCTAGCATCTGCCTATATTCGACAAAATGAGGCATCACAACAACTGCCCTCTTTCCAAGGATCTCCTTGATTTTCCTGAAGAAATCCGCATAAAAATCCTCAAGCTCCTTCTTGCCCGTTATCACCTCGCGCTTCATAGACACCCTCTTCTCCCTGCTCATCGCAACCGAATTGAGGCCATAGGGAAGATCAGTTACCACGTAATCCCACTTCCCCGAAAGCGCAAGCGCATCCTTGCACGTGACAGTATAGTTCGAGAGCTTTAGCTGCGCCATGTTGCGAATCGCTCCCCATACCATGTTGCGGTTGATGTCATACCCTTCAGGTATAAATCCCATGAGCGCGGCCTCGATAAGAAGCCCTCCTGAGCCGCAGCACGGATCGAGTATCTTCTCTCCCTTTCTTGCCCCAAGAAGATTCACAAGCGCCCGGCAGAGCCGTGGATGCATGGAGCCTGAGTGCGCGAAATTGCGAAGATGCGGCCTTCTCTTCTCAAACTCCGCAAAATCATCGGTAAGCTGCCGTGCCACAACCGCATAATCTCCATACAGGAAAACGTGGATTTGAGTCATTGCGCCCCGAAGCT
>MHFY01000073.1:9514-14333 GCA_001805375.1 Omnitrophica WOR_2 bacterium GWA2_47_8 | reverse complement strand
AAGGTCCCGGTGAATAATTTGCCGAAATTGATGATAATGCTGGCGGCTGAAGGCTTTGATGATATTCCGGCCTGAACCATACTGGACTGATCATAAAATGATTTTCCTGTTCGCTGCCGATGGTGGATCGCGAGTATAATAATAGCGAAACCAGCCAGCGCCGCTAAAACAGATAAACCGATCAACGTCCCCTCAAACGTTCCTGTAGCGATCGCTACGCTTTGCGACAGGACAGGTCCACCCGTCGCGGACATTAACAGCGACGCGCCGGTGGCGATGAGAATGGCCTTCAACAACTTGACCCACAACGGCGTGCCTGTTACCGTCGGGCCGGTCTTGACCAAGTTTCCGTCATCATCATAAATGCGGTACGCGCTCGTATTCTTTCTCGGCTCTCTGGCATTCCAGGCATCTCTGATCTTTGGATAAAGGTATGCCGCCACTACGATAACTAAGAACACACCGATCGCGATAAACCCGTAGTAAACAAACCGCGCTGCTGTTTCAATCCCTTTATTTAAATTATCCTGATAGGTCTTGATCGGATCCTGCACGCCTAAAGTCGACGTCACGCCGGTCGCCGCCATGAACAGCGCAGCGATGGGGAATAAGATCCAAAGGCCGGCTATGCCGGACGTACCCGAGCCAGGCGTCTGCGGGCCTTCATTTCTCGGCGGGGCCCGGCGGACCTGATATCTATGGTGCATTCCTTCAAAATGGTCGGGGATAAATCTGTTTTGATGTTCGCTCATGGGAACAACCGTAATGACCGGCTTTTCTCTTCCTTCCGGCCGTGAAACATCCGCGATACCGTAACGGATATCCTGATGAATGACATACGCCGCATTTCGTTCGATACGCTCAATATCCAACGGCCGGCTTGAGCGATGGTCCTGCAGGGATTGCTGCCAATCGTTTCTTTTAAGCTTCTCTTTCAACTCAAGAATATTGATCAGCAAATTCTTTTCTTTGTCAGACAGATCTTCCAGATAAGGCGCCTCTCGTCCTCTTCTACTCTGACGCTGGGCCCGCCAGGCATCCGTAAACCTTGACCAGGCAAAATTAAGCACGTGAATGACCGCCATCGGCGGCAGCTTCACGTTATTTTCTTTAAGGCGATTCTTCCACCATAACCTCCACCATATGCCGGAGGTAGCACTTGTAAGAGGCGCCAGCCGATGCGTCAACAAGAACCTGATGAGAAAATCATAGATCTGTCTTTCGTGGATCCCGACCTGTATGGCCACGATAACGCGCTTGATCTTGTTTTTGAAGAATACCCACACAACCGTTAAGGCCAAGGCCGCAGATACCAGATAAACCGCTAAATT
This sequence comes from Omnitrophica WOR_2 bacterium GWA2_47_8, assembly GCA_001805375.1. Taxonomy (GTDB): domain Bacteria; phylum Omnitrophota; class Gorgyraeia; order Zapsychrales; family GWA2-47-8; genus GWA2-47-8. The sequence goes on along the minus strand of MHFY01000073.1, from coordinate 13,002 downwards.
CCATAGGTCTTTTTCCCATCGGACTCTCTTTAATTCTTCCTGCGCTTGCCTTTCAAATTCTTTTCTTAATTTATTCATATCTTCTTCATCTTGACGGGCCGCTTCTTCCTGCCTGGCTTTTTCGTCTTTTTGTCTCTGTTCGAGTAAGGCGCGTTTGGCCGCTGTTTCTTTCTTGTAAACATCAAACATCTTTTTCAGATTGTCAAAGCTGGCGGCATTGTCGGTCCAACGCACAAAGGAGGTCAAAAGACCTTTGCTGCGGCGGGAATCCGATGGAGTAAGGATAACGACATCAGGATGTTCTTTCTGAACAGCCAAGATCATCTGCGCCTTCGCTTTATCCAAAGCCCTGCGCGCTTCCATGACATAATAGATAAAATCACGGGCGTGATCAGCGACTTCGGTGGAGGTAACAAGTTCAAGGTTTAAAACCGCTTCCACAGCCGCCGGATCAAGTTCAATGCCCTGCAGGACAAAACGGTCGATCATCTCATTGAATTTCATGAGCGCCTGGGTCGAAGGATCGTTTTCCGATCCGGACCCTTTCCAGGGCTTATTGATCTCTGCACTGACCGGCCCATCCACCCATTCAGGTTCTAAAAGCGTCATGTAAACAAGGGCCGCCTGCGCGCTGAGAGCGAGCATCTGCAAACTGCTGGAGATCGAATCAGGCTGTTCGGCTTTGCCCACGACCGCTATAAACCCGTCGGCCGATCCCAACGCCTTGGCGATAAATCCTTCTGCCTGCGCTTTAGCCTCAGCCGGATCAGACAAGAGGACGATCTTCCCGTCTTTAATTTCTTGTGCACGATCCAGGGCCAAAAGACCGATAATGCCGTAACGTAACAGGAACAACTCCCGGGCCAGCGAAGTCTTCTGTTCAAAGTCGATCTTATATATTTTGCTAGCGGTCATCTCAAATTCATTCTGCGGCTGCCATTTTTCCAGATGTGCGGTGAGGCCTTCAAATAATTCCTGGGCTTTGGGCAGGAAGGCCGTGATCTCCTCCTGCGTCATGCCGGCCGCGATAGCGATCCTTTTGCTGTCCACCAAAGCGCCGTTGATCTGCGCTTCCAGGTGTCCGTAATCGTTAATGCGTATGCTATTCTGCTGCCGAACATCAGCCAAAAGCGTTAAAAATTCAGAATAAAAGTTCCTATTCTCCGGCGAGAGAGGCTGAGTGAAAATACTGCGCGGACTGAACATGCCGACCATTTCAGGGACATACTTTTGCTTTACAGGCGTGTATTCACCAAAATACACGCTGGCCCATAAACGTTCAAATTGGCCGAGGCGCAAATGACTTATCGGGAAGACGTGAATTGTTTTGTTGAAGACCGCATACGGCATGTTAGATTTGATGAGATCATTGACTTTCTGGGCTATTTGTTGTTCTTCGCGTAAGGATTGCTCCTGGGCCGGATCTTGCACCATAAACTCCGCGGCGTCTCTGATACGGGCCTGAATAGCCCTGCCTCTTTGAGGTATGGCGGGCTGAACTGCTTGAGTTTCCGGTTTTGTCTGAGCGGGAAGGTCGGGTGAACCGGATAACACTGCGGCTAAACCAAGCCCGGCAAAAATATTTCTTACCAGCGCGCGAGCTCCGCGAGTCCCCAGAGACATCGAGGGTCGAGCTCCGCGAGTCCCCAGAGACATCGAGGGTCGAGCTCCGCGAGTGCCCAAGGAAGTCGAGGCCCAAATCAAAATTCCCAATCCAACCAAAACCGCTAACGCGCCTAAACCGATCACCGCGCCCGCAAGATCCCCGCCTTTAAAGGACATCAAGGATAACGTCAACGCGGCTAACAATAACGGAATAAATTTCCCGCCGTCTTTTCGCCTCGGGTTTTGAGGCCATGGCCTTGATCCCGCTTTTCTTGCCGCATCGGCCGCAGGATCATTGGCCTGAGTCAGATTAACTTCCAACGATTCATCTAAATGAGCGCGGACCTGATGCTGATAATAATTGGAAATGCCTCTGAATATCTCGCGGGCCGCTTGATCTTCCTCTAAATCGCGCCCCGCCGGCGCAGATAAGAACGTGCGTGAATCCCAGATGATAATTAAATGTTCCTGCCCTCTGGATAAAGCGACGTTAAGGCGGTTAAGGTCTTTATTGAACCCTATCGTGCCGCGCGGGTTGCTGCGGACAAAATCCAGAACGACCGCTTTGTTCTCGCCGCCCTGGAATTTATCGATCGTTGTGACATCCAAACTTGTTCCTCTGGGCAGGAACCCGCGCAGGCGTTGTTCATGAAGGTCGATCTGCGGTTTATATCCGGTGATGATGGTGATCTGCTCGGTGCGAAGCCCGATACTTAACAGCATCTGCACAACAGCGGCCGTGTAATCCGCTGAACGATGATTGATGAAAGACGTTCCGGACGGCTGTTCAAAATATTGCTGACTGCCCGCTTTTTGAGCCAGATCAACGATAGCGATAGTCTTGTTATCAAAAGGCTCCCAGCCGCGTGTCTGGATGGACCCGTGGTAGAAGAGTTTGGAAATTAACCCGGCAACCAAAGGATGAGAGCGGTAATTGGTAGAAAGAAGCACGCGGTCGCCGCGTTTGCCGCCCAGTAAATATGCGAACGCGCTGGTCTCATACTGCCGTATTACCGCGCGGGTGACCGGTGAAGCGCCGGCCGCGGTCTTCGTTATCATACGTTCACGAAGTTCAGGCCCGACCGGGAACGTACCCAATTGCTTTGTATCGCCGACTAAAATAACTTTTCCTGTATCTTTAACCAGGCTTAACGGGACAAGCAGCCCCGGCAATGTCTCACGGCTGGATTCATCCATAATGAGCAGGTCGAATTTATCTTCAACAAGGTTTTGCAGGCGCGATTCTTCGCGCGGGCCTTTAACCGGCCTGGTCGCCCAGTTGGTCACAATGCCGATATTCGTGGCGGCCAGGACATAACCTTTCCGCTCCTCAGCTCTATTTCTACGGCGGCCATTCCACCGGCGATGATTGAACCTTAAAGTAACGTCCGTATCTAACTCCGTTGAACGGTTGCCCGGCCACACCGCTTTTGTGCCCAAGTCAAAAACGTTCGGGTCGTTGCCCAACCGCAGGATGGGAACATTTTCCTCATTCATGACTTTAGCGACGGCATTATCAACGGCCCGGTTCATCTGTGAAACCAAAAGGACCGCCATGCCGCGCTCAACAGCCTGGCGCAGGATCTCGGCGATGACTTTGGTCTTTCCGGTGCCCGGCGGGCCTTCGACGAAAAGTGCTTCGGTTTTATTAAAGGCCAGATTAACGGCCGCTTCCTGGGATTGGTCGCCTTTTGTCTCAAAAATTTCAACGCCGCGCAGTTCATGATCATCATGTATTTTAGGCGTGCGTACATATGGAATGCTCTGGTCAAAGAACCGCGTGACTGTCGCTTCAGGGCCGCTTGCTGTCAAAGGAGCAAAGCCCAAAAGTTTATCCAAAACCGCTGACCCCGTGGTCCTAAAATTAGTTTTCTGCAATTGCG
>MHFY01000073.1:3313-9396 GCA_001805375.1 Omnitrophica WOR_2 bacterium GWA2_47_8 | reverse complement strand
GAAGGATCGTATGTTCCCGGTAATTGGAAGCCGTGAACGAATAACGTATCGGGTCGGAATCTTCCATGTTCACCAAGACCTGCTCAAGATCCTTTAACTCCTTGAAAAATTCCCGCCGCTCAGCGTCCGTACGCAACGCCATATCAGGATGATGCCGTCGCAGATGATCGGGATTAAGGATCCCGCGCTGTACCTGCGTCCGCTGATACTTTCTGATCCAGCCGAAAACATTGGGGTGCTTTAAGGCCTGTTTGATGAGGCCCAGATCATCGCCCAAATTAAATTCTCTTTGAATACGCCGGATCGTTTGATGCGGGAAAAGGTGCGTGGTGATCAAAAGTTCGATCAATTCGGCATCAAAATTCTCTTGATGATACGCATAGTATTGATCGGACATGCGGCTCGCGATCCCCAGGATCGCTTGGGTATTCTCATGATCCGCGTCGTAGATCGCCTGGGCCTGCGGCTCGGTAATGGCGTTATCGTATTTATATAATAGATATAATGACTCGCCCCTTAAACGGACGAGCGTGGTCGCTATCTTGACGGCGTTTCCCGGCTCAACAATGCCTTGCGCCACAATGGCCTCTTCCAGCGCCTTACGGAACACCTGGTTTTTCTGACGCAGCCATCTGCGGTTGCCCAACCCGATGCCTGTTTTGGAATAAGGAACGGCATTGCCGTTTTTATCCCGAAGGATCTTGACGAAAACAACTTCGCCGTCCCATATTTCGACTTCCACTTCACCCAGCGGATATTCCGGAAGATGCGCCTGCGGACGGTAGCCCAATTCAAGGACGCCGTTCGGTTCCAGGCGCTTCACGAGCCGGGCGAAAGCGATCTTCTTTAATCGATTCGGATGCAATGCCATGAGGAACACTTCCTGCAGCTGCCCGGTTTTGTCGTACATGCGGATCGCTTCATGGCGGTGAATGACCTTCTGCCACTGATCCAAAACCTCGATGGCAATGACCAGCCCGTTCTCCACATAGATCCGGACGGGCCGGTTCGGATGATCTTTTAAGGTCACCCAGGAACGTTTTGCTAATTTTAAGTTCCCTTTCGGGGATAAATTGAACCCTTCGATCACGGCATCCTTAAAGCCTTTAAATGTGCCAACCGGGACCCCGCGGCTGCGCTTGAAACTGCCAAGTAACTGTGATGACGTACGGTCATAGACCCGCAGATCATTTAATTGCGCGAACCATCGGTCAAATTCTTTTTCCAGGTCAGCCTTGGAGTGATGGCTGCCCATCTGGATTTCGTGGAGAATATTCTTGGTAAGGGCGGATTGGGGCAGAGGCTGGTCATTGTTATCATTCTCGGCGACAAGGACTGTTTTGGGTTCGTCTGCTTCTTTATCTCTTGCGCCATAGAAGATATGGTCTTCATCAACGCCAAAGCGCAGGCCGCCGGTCCTTAAAAGCCGCGCGATAATGTTGTTTCGTCTGCCGGATGCCTTAGAATTTCTGTGTATATTGTAGGCCAAGGCCAAGCGGAGGGCTTCGCGCATCTGACGTTCGTTCTCGGCGGTGAATCCGGCGAAGTCCTTTTTCTTTAATTCTTCAAATTTCCTGATGACATCTTCTTCTGTCCTGCCTAATTCTTCGCGCGGCTTGGCGCGGTCAACACGAAGCAATCCGCCTGACACCGCTGTCTGTTCCATCCCGGATACCGGAGCTGTTTCCCTCATATCATCCGCTTTTAATGCGGCCATGACCTGCGGTTCAAAACCCATCGCTGAGGCGACCAATTCTTTCTTTGCGAGCATTCGTTCTTCAGCTTTCCTGATCCTTTCCTTCAGCGGCGCGACTTTGTCATACGCCGCTTCCAATTGCCGGGCAACGATGCGTTCTTCTTCCTCTGATCTGAATACCTTAGCAAAAGCCGCATCACGCATGTCGAACGCTAAATTAAGCGCGATTTTCATTTTTTCGCTGAAGGCGAAGAGAACATCAAACTTTTGCCTATGTTCATCGTTAACTAAATTCCAAAACCTTCTCTCTTCTTCTGCCTCGGCCGCACGTATCTTGAACAGGGCCAATTCAAAGTCCGCCCGGGCATCTCTCATGTCCTGCGTGATCTGAGAAGCTCTTTCCTCCAGTAAAGCGATCTCTTTTTTCAGTGCCTGCAGATCGTTCTCTTCCTCATGAAGTTCATCTAACGCGTCCCTGTATCCCTGCCAGATCCTCTGCATAAGATCAAATTCATCAGTGTAAACCCGTCGCGCCAGATAATCCTCAACAGCGTCCCTGTCTTTATTCATAGCGGCGGCCCTCTCGGCTGCCTGACGGCGATAGCGGATCGATTCGATCAGAAGCACCAAAATACCAACGGCTGACATCAGCGCGCCCACCCATGATGCTGACGAGCTCATGCCCATGATAAACAAGCCCATCGCGAAGATCCCCGCGCCGTAAGGCGAACGGGCTGAGGACGATCCGGCATGTTTATTTCTTGCCCTTAAAGCCGCGATATTCCACGGATACGGCAACTCATATTCCTCTACCGCCAAATCTTTATTAACCAGCCCAAGAGCGGGTAAGCCGATCAGATCACTATGGAAAATACTTAAGATCTCAATGCTTGCAGTCTCACCCTGGATATTAACCTCACGTTTATCGTAGATGATCTCGATGCGGTCATCTTTTTCATAATATGTGGACACTCCTTGCAAGGCATGATGTTCGCCTCCGACAATAAGATGCGGAGCATACTCAGCGGTGAATAATCCGGTAGATCTGCCATGAACATGAACGGCAAATCCTTGCGCCAGGGCCTTGGCCAAAATACTATCGGCGCTGAGATCTTTCGTCGGACCTAACAGGATAAGGACCTTGCCGTTATCAATTTGTTTGACGCTGCGGAAGGTAGCGGCCTCGAAGATGCCGACGAACGGGACAATGGCCATGCCGACGTTCAAAAGGTATTTAAAATTAATTTCATCAATAGTTTGAAGATACTCTTTGGCCTGTGTTTCGATATCTTTCAGGGCTATCACAAGCAGGCGATCGGACAGCTCTCTTAACTCTTCTGAGACCGCTGAAGCGGCATCTTGAACAGGCTGATAAGCTTCCTGGATTCCTTTTTCGTTTTCTGTTAACTTGACCGATTTTCCGTTCTTCCGGAGCTGTGCTCTGCTTTCTAATAATTTCCCTAAAACTTTTTCTTGGGCTTTAAAGGTGTCGGCGAAATGAACCAATTTCTTGGCATACTCAAACTTCGTAAAGGCCGGATCTGTCGCTTCTGTTTCAGTATCCTGCGACAGACGACCCGTCATCGAAGGAACGGAACAACTCGCGCAGAACAAAGATAAGGCCGCTGCCAGCGCGATAAGAGTCTTTCTCATCACCCGCCACGGCCCCGATGTTTTCTTTGATTTCTTGCTTAATGTAGTCGGGGTCCCGACTTCCTTACTAGATGTTGAGGTCGCTGGATCAAGATATGCTATTCTCGATACCCGCCACGGGAGGTAAGAATAGACCAGCGACCTCAACATATTTAGGAAACGTCGGGATAGATGGAGAATTTTCAACAGCGGCCTGGATCCGATAACCAAAAGATCAATGCCTAAACCGATCGCCGTCAGAATACCCGGCGTACCGGTTGACATGAATTCCACGCCAAGACCTAAAATGGTGAAGTACGGTAAATAAATATTGGCTGTAACCAAGCCTGACACGGCAACAGGTTCTTCTGTCCCGATCAGCCTAAATAACGCGATACGGCGGTAGGCTTCTTTTTGATGGAGCGTCTTTACCAAGAACCGGCCGTCTTCAATGAGGGCTACCACGTTAAGACCCAGCAAGGACATTTTATCTAAGGACGGATGCCATGCCCGTTCAGAAGTGACATGACGGGCGAATATATTATCAAGTTCATCCGATGGTAAAGATTTAACGTCTAATGAATAACCTTGCCCTTGCGGCACTTTGTCATAGATCTCATACAAAATATCTTTAATAGTCTCAATGCCGGATAATTTTATTTGTTCCCGGATAGATGCTAATTCCAGAATAGATTGGGCTGATGGCATCCAAATTTCCTTTATACCTAACTTTTGAGCAAAATCTTCCAGGCCGAGAAGCAGTATTCTTTCCCAATCCCGGTAACGGTTGCGCAAACTGCTCGGCAGGACAGGATAGACCATGGATTGAATATTCACAACGATCAATGTATCGTTACTGCGATAAAAACGGATAAAGGCGAACGGAGTTGAAGAATTAAAGCCCTCAAATGAACTTTCTGACATACCGGAGAAGCGCATTTTCTTCCCGACATTACGCTGCAGGTCTTCCAGACGGCCAAGAACTTTAATTATTTCCCCTTGATCAAGCGTCAAGATCGCGTAATAAGGCGTATTGAATGGACGGTTATAGATAAATTCGCCCGCGTGATGAAGGGGAGATTCCAACATATCCGGTGCTAAATCACGCACCACTGTTACCTTGCTGCCGAAGAAATTCATCCCTAAGGCCTGAATGGCTGTTGCAGCTGTTAATTTCGCGACCATGTTTTGCAGGTCTTCTTTAACATAAAAAACTTTCTCGAAATAACTTAACAGCAAGGAAACTTCAGAATAAAGTTTGACCGCGCCCGCCAATCCAACTAACCGTTCTCGGCTGAAGCTGGCATCGGCAGCGGCTAAAGGTCCGGCGATCATACTTCTTAAGAATTTTTGTACTTCCGCGGTTTTGGGAATATTTAAAATATTCAAATCTCTTTCATACTCAACGCCTCCGTTTATGATGACTGGGGCTTCTCTGTTTAAGACAAAATGCCGGTTGAAGATGAAATCCAAATGATCGTGGAAGTCGCTCTCGGCAACGACGCTAAAGACATTGATATTATTCTGATTTATCACAAAATCCGTCGCCTTTAAAACGTCCGGATGCTCAGATAAATAATCTAAAGTTTTTTCCCGGGCGATGGGCTCTCTTTCACCCAGAAGATGGAATCTTTCATGGCCTTCAAAGACGCCTTTGAGGAAATTGAAGAACATCATATGTTCTTCACCGGTCAAAGAGGTGAGCTGTTCGATCACAAAGGTATGGATATAGAGGGTGCGGAAGTCTTTGGAAACAGCGGATAAGGAATTGTTTTCCGTTAAAACAGGGTCGGAGGTGATAACGATCTCCGGACCAGCCTCGACTCGCGTCTTCGGTGAGGCGGGCGGACCTAACGTCAGTTGCTGCGTGAATTCCAACAATTCTTTAAGCTCTTTCTGCTGCTGAGGAAGTAAACGGATCCCTTCGCCTTCGATGACGGCCCGGCCGTCCAGGTCTTGGAACGCCAATTTCAATGTCCCGGTCATTTCAACCAAGCCTAAAACTTTATAAGGAGCGGCATAGCTGCCGGTCGAGGCCGGTGATACTGGACCGGATCCTGCGATATGATCTTGTAAGCCTTCATAAAGCCCGATGGCAAAACCTAACATCTCGACATTCAGGGTGAATTTCCTGTCCATATCCGCTTCACGAGACATTGAAGCGGCATACTCTGTAGCCTTGACCATTGGGGCTATTTGCGGAATGTCTTTCAGGACCTTCTGAAGATACGCGATAATGTCGCCTTCTCCCTGATTATTCTGTGCGTGGAAGCAGATACTCCATTCACTGATCGTGCCGGACGTTAAGACAAAGCGCGCGGCCTGAACAAATTCCGCAAACGTATGTGTGGTCAACGGCAAGGTCGCTTCTCCGCTGCCATTGTTCCTGAATTTCCATTCAAAGGTTTCTTTTCTTTGGGTCAAAGTTTCAAACGCGGCTGCGGCTGCTTTAGCATTCATTTGTCTGCCCCAATTGCGGATGACATTTTCTGCTTCAAAGCGGTATTTTCTCTTGGAAACAACCTGCTGATTGACCTCTTCAAACAGCTTCATCATGTCCTGGGCGGTGCGGTCCACGCTGACAAAATTGACCTTGCGTAAGGCGTTACGCATCATTGAGCCTAACTTCTGTTTGTCGCGGTAAACAGCCGCGGCGGCTTTTAAGCCATTCAGCAAGCCTTCGGCGGTCGGCTCTTTATTGACATACGGAACATCAAAACCGTTGGCTTCATTTTCATTATGACCATGATAGAAC
>MHFY01000073.1:0-3301 GCA_001805375.1 Omnitrophica WOR_2 bacterium GWA2_47_8 | reverse complement strand
TTCCCAGATATTATAATTTTCAAAGAAGATAACCCTGCCATTAAGACGCGAGTCACCTTTGACCGCCCTTAAAATCCTGCTGTACTGCTCTAATCCATATCCATCATCCTGATGCATGCGCCCGCCAACCACGAACACGATACCGGCCCTGATAAATTCCTCACGCGTTCCAGGATTTTCAAGGAGAGTGGCTAAACGGTCTAAACGCTTATAACTGACTACACGGCGGATCCAGACAACAATGGGATAATCCTTGTCCAAAACTTCTTTAGCCCACTCAGCGCCTAACTTCTGGCGTTTGGCTAAAAACTTAATTAAGTCTCTTCGATATTTATCTTTTACTTCTCTTATTTCATCGTTCGTCATACGTCTTACATCATCCGCATTTCTAAATTCTTCCGGCGCCCAGCGCTGGCTGACACCGTTGGTGACGTGTTTGATCTTCTCGGCGAATTGCCTCAACAGCGGCATCTCCCGCATGACGCGGGCATGCTTCTCGGCAACGCCGTACACGCCATCAGCGACGTTGATGATCAGGGCGGTCATGTCGAGCTCGGATATCTTTTTCATCTGGCCATCCACATAAATCTGTCTCTCGACCCACAACGGCATACCATGCGTGAAGCGTTCATCGATCTTTAATTGAGCCAAATATTTCCATTCTTCTTTTGGATGGGCGTAATCCAGAGGCGTGTGATCATTAAAAATATAAAGCGTATTGTCAAAGAAACGGTCATCGGTGAATTTATCTTTAAAGATGCGGTGATGAACGAACATCGCCGGCGCTTCGCTCATGACCACGATACTGTTATCGAGATTCAAGCGTTTCATGAGGCCTAACGTCCCGCGGCCCAGGATCCAGCTTTGGATATGGCGTAGATCTTCTTTTCCATTTCTTCCTTCCGCTTCTTTGTCTCCCGGATAAACCACATTGGCCCGGCCGCCGATAAAGTGAACATGTTCCGGAACGTCGACAAAATAAACATCCGCGTCACCGTAGCTGCCTTTCGGCGCTTTCCAGATATCGGCCATGACCTTATCACCGTTGTACAATTCAATTTCTATCGGTTCCTGTTTCTCCAGGATCTGGCGTAAATGACCGGTCACCTTCTCCAAACGTAATTCCATAGTCCCGTCTTCTTTCGGCGCCTGGACATAAACCTTATCGTACAGCAACGAGAAACCGACGACCTTTTGGCCGGTCTTGGCCAACGCGCGGACACGTTCTTTTAATAACGGTCCGATACCGCCGACGGAGGTGGCCATGGCGGCCTTGCGCATTTCATGGGCAATGTGTTCTTCATTTAAGCCATTTTCTCTAAGTTTTGCCTCCAAGGCATCTAAAAGTTCTGGGCTTAAGGCCATTTCCATGGTGACTTCCACGATGGGTTTCTCTTTTAACGCCGCTTTAACTTTTTGTAGATCTATAAAATATGAACCGCCGAAAATGACAGCAACGATGATCGCCACTATACCGACACTCAACAGCGCTGAGGCGGCACTCGCCGCCTTGGCGGAGATGAAGATGAACGGTAATAATATCGCAAAGAACAGACCCAATGCCCCCGGCATACCCCTCTGTTCTGATTTTTCCTTCTTAATGATCTCGATCTCATGCAAGAATCCGGGAACAAATTCTTCTCCCGCGGCTTGCTGGAGCGCTGGAATATCGAGGCTGACAAGCTCATGTAAAGAAAGTTTGCCCAGCTCCTCATCAGCTTTATGCATGGCTGCGGTTTGGCCGTCAGCATCATTCCTTTTACCCGCGACGATAGAACCTTTCCAATGATTCCAAGCCTTAAGGATAGCTGACTGGACTCTCAGTTGAGCTGCTGTCGGCGGAGCGCGGATTTGTTGTGCTGACTTTTTCGGATCTTCAACTGAAGCTCCCGGCGCAGATCTCTTCGCGGCAACTTCTTTCAGGCGTAAATATATATTGATCTCCGCGACAACGTCCGCAGGGCTGGTTATGCCGAACGGCCGGTCGGTTAACAATTTAACAAAGGCCTCAACTGTCAGATCCCCGCCGCGTTGACGGATAGCATCTCTGAATTGAACGTACACCGGGCCCCAGCGGCGTTTTGCTGCGAAAAAGGCGCTTTCCAAAGCCTGGAATGCTGTATCTTTTCTGGGGTCTCCCACGGGCCGTTGCGGGACCGGTGCCGCCGCTTTAGGTTTAGTGCCCCATGGATCAAACGCCTGGATACCGACCGCCGGAGGAAGCTGTTTCTTCCCTGTGTCTCTTATAGGAGATGCCAGTTGTCCGCCAATTTCACGTGGTGAAATTGACGATACCTCGTCAACCCCAGAAGGTCGACGGGATGCAGGAGCTGGTCTTTCAACAGTGCCTTGCCGTTTCTCAATCTTTTTACTTCTTTGTCCCCCTGCTTGCCGCTGATCAGCCGCAGTCGCAGCCTTTAAGCTCTCCAGGCTCGGCAACGTGCTGATGTCAACGCCAAGTTTCTTCTGAACTTGCGCCACGATCTCTGCCTCGACATCCATGGCCGGCTCATTGGAAACAACCGCCGGATGCCCCCGGCGGTATTCAACTAAAGCGCGACGGGCTTGATCAGAAAGTTCGTCTATTTCTGTCGGGTCTAAAGTTTCATAAATAAGATCAACGCTTGTTCCTTTAATGAAGGTAAGAGGTATATTCTCAATGATCCGCGGCAACAGGACACGGCCGATATTGATCAATTCTGTCTGGACAGCGGCAGGCTGTTCTTTAAATCGGTCATTGACCCATTCCTCAATAGCCTGAAGCAATGTAAATAACTGAACTTCAGCGGCCCTGGCTTTGGCCAAAGCGACTTCTTTGATCTTGCGGGCTTGATCGGCGATCTCCAAATGATTTTGCTCTGCGAAGAATCTCTCTCTCTTCTCTGCCTGTTCAGCTAATTTTCTTTCACGGCGGAAGAGGACCAGCAAGGCAAACTGCTTGGCCGGGGCCAGGCCAAAGACTTTTTCCTGGGTTGGCGCTGCCTCTGCCGTTGTTACTGCACTAGCAGAAACTGGAACTTCTGCGGCAGCCGCTGGCTGTTCAGAAACCGCATCTGCGTTATCTGCGGTGTCCGTATTTTCTGTGGCATCTGCGGACCGCGGTTCTTCTCTCGGGATACCGGCCAACCCATAAATATTCCCGACTATCGCTTCAACTAAAGCCTCTTGGTCTGAAACCTTCGCCGCTTCTTCAGCGTAGGCCAATTCGAGATACCCATCCATATCAGCGCCGATCGCCTGCAGGACCGCATCTGAAAGTTTAGCTTTAGCCGCGGCGATCACTGCCGCCTTATTGGCTTGC
>MHFY01000072.1:8459-8797 GCA_001805375.1 Omnitrophica WOR_2 bacterium GWA2_47_8 | reverse complement strand
CGGAACAGATCTGACAGATCTCTCTTTCACTTAAATTATTACAGCTTTTGCAGAACTGCAATCCGTCCTTCAGCTGCAGGATCGCGGCCGCGATGTCCTTCGCGTCCTGGGTCGGTGTATCCAAAAACCAAAACACGATCCGCTCCGCGCTTCTTCGGCCGATGCCGGGGAGTTTGATCAACTGATTTATAAGGTTTTCAACTAATCTGGGGTAATTCATATAAATGCTAGAAGCCAGAAGTCAGAAGCAAGAAGCCAGAAACGTCTTTCTCATTCTGACTTCTGACCTCTGGCATCTGACTTCTATTCCTTATGCCACTTATGGATAACTTTCCCTT
>MHFY01000072.1:6333-8396 GCA_001805375.1 Omnitrophica WOR_2 bacterium GWA2_47_8 | reverse complement strand
TTTCCTGCTGGATGGTTTTAAATTTCAGGACGACCGTTGCATTCAATTTTTCTGAAAAAACCTTTTCGATCAAGCGCCGATTGTCGTTGCCTTCCAAAACCTCTTTTTGAAAGGAAGCCTGGCTGGAAAACCCTAAGGTCAGGGCAAACGCCAAATTATCTTTTCGCAGGTCGACCGGCACCGCCTCCTGAAGGTAGGTGGCCACGGACATTTTCTGCCGGCTCACCGCAAAGGTCAGCGCGTCCCAGCCTTTCGTAATTTTTTCTAACGTCAGATCGCCTGCGCTGATCACGGGTTCAGCGATTTGTTCTGCCGGTTGCGGCTCAGGTTCGGGTGATGGCGCGTTCTCCTTGGCAAAACTCACCTCTCCCTTTTGATTTTTCAAAACTTCGACCGGGGACGGTACAGGTTTGCGGGCGATCGCCTCTTTTACGGTTTCCTTAATAATGGGCGCGGCATTCTCCATTCCGGCCGGCGATGTCACTTTGGCCAAGGCCAGTTCCAGCGGGATGCGCATGGATTCCGTGATCCGCGAAACGTCCTGCGCTTCGATCATGGCGTCGATCGTTTTTAAAATATCGCTCAGCGAGATCGCGCTGCTCTGCGCCAAATACCGGTCCTTGATCGCGGCCGGGTAATCGACGAGTTTCTGCAGGGTCTTTCCGCCGATCTTGATCACCATCACGTTGCGGAAATGCTCGACCAGGTCCTTGTACAACTGCTTGATGTCTTTCCCTTTTTCAATGATCTCCTCCACCACTTCCAATGCCCGGGCGCAATTTTTTTCCGCGATGGCCTGCGTCATATCGAACAATAGGTCCGTTTCCACCAATCCTAAAAGCGAGAATACATCTTCTTTTTTAATGCCGGCCTGGGCGCTCAAAGAACTTAACTGATCCAGGATACTTAACGCGTCGCGCAGGCTTCCCTGGGCGGCCTTGGCAATGGCCAGCAACGCGTCTTCATCGATCTTGAATTTTTCTTTTTTGCAGATATCGTTCAAAAACTCCACGATCGTATTTAAAGAGATCCTTTTGAAATCAAAGCGCTGACAGCGGGAGATGATCGTGGACGGGAGTTTGTTGACATCGGTGGTGGCAAAAATAAATTTTACGTGGCTAGGCGGCTCTTCCAGCGTTTTTAAAAGCGCGTTGAAGGCCTCGGTGGTGAGCATGTGGACTTCGTCCACGATATAAATCTTGTAACGACCGTACGACGGACCGAATTTGGCGTTCTCGCGCAGGGTGCGGATCTCATCGATGCCGCGGTTCGAGGCACCGTCAATTTCTAAAACATCGAAACTGTTGCCGGCGGCGATCTCTTTGCAGGCGCTGCATTCGCCGCAGGGTTTCAGCGTGGGGCCTTTGGCGCAGTTCAGGCATTTGGCCAAGATGCGGGCGCAGGACGTTTTGCCGATCCCTCGGGGGCCGCACAAAAGGTACGCGTGGGCGATCTTGCCCGATGAAATGGCTTTTTTCAGAAGCTCGGTGATGTGTTCCTGGCCGATGACTTCTTCAAAATTGACGGGGCGGTGTTTTCGCGCTAAGACGAGATAGGACATAATTTAAATTAGAAGTCTGGAGTCTGATGCCTGAGGTCAGAAACGACGTTAACTTTTCCGGCTTCTGACTTCTATCCTCTGACTTCTTTATAAAATTTCTAACCTCTGTTCACAGATCTGTATTCCGTCATTCCGTTCAACGAGCGAGACGATGTTCTGCAGGCAGCTGTCGATGTACCGGCCGTCGTTGCCGATCATGGCAAAGGCGAGCGTGCCCACCTGCCACTTATCCTGCCCGTCCAATTCCGCGACAGAGACATTGAATTCCCGACGGACTTTATCCTTAATGCTCTTTAAGACCTGGCGCTTGTCTTTTAACGACTGCGCCTCCGGGATATGAAAATCCAGGTATAAAACAGCGATATGCTGAGTCAGGTCTTTCATCCCAAATCATGATAACTGAAAATTGAATGAAAGCAAGAAAACAAATCCGGATATTTAAAATTATAACCCAGATCTAAAAGTTTTCTAGGCAAAACATTTTGCCCACCCAGCAGAACCG
>MHFY01000072.1:0-6324 GCA_001805375.1 Omnitrophica WOR_2 bacterium GWA2_47_8 | reverse complement strand
ACACAATTCACCGCGCCCCGGACATTGTCCTTGTTCATTAAAAACAAAATAACATGGGGGATCTCGGATACCGCGATCCAGCTCATCATCTGCTTGCCTGAGCCGAGCCTGCCGCCCAGCCCTAATTTAAAAATGGGCAGCATCTTTCCCAAGGCGCCCCCCTCTTTGCTTAACACAGCGCCAAAACGCAGGTTCACGGCCCGGATGCCGGAATTTTCTACCGCGGAGGCCGCCTTTTCCCAGTCTTTGCAGAGGTCCGCCAAAAAATCATCCCCCTGGGAACCTTGTTCGGTCACCGCTTCCTGCGGGCGGCGGTTGCCGTAGATCCCGACGGCGGAGGCGCAAAATAAGACCCGGGGTTTATGATTTAAGGACATCAGTGTATCGCTCAGGAATTTTGTCCCGCGGATCCGGCTGTCATACAGCGATTTTTTAAAGGCGGGTGTCCAGCGCTGGCCGGCAAGGCTCACTCCGGCTAAATGGATGACCGCGGCCACACCTTCCAATTTGTCTTTCTCGATCGTTTTACGGGTGGGGTCCCAGAAGATCGCGTTGGGGACGGCTTTGGCAGCATTTTTGGCGCGGACCATGGGATGGACGGTGTGGCCCTGCTTTTGGAATTCTTCCTTTAAAACGGAACCGATCAAACCGCTGGAACCCGTGATCGCGATGCGCATGACTTAAATTTACCCCTTTGCGGAATGATTGACCTTTCTACGACCAAAAAAAGTAGTCAAAATAAGGTCTTTTCTCTAGAAAAGAAAGGTCTTAATATTGGTTTCAACAATTCTATTATTAGAGGAAAAGACCAATAATGTCAATCAATCGCTTTGCTTTTAATTGATTCTTCTATAGAATAATAACACAATTAATTTATACGCGGGTCCTATCCCTGCGGTGTCCCATCGCCTTGGCCTAACCGGCTCTGCGGCGCTGGGAGCCCTCCTCCGGGCCACCCGCTTTATAAATTATTGATATATTCAAACCCTCGGTTGAGGGTTGGGACTTAAAGCCGGACGTTAGAAGCCCGGAGCGGGCACGGAGTCCCAAAGGGACGAGCGTAGGGCTTCGCCCAAGTGAAGCTTGGCCACGCCGGGGCCAAGCGAACGTTCCGGCGTAAGGCCCAACCCGAAACATATATAAAACGGTTGGACCCGTTTAAAAAGTACAGGACCCGTGCAAAAGAACTTAAACTATGACGAAAAAACGAATTTTAATTATTGATGATTCAAAGGAAATAGTCGAGCTGACCAAGCACCTGCTCGAAGCGCGCGGGTACGAGGTTGTTTTCTCGCTCCAAGGGAATATCGCCCCGGCGACCGCCGTAAAATGCCAACCCGACCTTATTTTGCTGGACATGATATTGGAGGATAAAACCGGGCTGGAACTATGCGCGGAAATAAAAACGAATCCCCAGACAGAGAACATCCCCGTCATCATCACGACCGGCCAGCTGGAGCCGGAAGAAAAGATCCCTGACAATTTGAAACCCGATGATTATCTGGTGAAGCCGTTTGAACTGGAAGAATTGTTGGAAAAGATAAAAAAACTTATTAATTAATTTCTAAATCCGAAGCTATAAACCCTAAACAATTTCAAAATCCGAATGTCCTAATGTTCAAAACGTTTTGAATTTTTAAATTTGATATTTGAATTTGTTTAGGATTTCGATATTAGGATTTAGTATTTCGCATAGTAAGGGCTATTCTTTTCCGCTCCAGGTCCACTTCTAGGACCGTGACCGTCACTCTCTGTTGCACCTTCACCACATCCGCCGGCGACTTGACGAACTTATCCGACAATTGGCTGATGTGCACCAACCCGTCGAGATGGACCCCGATATCCACAAACGCGCCGAAGGCGGTCACATTGGTGACAATGCCCGCCAGCTTCATCCCGGGTTTCAGCTGTTCCGGTTTTTCCACGCCTTCTTTAAATTTAAAGGCCTCAAATTTTTCCCGCGGGTCGCGGCCCGGCTTGGCCAATTCCGCACTGATATCGGTAAGCGTGGGCAGGCCCACGGTCTCGGTTATGTAATTTTCCAATTTTATCCGTTTGCGCAGATTTTCATTTTTGATAAGGTCCTGGATCTTGCAGTTTAGGTCCTGCGCCATCCGGGTCACGATCCCGTAGCTTTCCGGATGCACCGCAGTCGTGTCCAAAGGATTTTCCGCGTTCCTAATCCTTAAAAACCCGGCAGCCTGCTCAAAGGCCTTGGCGCCTAAGCCGGGGATCTCCTTGATCGCGTCTCTGGAGGGGATCGCGCCTTTTTTCGCGCGGTAATCCACGATGGCCTGCGCGCGCGCCGGGCCGATGCCGGAGACATACATCAAAAGCTGTTTGCTGGCGGTGTTGACCTCAACGCCGACCTGGTTGACACAGCTGACGACCACGTCATCCAGCGAATCTTTCAACAGTTCCTGGTCCACGTCGTGCTGGTATTGGCCGACCCCGATGGATTTGGGGTCGATCTTCACCAGTTCCGAGAGCGGGTCCATCAAACGGCGGCCGATGGAGATAGCGCCGCGCACCGTGACATCGTGGTCCGGGAATTCTTCCCGCGCCACGTCTGACGCCGAGTAGATCGAGGCCCCGCTTTCATTGACCAGGACGATATTTATTTCTTTAGGCAGGCCTAAACCGCGGATAAAGGTTTCGGTCTCGCGGCTGGCGGTGCCGTTGCCGATGGCGATAAATTCGACGCCGAATTTTTTGCATAATTCCTTGACCGTCTGGCTGCCTTCATCTTTTGTTTCCCCGGACTCGGAGATAAAGATCGTTTCGTTATAAAGAAAATTGCCCTGGCGGTCCAGGCACACCAATTTACAGCCCGTGCGGTAACCGGGGTCTAAGGCCATCAGGACCTTCTCTCCCGCCGGCGGGGACATGAGAAGTTCTCTCAAATTATCCGTAAAGACCTTGATCGCTTCTTTATCGGCCTTTTCCTTGGTGCTTAAGCGGACCTCGGTCTCCATGGACAGCGACAGCAGCCGTTTATAACTGTCCTCCACCGCTAAGCGGACCTGTTCGCCGCAGGCGTTATTTTTTCTGACAAAAAGTTTTTTTAAAATACTGCCCGCGTCTTCCTGCGGCGGGATGATCCGCAGTGTCAGAAGTTCTTCTTTTTCGCCTCTTCTCATGGCCAGGACGCGGTGCGACGGCGCTTTGGAGACAGGTTCGCGCCAGTCAAAATAATCCTTGTATTTTATGGCCTCGGCTTCTTTGCCGCGGGCCACTTTGGAAATAAATTCGCCCTTGGCCTCGAACAGTTCACGCATCTTGGCCCGGGCGAGCTTGTCCTCATTGATCCACTCAGCGATGATGTCGCGGGCCCCGCTTAATACTTCCTTTTCGCCGGGCAGCTGTTTTTCCGCATCGATGTACGCCTTTGCTTCTTTGAAAGGGTCGGTGGCGTCGCTTTGTTCAAAAATAAATTTCGCCAAGGGCTCCAGGCCTTTTTCTTTGGCCACGGTGGCGCGGGTGCGGCGTTTGGGTTTATAAGGCAGGTAGAGGTCTTCCAACACCGCCAGGGTCTCGGCCTTTAAGATGTTTTCTTTTAACTCGTCGGTCAATTTGCCCTGCTCTTGAATAGAGCTTAAGACCGTTTCGCGCCTTTTGTCCAGCTCAACGAGCTGTTTGAAGCGGTCGCGGATGGCGGTGATCGCCACTTCGTCAAGGCTGCCGGTCGCCTCTTTGCGGTAACGGGCGATAAAAGGGATGGTGTTCCCTTTGGACAAAAGCTCGACGGTCGCAGTGATCTTGTGCGCCGGGAGGCTCAGTTCGCCCGAAAGGCGGAAAATATATTGTTCAGTGATCATTAGAAATTCTTTAAGGAGGGTTAATTGGACCTAAATATTAGGGTACCGGCTGGATTTCACTCTTTAAATAGTTAACATAGGGATGATCAAAAGAATTCCATATGTCGCGATAGACTGTAGACGTCTGCACGTCTCCCTTTTCTTTATAGAGTGCTTCCAATGAAGCATACACATCAATCAGTAATTCCTGCACATAGGGATCTGCGCTGGAAAAGAAGCTTTTGTTCGTCATTTTTACCAACATTTTTTCCATTAAATTACCGGCAACCGAAGTAAGCTTTCAATAGCTTGGATTTCAACTCTTTCATGGTAAAACTCATGGGGGATTGGAATTTTCGTTTTAATCGTAGTAGGTAGTATTAGGAATGCTCTATGACAGCACTTATTTCCAAAATAATTTAAGAATATCGGCGCCGCAGGATTTGATAAATTTTATTTCTGAATTATACTTTTTTCTCTGGCAAGAAAAAAAGAATAATTGTTGAGAAAAAGGAAAAGAATAAACCTAAGAAAAACCAACCGACAACGCTTCGGTTCTTTTTAGAAGCAATATAACAATTGGCTATTAAACAGGCTATATACAACAATATCCATATGATTTCTATGCCTTTTCCTCCCCCTGAAGAATCCGAATGTTGAGTATTGTTAATTTCTTCAATATCTGATCTTGAAAAATCTGAATCAAATTTGCCCATGAGAGCATTATTAATTTTTTTAACATCTTCATCAAACAAATTCATTTCTGGCAATTTGCTTGCGATCATGTCTTTGGTGAAATTGGTTACCGCTGAATTCTGTAGTAATACAATGATTACATCGGCGGAATCGGAACTAGATCCTGAATCGGAGGCTAATTTATCAATTAAATATATCTGATCTTCTTCAGATAGATCGGGTTGTTGTACGATAGCAATATAAGCTTCTTTTTTTGAATCAGAAAAATTCATTGCACTTGCCGCTTCTATTCTTAATACGTATTTCCCAGTACTTGTGGTCTCTGCTGAGGCTACAGGCTTTTCCGCTGCAAAAATTAAAAAAGCCAGTGTTGATAACAACAAAATTTTATAACGTATTCTCATCGCTGATCCTTTTCACAATATCCCTAAAAAGTGAATTTTAGGCGTTCATTCAAGATTTGTTTTATTGATAAAATTCTATCAACATTGTTCTGGGTTATCAATATTTTTAATGCTTTTTTTAATGATTTTTTGGCAAGACTATCCTGCCCTAACTCGAGATAGGATAATCCCAAAAAATAATGTGCTTCTGCGTCTTCACTATTCATTTCTATGGCTTTCTGAAAATTATTGGCCGCCATCTCAAATTGATGCAAATTAAAATAACACCCAGCCAATATTACATAAATATTGCTATCGATTTGAGTTGATGCCTTAAGGTAACTATTTAATTCGTCAATAGCATTCTTGTATTGTTTAAGCTCATAATAAGAATATCCCATAGACTGATGGACCAACAAAGCATATGGATTTAATTCAATGGCTTTTTTAAAGTGTTCTACGGCCAAAGAATGATTTTTTAGATCATTATATTTCAACCCTAGATTTAGATGCGGTAAAAAAAGAGTTGGACTTATTTTTAATGCCGCTTTTGAACATTCAATGGATAGTTCATATCTCCCAAAATCATAGTGAACATTGCCAATCATATCGTATAAGACAGCTTTAAAATTAGAGTGGTCAACGATATCAAATCTTTCCAAAATGTCCTTTCGACTATAGTTTAGCAATGTATGCCAGCCTAAAATTGAATGATAATAATCCTCTTTTAATATATAAGGCTGGCTAAGATAGTTGTTAACAAAATCGACAAAAATATCCTGGCTATTTGGAAGTTCCAAAGTAAGCGCGGCATGATAGATGTTTTCCGGCGGTTCTTGCAAATGATAATTTTTTGTCAATTGCTCCCACCAGGGACGTGTTTGTTGTTTAAGTTCAGTTGGAACGTTGTCTGTCAAAATAGCTTGTGGATTTAATCCTTTTGCTTTAAGCATAATCCAACCGAGATAACTCGTATAGTTACAAAGAAATACGGCATGTATGTCTAATTTTTGTTTTTCTGTTAAAGTATCAAATTGATGAACCACATCTCTCATAAAACCACTGTGTTCACCGTCTGTCAGAAGCACAACAATATTAAATTGTTTCGGATCAATTCCTCCCTCTAAGTTAAAAACATAACTATGAATAATCCGACGATTTTTCTCCAAATCGTTTATGATGGCTTGGGTATTTTTCGTATCGCTGAAGTACAATCGTTCATATAAAGGGAGAAATTCTTTGGCAAGAGTACTAGCGGTTTGTTCATCATAAGCTAAATCAACAAGCAAATTGTGAATTTTTAAAATTGCTTCTTCTGTAGTTTCTATCGTTTTAACCGGACGAAACTGCTTCTCAAAATTAGACTCTGAGAAGCTAATATCATCAAAACGAAACTCCAACCCTTGATCAATTAAATCAAAACTAGATGGTAGTTCTTCAAAGGATTG
>MHFY01000071.1:5022-6397 GCA_001805375.1 Omnitrophica WOR_2 bacterium GWA2_47_8 | reverse complement strand
GGAAGCGAAATAAGCCGGGAGGAAGCAAAAGAAAAGATGCTCCGTTTCGTGGAGAGAAATCTTGTACTTGATGGCATGGGAAAAGCAGAGACGAAAAGGAGCGTTATTTTCACGGGGAATGGAATAGAAGGCGAGAAAGGCACCGCCTTCTCTCTTGAGGTTGTCATTGATGCGAAGCGATCGTTATCCGAGGCAGAAGTTCAAAAGCACCTAAGCAACAAGAAAAAAGGGAAAGTTGCAAAAGTGCTCCTCTTTCCCCGCTCCATCCTCTATTCAGGGGCGGCGAGGACATTCACAAGCCCTTATCTTAAGCCTGCTCATCTGGCGCTTGGTCTGGATAATCTTTTTGAGCATTTTCGCGGCGATATGGGGGGATTTAGCGAATTTTATCATCGCAATGTGGCCGCCCTCAACAACGCCGAAAGATACCTGGCTGACAACCATTCCCATCAGATCGCCTATTACAATCCCCTCCATGACACCCTGCAGGTCATGCGATTCATCAGGTTTCCAGAGGGTAGAAAGATTCCCTCCCATCCTCTTTATATGGAAGGCCTGCTCTATCAGGTCCTTGGAACTCAGCCAGTAACCGATCGCGAGGCGATAAGGAAATTTGAGAAAAATCAGGAAGCGTATCACGAGACAGTGCGGAAGATGGATGGGGTCTGCACCATAAAGAACGGGGAGAAGTTCACTCTTGAAAACAAGGGCGCAGCGGCGAGAATAGTCCCTTACTCTGTTCCAGGGTTGGATTTGCAGCCTCCGACACCAATGTCCTTGCACGCCATTCTACCTGCCCGTTAAGGAATATTCTGTATCGGTGGCGTAATTTCATAATAAATCAAATCGATACACTTATGAATCACCCATCAAGGGAAAACAGCCATGCACATCCCCAAGCGCTACGGAGAGAGCAAGATAGACAAGTGCCCATTCTGCAAACAAAGCGCGATGCTCATGAGCCCTCAGGGAGTTCCTGTCTGCAAGGACCATCTTGACGCTGAACTTCCCGAGATGAAATGCGTCTGCGGTGAGTATCTTGACATGATGCAGGGAAAATTCGGCGTCTTCTTCAAGTGCATAAGCTGCGGCACCATGAACATGAGAAAGGTATTGGAGATAAACACCATAAAAGACGTGAGCGAAAAGGCAAAAGAAAAAGAGATGTTCAAGAAAACCTACACCCCTTCAGCACCTAAGAAAAACCCAAGAGAGCAGACGATAAGGTCGGACGATCCACGGTATTTTGATTAAGGAATTATAGAGAACAATAGTTTTTGATGGGAATTGTATTGTTCTCCAGATATAATAGGGCTTATGGATATCAATTACTTATGCGCCCTATTATAGAATTCTAAGAAAGCTAGCAAAAATG
>MHFY01000071.1:275-4968 GCA_001805375.1 Omnitrophica WOR_2 bacterium GWA2_47_8 | reverse complement strand
CGGAACCTATTCCCGATTCTTCGAGAAACAGTCATGCGCGAGCCAGCATCAGCACAAACAGGAAGCTTGAGCTTGCATTTCACAAGCCCCTTCTTCATGTCATTGACGATGCCTACAGTAGCGGCAGAATTCACATTGAGCATCAGAGGCTCTCCCATTTTCACTGGATCGACCGCCAATTTCTCCTCGACGCCAACAACCCTCTCAAGCAAAGTAATCTTAAGAGTAAGATCGTACCACACCGGAGGAAGGCTTCCCGGATATCCGCAGATCGCTCCTGCCAATTTATCGGATTTGACGATAGAAGGATCAAGCGCGGTGAGAACGCCAATGGAGCCGCCTGGTCCCACTGTCTCTACCTGAACTCCGCCGGTATTGAGGCCGACTATCGTGGATTTGAGTGATTTGAATATCTGCTGGTTCTTCTCAACCACCATGTATCCTGGCCTGATCTCGATGGAATCCCCTATCTTGAAAGAGCCCTGCTTGAGACCGCCTCCAAGCACGCCTCCGACCATGGTGGGAATATCTGCGCCAGGCTTATTGACATCAAACGATCGCGCGACGAACATGATAGGGGTCTTTGAGGGATCGCGATTGGGTGTGGAGATGGTTTTTTCTATCGCAGTAAGAAGATGCCCGATTCCGATCTTATGCTGTGCGGAGAGGGGGATGATGGGAGCGTTCTCATATATCGTTCCCTTCAGGAACGCCTTGATCTGCTCATAATTCTTGAGCGCCTGCTCCTCATTGACAAGGTCTATCTTGTTCTGCACGACCACGATGTTCTTAAGGCCGATGATCTCAAGCGCCATGATGTGCTCTCGTGTCTGTGGCTGCGGGCATTGCTCGTTTGCGGCGACAAGAAGAAGCGCGCCGTCCATGAGGGTTGCTCCGGATAGCATGGTTGCCATGAGCGACTCGTGCCCGGGAGCGTCGACAAAGCTCACTTTGCGCGAGATCTCAGTCTCCTCTTCATCTTCAGTGGTAAAGGAGCCGTCCTTGCGCTTTCGGATCACAACATCAGCATATCCTAGGCGGATGGTGATTCCTCGCTTCAATTCCTCAGAATGCGTATCGGTCCATTTTCCGGACAATCTCTCAAGAAGAGTGGTCTTGCCGTGATCGACATGCCCGACCATCCCTATATTCATGACTGGCTGAAGGATGTCAACGCCGTCGCTTTTTTTCTTCTTCACCATCAACCAAGGATACCGTAAGGGAGAATTACTGCTTTGGTGCCTCGGCAGGGAAGATCTCTGTAAGAGGCTTCTCGCCGGCTTTTGCGATCTTGAGGTTTATCTGGGAGATCTTTTCATGGATTTTATGCCCGCATACGGTCTTTCGCATGGCAATGCCCTTCTGCGCGCCCTTGAATCCGATGCCGCCAAGGATGGTGACTTTCTTTCGCTGGCCAAGGATGCCCCTTCGCATGGGAAATCCGCAGTAATCGGATCCTCCGGTGATTTGGAGCTCATAGCCAAGCATGCCAAAGGAGTCTCCCTTGATGTTTTCGCCGATATTGGCGCCGATAAAGGGCCGAGCCTCGTTGTCCTTGACCTCCTTCTTGTAGGTCTTTGCAGCCTTTGGATCTGCAATGGATAATTTGAATGTTGCCATATTGTCCTCCGATGAAAAAAACTGATGGAAAATCAGTATGTTTTCCTTCGTTGAGGAACTTCGGCTGGTTTAAATAGTTTTCTTTGGGAAAAACTTATGGTCCGTCATCGCAATCCATGCGCTCACCCCCGTCCCCTTGTCGTGCCATCATATTCCCTCACTTGTCCCTGAAGTCTTCCATCGCATCGTTGTAGTTTATGGCCACTAATTCCACTCCCATGTGTATCCCCTCTTGTTGTTTTTTGTTTGTTGTTTCCATTGTAGTTCTTTATTGAGCTTCAATATTGAATATCAGGATAAGGATACTTCTATATAAATATTTTGGTGTTGGAGAACACTATTGAGCCTCAATAATGGAAATCTTTATATATAAAAACTGCCTTTCAAGTGCTATGGAAGCAGAAAAAACACTTCTTGATCATCTTCTTTTGCACCCGCAAGGGGCCTCGATTAGCGACATTGCGATCGCTTCGGGCCATACGAGAGCCACTGTCGCGAAATATCTT
This sequence comes from Omnitrophica WOR_2 bacterium GWA2_47_8, assembly GCA_001805375.1. Lineage (GTDB taxonomy): Bacteria > Omnitrophota > Gorgyraeia > Zapsychrales > GWA2-47-8 > GWA2-47-8. The sequence goes on along the minus strand of MHFY01000071.1, from coordinate 2,842 downwards.
GAGCGCATGAAAGCACAGGGCAAGGTGGAATATAGGGACGTGGGAAAATCAAAGCTGTGGACCTCTTCCCAGTCGCACAAGAAAATTCTCGTCGCAGAGGATGATGCGCCGATTAGGCGCCTTATCAGCGTGATTCTTGGAAAAGAGAATTACGGGATAATTGAGGCGGCTGATGGAGAGGAAGCGCTCGAGAAAGTAAGCGAGGAGATGCCCGATCTTATCCTCCTTGATGTCATGATGCCAAAGATGAACGGCTACGAAGTATGCGATCGTCTAAAGAAAAATGCCCTCACAAGGAAGATCCCAATCATCATGCTCACGGCAAAACGGGAGATGACCGATAAGGTCCATGGAGTCAAGGCAGGGGCCGACGATTACATGACCAAGCCCTTCGAGCCTGCGGAATTGAGGGTTCGCGTCAAGGCATTCCTGGATAAAGAAGTGAAGGAACGCCATCCCATAACAAATCTTCCAAGGATCCCCTATGCGCTCCCCTTGCTTCAGAAAGGCCATGGCGAGATGTATTTGCTTTCACTTCAAAATCTTGATCAGTACAAGAGGCTCTATGGCCACGCGAAGACCAATGAGGCGGTGCGTCTCATCGCGCAAATCATCGTTCATTGCGCTGAGCGCATTAGCGCTAAGGGCGTGGTGGTGCATGATGAGGGGAATAATTTCCTCCTCTCTCTTCAGAAGGATAGTGCAGAGGCCGCAATCAAGGAGATCCAGGAAGAATTTGATTCCACTCTCCTTTTCCTGTATGAGAAGCATTACGAGAGCCTTGATCTTAAGAGGAAGCTCGTCTTTGTCGGAGAAGAAAGCGCAAGGCAGGAGAAGTATCTCTTGCTGGATCTTAGCGTAAGAAAGCTCCAAAAGGAAGATGTGGCCACCATGGCAGCCCTTACAAGGGCCTTGCAGGGGGGAAGATGATGGGGAAAATCCTCATCATAGAGGACGAGCCGCATATCTCAAAGCTCGTTGCGTATCTTCTTCAGAAGGGAGGGTATGCGGTTGTGCAGGCGGTGGATGGGAAAAAAGGGATTGCTGCGGCAAAAAAAGAGCTGCCCGATCTTATCCTCCTTGATGTCATGATGCCTGGAATGGATGGCTTTACGGTCGCAAAGGCGCTCAGGGAGGATAAAAGGACGAGCGCAATCCCTATCCTCATGCTCAGCTCCGCAGCGCAGTACAAGGACAGGATAAAAGGGATCTCTTCAGGTGCGACTGATTATCTCACCAAGCCCTTTGAGCCAAAGGAGCTCTTGCAGAAAGTGAGCCAGCATCTCTAGGGGAAGGCCATGGGTACGATGAACGCTTCCGCGAAGACGGAGGATCAAAAGCAGCAAATTCTTCAAATCCTCTACGATACGGGAAAGATAGTGAACTCAAGCCTTGAACTCCCTATCATCCTGCGCAATATTGTGCGCATCGTAGGGATGAGGCTAAAATATGATCATTTTTCCATCCTCCTTGTAAAGGAGGGGAATCTCCTTCTCGCTGCAACACATAAGCCTCCGAAAGCCCTGCAGGCTAATTTTCCCCTGCCTTTGGGAAAAGGCATCGTCGGCATGGCTGCGAAAAGGGGCAAGGTGATGCTTGTCAATGATGTGAAAAAAGACAGGCTCTACATCGCACTCGACAAAAGGATGCATTCAGAACTTGCAGTGCCTATCCTTGTGGGAAAGAAGACCATTGGGGCGTTTAATGTCGAGTCCACTGGTGTCGGCGCATTCGATGAGGATGACGTGTTCTTCTTTAGCGCCCTTGCGGAGCAGACGGCGATCGCGATACAGAACGCGAAGATTGCAAAGGCGCTCCAGCAGTCAAATAGGCGCCTAAAGACCATAAACGACATCGCAAAGGCCATCAACGCGAGCATTGACCTAGACACTGTTTTCTCGAAATTCCTCAAGTACGCTTCAAAAAACCTCGATTACCGCTTCTGCGCCCTCCTTATAGTGGAGAAGGGAAGATTGTATGTGCGCGCAAGCATTGGATACGTTCCAAAGGATATTTCCACCTATGGCGCGGATATCGGAGAGGGCATCTGCGGGATGGTGGCAAAGACCGGAAAGCCCATCCTTGAGGGAGATGTCTCGAAGAATCCAAACTATAAGAGGGTTTCCTCAAAAATAAAATCAGAGGTCGCAGTCCCCCTCAAGGTGGAAGGGAACATCATAGGCGTGTTTAATGTAGAGAGCGATGTGTCCGATGCCTTTGGCCAGGAGGATGTAGTCTATCTTTGTGCGCTTGCGGATCAGGCGGCAATTGCGATTAGAAACGCCCAGATGTACGCGCGCATAATGCAGTTCAATGAAGAGCTATCAAAGAAGGTGGAGGAGGCGACCAGGGATCTCAAGGGGGCGAACGAGGAGCTAAAGCGCCTCAATCACCTCAAGTCCGAGTTCGTATCCACCGTCTCGCATGAGCTTAGAACGCCGCTGACCAGCATCCAGGGCTACTCTTCCCTTCTTGGTGAAGAGTACGCAGGATCCATGAGCCCTGAACAGAAGGAGTTTTTAGGCGTCATTAAGAGCGAGACACAGCGCCTCACCAGGCTCATCAAC
>MHFY01000071.1:0-147 GCA_001805375.1 Omnitrophica WOR_2 bacterium GWA2_47_8 | reverse complement strand
AATCAAAGTTGACTTGAAGGATGATCTTCCAAGCATCATGGCAGATGGGGACAAGATAAAGCAGATATTCCATAATCTCCTAAGCAACGCCATCAAGTTCTCAGCGAAAGGAACATCCATTAAGATAAGGATTGTAGAGCAGAGGGG
>MHFY01000070.1:6471-7232 GCA_001805375.1 Omnitrophica WOR_2 bacterium GWA2_47_8 | reverse complement strand
TTGACACTATTATCCCTTCTAACGAGGATACCATCGAAAAACAATTTCCAGTTCGCTTTCATATTGACACCAGAACACATCCGTCAGTGGCCGCCTTGTACGATAAACTCCACAAATGGCTGATTAAAAGGCATAAAAATTTCATCAATCCCCCTTTTGGATTCAGATGCCGTGCTTCTGAAAGTTTCATGAAAAAATTCAAAGTAAAGAAAGCGCAATAATCACTTCTTCTTCGGGACTTTCTTCCAGTCCTCAAGGAACTTCGCGACCCCGCTATCGGTCAGTGGGTGGTTGAAGAGCTGTTCCCACACTTTATAGGGAAGCGTCGCGATGTCCGCTCCAATGAGAGCAGACTCCTTCACATGGATAGGGTGCCTGACCGATGCCACGAGGATCTTTGTCTGGAAGCCGTAGTTGTCGTAGATCTCGCGGATCTCCTCGATAAGCTCCATTCCTGTCTGCCCGATATCATCAAGCCTTCCGACGAAAGGAGAGATGATGAACGCCCCGGCCTTTGCGGCCATGAGCGCCTGGTTCGCTGAAAAGCAGAGCGTGACATTGACCCGAATGCCTTCTTTGGATAGTAATTGGCAGGCTCTAAGGCCCTCTTTGGTCATTGGTACTTTGACAATGATGTTCTTATGGAGTTTTGCGAACGCACGGCCCTCTTTTAGCATGCCATCGGCATCCAAAGCCACAGTTTCGGCGCTTACAGGGCCGTTGACCATCTGTGCAATCTTCTTCAGGGTATCGTTATAATC
>MHFY01000070.1:1713-6394 GCA_001805375.1 Omnitrophica WOR_2 bacterium GWA2_47_8 | reverse complement strand
AGAGCTCTGCGGGCTTTCCCGATTCTCCAAAATGATCCTGCACGCCTATCATCTCGATAGGCACAGGACAGTATTGCGATGTGTGTTCCGCGATCGCAGATCCAAGCCCTCCGATCACATTATGGTCCTCTGCGGTCACAAAGCATCCGGTCTTCTTGGCAAGTGTTGTGATAAGTGAAGTATCCAAGGGTTTGATAGTGTGCATGTTGACAACAGTTACGGAAATTTTATCTTTCTTGAGGATCTCAGAAGCTCCCATTGCCTCATGGACCATGGTGCCTGTCGCAAAGGTGGCAACATCGCTGCCTTCCTGCAAAACATCCCCGATCCCTATCTGAAACTTATAATCCTCATCATGAATGATCGGGAGCGCGTTTCGAAGCAGTCTCATGTAGGAAGGACCATTATAATCCGCAAGCGCAAAGACCGCTTTTTTGGTTTCCACCGCATCGCAGGGCTGAATCACCGTCATGTACGGTAGCGCGCGGTAGAAGGCGATGTCCTCGATCGCCTGAGCGGATTTCCCATCCTCTCCAGTATGGATTCCTGCATGGCTTCCTGCGATCTTCACGTTGAGCTTGTTGCGCGCGACAATGTTTCGCGTAAACTCGATCGCGCGCTCGCTGAAGATTGCAAAAGTCGAGGCATAGGGGATCTTCCCAGAGACAGAGAGCCCCGCAGCCATCCCAATCATGTTCTGCTCAGCGATCCCTGCGTTAAAGAAACGGTCAGGAAACGCAGCGCGAAAATAGTCGCTTTTTGTGGAATCGTTAAGGTCGGCATCGAGCACTACAACATTCTTGTTGATCTTCCCAAGCTCGACAAGCGCCTTGCCGTAGCCTTCCCTCGTCGCTTCTTTTTTCACTTCTGCCATGTTATGCTCTGTTGATGTTCGTTGTTTTTTTCTGATGATAACTTTTCATTTTTTCCTTTGGTAACAATGATTGTTTGAGTTGGGTCCATACCCCGCTGCTTGCAGCGTTATCCATGCCCAACGAAAACACCAACATGCACAGAAACGCGGTTTCTGGCATCCTGAAAACAGCAGTTTTCATGATACCCCGTAGCTTGCTACGGGGTTGTTGATTGTTTTTCTGTTCTATTTGGATATCCATCAATTGTTTTTAGTTATTGGGAATTTTGTGATTGGTTCAGTGGTTTTTGTTCGATGAGTTGTATGTTATGTAGCATCGTTATTGTGGCTCATTTGAACGTATTGGCATCAATTGCCTCAATCTCCATAATGGCCTTCCTGTACTCCTCCTCATTGGGAGCCTTTCCATGGAACTTGTGGTTAAGCTCCATGAACGAGACGCCTTTGCCCTTGATGGTGTTTGAGATGATCATGGTGGGCTTTTCATTGTTCATCTCCCATGCCTTATCCAGGGCAGAGACGACCTGCTCCATATCATGCCCATTTATCTCAATGACATTCCAGCCAAATGCCTTCCACTTATCACCGGCAGGATCGATGTTCATGACATCGCGCGTCTTTCCGGTCTCCTGCACCTGGTTCTTGTCAAGTATCGCGATGAGATTGCCAAGTTTGTGAAAAGACGCTGCCATCGAAGCTTCCCACACCGCCCCTTCCTGGGACTCGCCATCTCCGATCATGACAACCACTTTAGACTGGCTCTTATCCATCTTGCCGGCAAGAGCAAGGCCCACAGAAAAGCAGATGCCCTGCCCAAGAGAGCCGCCTGCATATTCCACTCCCGGCGTCGCAAGCTCAGGATGGCCCTGGAGCATGCTGCCAAGCTTTCGGAATGAGTCGAGCTCTTTTTTGGGAAAGTACCCTTTGTCCGCAAGCACAGAATATAGTCCTGGAGAGGCATGGCCTTTACTGAGCACGAACTTATCCCTCTTGGAATCCTTTGGATTATTCGCATCAACAGAAAGCTTGTAATGGTAGAGCGCAACGAGCATATCGATTTCGCTAAGCGATCCCCCAGGATGCCCCGACTGCGACTTGTAGAGCATATCAATGATGACCCGTCTTAGCTCCTTGGCCTTCTTCTTTAGTGCAAGAATATCCGCTTTTGGCATGGAAAAGCAGGGCTAACACTCATTTTTAATTGTTTTGTTGCAATACCTCCAAGAGAATAAAAATCAAGAGCAAAGAAATAAAACAAAGAAAAAACAAAAAGCGATTTACCGCTTGATATCGACAGTCTTTAGCGCCTTCCAGGCAAGCTCGAAAAGCTCATCCAAGGCAGACGCGAAGAACGGGGTGTTGACCCAGATGCCAACGTCATAGGTAGGATGCACTTCCTCGTCATCCATCACCATGAAGATGATCTCCTTCTTGTCGACGATGCAGAATCTCGCTTTGGTATCAGAGTGCTTGACTTCAGCTAGGCCCTTAAGCTCCTTCACGACATGCTCGTTCTCCTTGGTGATGGGAGCCGCGATTCTAATCTTCACGCCCCTCTTCTTGAGCTTCTCAAAGGTCGGCAGGAATCCCTCGACCTTCCTAAGCAATCCCTGGGATGTTGTCATCAACGTGAACGACTCCTCGGCATTGCGAATAGTGAGCTCAAGATGATTGTAGAGGTTATGCCTTCCTTTCAGGCTTCCGGAGAGATCTGAAGGCTCCACAAGCTCAACTCCCTGCGTGTGCAAGGTGCTCAATTCAGTGATGACATCAGTTCCCCTAAGGTCGGTTAGCTTCTTTACAGCTTCCTTCGCCTCGGTCTCGACGTTCCTCTTCACGCGCTCAAGCACTTCCTTTGGAGGGACCGCGATATACTTGATGGGTTTTCCCAATTTCATCACGACAAATCCCTTCTTCTCAAGTGATTCCAGAACATCGTAGCTTCGGCTTCGCGGCACGTTCGCGATATCAGAAAGCTCCCCTGCAGTGGAGACGCCCCTGCTCAACAGAGCAGTCCATATCTTCACTTCATAGAGGTTCAGGTTAAAGAACCTCCTTAGTTTCGATAAAAATTCTTCTTTTATAATCATACTAAACACACCCCCCTTTTATCATTATAAGGGGATAATCATTCCTTCACTACTATTAAAACATTACGTTTTTTACCTACACCCAGTAGTTTCATCCACCAGGAGTATATATTAATATTTACTGAGTAGTTATAACAGATAATGGAGGGGGTATATATAAAGCTTTTGGAATTCATGAAGGAAAACGGCAGGATGTGAGTTCCTGAACACAGAAACCAACTCTTTCGGCGCACACTAAGCTCTATGTCTTTTCGGGCTAAGGGATTCGCTCTCTTGCAAGCTTCTCGACTACAGAAGGATCTGCGAGTGTCATGATATTCCCATAATCGGTCTTTCCTTCGGCAATGGCCTTGAGAACCCTTCGCATGATCTTGCCCGAGCGCGTCTTTGGAAGATCGTCCGCGAACTGCAATTTCTCCGGCTTTGCGATGTGGCCCATGTGCGACGCCACATGAAAGATGATGTCTTTTTTTAGCTGCTCAGAGGGCTTGTGGATCTTCTTGAGTGTCACAAACGCATACATGGCCTGGCCCTTTATGGCGTCGGGGATGGGGACGATAGCGGCTTCCGCGACCGCAGGATGCGACACGATATGGCTCTCCACTTCAGCGGTTCCGATTCGATGGCCCGCGACTTTTATCACATCATCGGATCTTCCCATGATCCAGGAATATCCATCCTCGTCGTATCTTGCGCTGTCTCCTGCGAGATAGATTCCGAACTGCTCGAAATACGCGTGCATGTACCTGTTTGGATTCTTCCAGACTGTCCGAAGCATACCCGGCCAGGGCTTTCGAATCACAAGATAGCCCCCCTCATTGGGACCGGCTCTTGATCCGTCCTCTTTCACCACATCAGGGACGATGCCAAAGAAGGGCAATGCCGCAGATCCCGGCTTTAGGGGAGTGGCTCCCGGAAGCGGCGTTATCATTATCCCTCCGGTCTCTGTCTGCCACCAGGTATCGACGATAGGGCAGCGCTCTTTTCCGATGACCTTGTGATACCACATCCACGCCTCTGGATTTATCGGCTCTCCTACGCTTCCAAGGATCCTTAGGCTCGATAGGTTGCATTTATTCGGCCAGTCATCCCCGTATTTCATGAGAGCGCGAATCGCGGTTGGCGCCGTATAGAAAAGAGACACCCTGTATTTCTCCACGATTTTCCAGAACCTATCTGGCTGCGGATAGAAAGGACCTCCCTCATACATGACGATCGTTGCCGCATTGGAGAGGGGCCCATAGACGATGTAGCTATGCCCGGTTATCCAGCCGATATCCGCCGTGCAGAAAAACACGTCATTGTCCCTGCTGTCGAAGATGTACTTGAATGTCTGATTGGCAAAGAGAAGATAGCCTGCCTGGGTATGCAAGACTCCCTTTGGCTTTCCGGTGGTTCCCGAGGTATAGAGGATAAAGAGGGAATCTTCCGCGTGCAACCACTCTGCATTGCAATTACTATCCACTTGAGCGAGCTCTTCATGAAGCCATATATCCCTTCCATTACGCATTGAGATGGCGTTTCCACATCGCTTTACCACGATCACTTTCTCAACACATTGACAGTCTTGCACTGCCTTGTCCACATTCTCCTTTAATGGGACTATTGCAGCATTTCTAAAACTGCCGTCAGAGGTGATCACCATCTTAGAATCACAGTCTTGAATCCGGTCCCTAATGGCATCAGAGGTGAATCCCCCGAAAATCACGGAATGCAC
>MHFY01000070.1:0-1704 GCA_001805375.1 Omnitrophica WOR_2 bacterium GWA2_47_8 | reverse complement strand
TCGCGCGCAGGCAAGCAAAGAGATCGTAAGCTCAGGGATCATGGGAAGATAGATGCAGACTCTATCCCCCTTTTGGATGCCATTCTTCTTCATGACATTTGCCATTTTATTTACTTCGCAGCGTAGTTGGGAATAGGTATATGTCCTTGTCTCACCTGTCTCTGACTCAAAGAAGATCGCGACCTTGTTCCCTTTTCCTTCCTCTATATGGCGATCCAGGCAGTTGTAGGCGACATTAAGATACCCTCCCTCGAACCACTTGAAGAATCCGCTGTCGTTTCGAAGAACTGTCTCCCATCCCTTGAACCAGTGCAATTCCTGCGCTTTCTTTGCCCAGAAGCCTTCCGGGTTTTCAATGGACTCCTTGTAGAGCGCCCTGTACTGCTCCATCGATGAAATGCGGGCCATATGGCTGGCTTGGGAAGAAGGAGGAAATACCCGTGACTCATCAGAGACTGACGTTATAGAATCTTCCACTATGCACCTCTTTTTCAATGGATTATGATTGATTTGTATTTATAAGTTTGTTTTTGTGGATTGTGCCCATTGGCTCCTATTACTACAACGACCCTCTTATTGAGAAGGATTTTGTGATTACGGTACCAAAGGAGGGGAAGGAATATAGGCTGTGTTTGAAAAAAAGTGTGATGCAGAAGTTCTCCTCTTATGATGGGCTTGTTGATTATACTCAAAAGAATATTCAATTGAATGGCATCGTGCAATATAAGAGATACCCCCTAAAGGACAGCAGGATTTCAGCGCTTCTCGCAAAAGGTTCAAAGAACTAAGCGGTCACTTCACAAGCTTTAGGAACTCATCCCGGGGCATTGAGATCTCATCAAGTATCCTCTTAAGAAGTCCGCGGCCGATGTCCTTGTTTGCATGCACGGGAACTACTGTGCACCTGCCGTCCCCATGCCTGAGAAAGAGGTGGCTTCCTTTCTGCCTTATTACCTCAAACCCTAGCTTGTTTAGGATTGAGATAACCTCCTTAGAACTCAATATTGGTAATTTGCCGCTCATAATGGGATATCTACTTGCTGAACTCCCACAAAACGGGTATTCTCTGCCTCATCCTGCTCAACCTCAAGGCAAAGCTCTATTGCCTCCTTGATGCGCACCATCAGCTCATCAATGGTCTTTCCCTGGGTATGGCAGCCTTTTAAAGTCGGAACCCATCCGACATACCACCCATCCTCATCCTGCTCAATGACCACGGTGAAGCTTTGGATCTTCTTCTTTTCCATACTACCCCTTATAAGAACTCAATATATAAACTTTATTGCTTTTTTAAGCTACGAAGAGAGTCAAATGTCTCGATGTCCTTGAGGTATTTCTCTGATTCCTACTCATAAAGTTTATAAGGGAAAATGCCTAAGTCGGGGTAAGAGGGAATAAAGGTGTTCGGTTTTGGGAAAAAGAAGAAAGAAGGGCAGAAAAAAGATCTGCGCATGCTTTTGCAGGAAAGGCTTGCAAAATATGAGGTATTGACTGAACCGCTTAAAAATAACGAATTAACAAGATTTTTCAGCAATCTGAGGTTGTTCGTTAGGAATAAAGGATTTAAAAAGGAAACAGGGATTGACGGTAATATGGTCGATTGTCTTGAGAGGACCCTTAACGGGTTCAAGCTAGGGCGCAGAGAGCTGTTAGGAATGGCTGCGGCGGGACTTGCAGTTGCCGCAATACCCAGTTTCCCTAATC
>MHFY01000069.1:6491-7045 GCA_001805375.1 Omnitrophica WOR_2 bacterium GWA2_47_8 | reverse complement strand
GTTTACGCCTCAAGAAGAGGAGCACGGCCGCCAGGAATTAAAACGGCTCGGCATTCCGGAAAACGCGCCGTTCATTTGTTTTAACGGACGGGATTCGGCTTATCTGGAAAGCCTTTATCCGAACATAGACTGGTCTTACCATAATTACCGCAATTCCAGAGTGGAGAATTATCTTCCGGCTGTTCAAAAAATGAACGAGCGGGGCTATTATGCTTTGCGCATGGGGGCAATGGAGAAGGAAAGGCTGAAAATCAATAACCCGAAGATCATCGATTATTCGTTCAAAGGCCGAACAGACTTCCTGGATATCTATTTATCGCAGAAATGTAAATTTTTTGTTTCCAATTCCGCCGGCATGAGCGCCGCACCGCGGATCTTCAGGGTCCCGGTCGTTTACGTGGATTTTATTTCCCTGGAATATATCATAACCTGGTGCCCGTATGACCTTTTCATCCCCAAAAAGATCTGGTCAAAGAATGAAAAACGGCTGCTGACCTTTAAGGAGATCTTATCGTCCGGGGCCGGGCGTATCCAAAGGACGCAGGACTATGAAA
>MHFY01000069.1:1499-6480 GCA_001805375.1 Omnitrophica WOR_2 bacterium GWA2_47_8 | reverse complement strand
CAGGCGCGATTTTGGGCCCTGTTCAAGCCGGATGACCTCAGCGGGGTGTTTTTGAACCGCATCGGCGCGGAGTTTTTGAGGCAGAATAGAAATCTGTTGGGATAAAAGAGGTTCCAAAGGTTTCTATTTTTAGCATTGACTAGTTATTACTAGAATGTTACTATGCTTGCATTGCAAAGTAAAGTAAAGACATGTAAACAACTACGTTATTAATTAAAGTATATCGTTTTAATAAGGAGGATGTGTAATGAAGGTTTTGATCGTAGTCCCGCATTACGGCGAAAAAGATTTTTATTATATGCCGTTGGGTATGACCTATGTTTCCGCTTATTTAAAAAGTAAAGGCTACGATGTCTTCTTCCTCAACCTCAATCACCATCCTTTCTCCCGTTTAAGAGAAGTCCTCCAAGAAGTCAGATTCGACGCTGTTACCACCGGCGGTTTGTTCATCCACATGCGTCCGTTAAGGGCCATCGTCGAAACAGCCAAAATTTATAATCCCGGAGCCAAGATCATCCTCGGCGGCGCGGTTGCCACCGGAGATCCGAAATTTATTTTAGAAGAACTTAAGCCGGATTTCCTCACCATCGGTGAAGCGGAATGGACCATTGACCAGCTGTTGCAGGCGATCGGCAACAAAAGTGATTTTAATCAAGTCAAGGGCATCGCGTTCATGGAGAACGGCAATTTTGTCCGCACCACGCCTCAAGAGCTCATCGAACCTTTGGATTCGCTTCCTTACCCGGACTATGAAGGGTTTGAATTCAGCCATTATCTCGACCATTTCGCGGAAAACGTCCAGCATTTGGCCCCGGTCCGAGGCAATATCAAGAACCGCCGGGTCGGGATGGTCATCTCCAGCCGCGACTGCGCTTCGAAATGCACATTTTGTTTCAGGATCATGGGCGGGACATACCGTGTCCGTTCAGTGGAGAATGTCATGGGCGAACTGCGGTATCTCGTCGAAAATCACAGGATCAATGAAGTTTATCTGATGGATGATATGTTCGCGGCCAAGAAGGACAGGATCCGCGAATTCTGCAAAGAGTTAAAGCAATTGGGATTGCCCTGGCAATGTCAGGTCCGCGTCACGTCGGTTGACGATGAGATGCTGGGTTTGATGAAGGACGCCGGATGTTACCTGATCAGTTTCGGTTTTGAAAGCGGAAGCAAGGAAGTCTTGCGAAGCATGAAGAAAGGGACGACACCGGTTTTGATCGAACGCGCCATTGAACTGAGCCTGAAGCATAAGATCACCGCCCAAGGCAATTTCATCTTCGGCGACCCAGCCGAAACCATCGAAACAATGAACGACACTATTGACTTCACCCGAAAATTCAAGAAACTCTGCGTGGGTTATGGGACCGTTATCCCGTATCCCGGCACATCGCTTTATTTTAACCTCATCGAACGGGGCAAGCTGACGGACCGCCTCCGTTTCCATGAGGATTCCAGGTGCCAGCTGTTCAACATGACCAATATGCCGGAGCTTGATTTTAAATACCTGGTCCGACGGGTCACGACGGAAAACCATCTGCGCATGGTATGGCGCAGCGGCAAACTTAGGAACGTAAAGAAGATCGACAAGAATGCCTGGAGCATGGATATCCGCTGCCATCATTGCAACGGTTGGAACGAGAATTGTAAATTGGATTTCCGTTTCGGCGAACTGGTCGTCTGCAAGCATTGCTATCAAAGGACCTTTGCCGACATCACCGATATCCGATTCATGAACCTCCAGGTCATTTGCCGTCGATATTTTTACCGCTACATTATGTCCTGGATCGTGGCCACACCGCAAAGATTCCGCAAGCTTTATCCGCTAGTCTTGTGGTTCGGTTCCGTGAAGAGATCCATGATCCAATTGGATAAAGATATCAAGGGTTTAAAGATGAGAATGAAGTACGCCCTGCAAGTTTTGACCAAGAATGCCCCGATGCCTCAGCCGGAGACGGCAGCTGCGTCTTCTTCACTTGCGGCAGGCCCCGCGGCTGTTATCAATGAAAAAGGCTACGCGCAAAGGATCGAAGTCGATAGTAAGAAGAAGGAAAAGCTGCGCGCCGGTTACTTTGATGAAGCGTATCAGGGTATCGTAGAGAAGATCTAAAAGAAGCTGATTTTGTTGTAAAGTTTAACCCCCGTCCGCCTTAGGCGGACGGGGGTTCATTATTTTTTTGGGGGGGCTAAAATATGCCGGAAACCGGCAAACTTTTCTTGACATAATAATATATATATTTATAATAGTCATGTTCAATTGTTGAACATAACCTCGCGCCGCAAACCCCGCTAGAGAAAATTTCTCTAAACGGGGCAAACCCATTATGACCAAAGAAGTTTTGGACGAACGAGAATTTGAGTTGATCAACATTATAGGGGCCAATTTAGCGGCCACCCAGCGCGATCTATCCCGCCACATGGACCTTTCTCTGGGCCAAACCAATATGCTTTTAAGGCGCCTGATCGCCAAAGGTTATATCCGCATCACCCAGCTTAATAAGCGCAAAGTACAGTACCTTTTAACGCCCAAAGGCTTCTCTGAAAAGATGCAAAAATCCATTAAATATACCCTCAAGACCATCAATTCCATCGGCCTCATTAAAGAAAGAATCAAGGAAGTTCTCATCAGATTATATGAAGAAGGCGAACGCGAGTTCATTGTGGTCGGAAAATCTGATTTTGCCCTGCTGATCGAGATCGTTTTAAAAGAAATAACAGCCACTGATTATAAGATCAAATACCTGGATTCTCCTCCGGCGGAACCGGGAGGAGGAACACTTCTTATTTGTCGAGAGAATGTGGATTTAAGCGTTTTTACATCGGCGCAGCGGTCTATTGATCTGATCCATGAATTAGCCAAGGACCATGCGATCATCAATGATTTTGAACAAGATGGAGAATTGGACGCGGTATCGCCGTAATAAAGAAAGTTTAAAGCTATGACACCCAAAAACATCATTGTCACCGGCGGCGCAGGGTTTATCGGAAGCCACGCCGTGGACCGCCTTCTAGCCGACGGCCATCAGGTCACGGTCCTGGACAATTGTTCAACCGGCCGCATTGAGAACCTCAAGCACCAGCAGGGGAACCCGCGGCTGAAATTCGTAGAGGCCGATATCAGTGAATTTGAAAAGATCGCGCCGTATTTCAAGGGCGTGGATATGGTCTTTCATTTCGCCGCGCTGGCGGACATTGTCCCGTCCATCGTTAACCCGCAGGAATATTACCGTTCCAATGTGCTGGGTACGATGTGCGTCGTGGAGGCCTCTCGTTTGGCCGGCGTGAAAAGATTTGTCTATACCGCGTCTTCATCCTGTTATGGGATTCCCGCTCAGGAATATTATCCGACAACAGAAACAGCGCCGATCGATACCCAATACCCGTATGCCTTAACCAAATATTTGGGCGAACAAACCGCGTTACACTGGGGCAAGGTTTACAAGCTTCCGGTTGTTTCGCTGCGCCTGTTCAATGTGTACGGCCCGCGGTCACGGACGTCCGGAACGTATGGCGCGGTCTTCGGCGTGTTTCTGGCCCAAAAATTAAAAGGCAAACCTTATACGGTGGTCGGCGACGGCACACAGACCAGGGATTTTATTTATGTCAGCGATGTGGTGGAGTCCTTTGTGCAGGCGGGATACTCTTCTGCTTCGCAAGAGGTCTTCAATGTCGGATCGGGGGATCCGCAGAGCGTGAATAAATTGGTGTCGCTTTTAGGCGGGGAAAAGGTCTTTATCCCCAAACGGCCGGGTGAGCCGGATTGTACCTGGGCGGATATCACAAAGATAAAGAAGATGCTTAACTGGCAGCCGGAAGTTTCATTTGAACAGGGAGTTCAGAAGATCGTGGAGCACATCGATTATTGGAGGAACGCTCCGGTCTGGACACCGGAAACGATAAAAACCGCAACCGAAGATTGGTTTAAACATCTAGCGAGGAATTAGAGATGAGTCATAACGGTCACCCTGATGTTAACAAGAAAATAAAAACACCTTCGGCCTTGGCCAAGATCGTCCATGATCTTAAGCAAAAGGGAAAAACGGTCGTGCAGTGCCACGGCGTTTTTGACCTTCTGCACCTGGGCCATATCCGGCATTTTACTGCGGCCAAAAAAGAAGGCGATGTGCTGATCGTCACGCTTACCCGTGATAAATACGTGAAGCGCGGGCCCGGCCGTCCGGTCTTTAATGAGCAGTTAAGGGCGGAGACTTTGGCCAACTTAGCGGTGACGGATTTTATTTCGATCGTTGATTCCCCGACCGCCACGGATTTTATCAAGCAGGTGAAACCGGACATCTACGCCAAGGGGATCGATTATAAACAAAAGGATAAAGATGTCACGGGCATGATCTACGAAGAGGAGGACGCCATCCAGCAGGTCGGCGGCCGGATCGTTTTTACCGACGACATCACGTTCAGTTCATCGAGCCTGTTGAATAATTATCTGGACACTTTTTCGCCGCGCACGGTCCGTTATCTGAAGGCCATCGCCAAGCGTTACCCGATCGATACGATCCTGGACTCGATCAAAGGGCTTAAAAAATTGAAGGTCCTGGTCATCGGCGACGCGATCGTGGATGAATACCGTTACTGCCATCCGATGGGCAAATCTTCCAAAGAGCATCTGGTCGTGAACCGATATGACTCCGAGGAATTATTCGCCGGCGGAAGTTTGGCCACCGCCAACAACGTGGCCAGTGTCTGCGGGGAGGTTGACCTGATCACGGTCTTGGGGGAAAGGCATTCCAATGAAGATTTTATCCGTTCCAAATTGAGCAGCAATATCAACCCTATCTTTTTTTACCGCACGGACGTTGAAACGATCATCAAAAGGCGTTACGTCAACAAAGAGACCAACCGTAAATTATTCGAGATCTGTTATTTGCAGGATAACGATATTCCGCGCGACGTGGAAGCCGAGATCATGGAACAGCTGGCAAAGACCCTGCGCCAATATGACCTGGTCATTGTGTCGGATTTCGGG
>MHFY01000069.1:0-1371 GCA_001805375.1 Omnitrophica WOR_2 bacterium GWA2_47_8 | reverse complement strand
ACCGTTTTTTTGCGGCGAGCAATTGCTGAATGACATCCGCAGAAAGTTCGCTCACGGTTGTCGTCACGATCAATTTTTCTTCAGGAGTCGTCGTAGCGGCAATGACCAATTTTTCAAGATCGTTCGCCGCTTTAGCGCCAAGCACATTGACATTTGCAAGATCCGCCACGGTCACGGCAAAAGCGGTGCGTACGAGCGTACGGTCGTCGCGCGATAGCGCACGCTCTACTGCTTTTTTCCCCAGCGCCTCTAACGCCGTATTGCCCGCATCAAACATTTGGCGCACTGCTTCCACGGCGGTCGGCACATCACCGCGATCCAACGCATCTTGCCCGCGCATACGAGCGTTTTCTGTAGCAGTGAGGAGTGCCGCAATGCGATCGCGATCTGCATCGTTCAACTGCGACGAACGTTCTTCCATCACACTACGCAATGCCGCACTATACCGCACCGCGTCAGCAAGCGGCCCCTGCATCTGTACACCCATATCAACGCGCCCGATTTCTTGGAAAATCGTCTCGAGTGTCTTTTGTATATCGAGTGACCGTATTTCATCAAACAACGATAGTGCGAGCAGACGATTATCGAGGGCGAGCGCCGCCTCTGCTTTTGCAAGCAATGTCGTCGCGCGTTCCAGTATTGCAGAAAGCGTCTGTGTATTCTGCTGGCGACGCGTTAATTCCGCAATGCCCTTTTCAAACATAGTACGGAGCCCTTGTGCCTCTTCCAATGACGCAGTAAGACGCGCAACCGGAATCCTCTTATTACGGGCTGTATCGCGAAAACCTGCAAATACATTTTCAAGACGCAACTGCGATAATAAATCAAACGCGTGTTGCGCATCATCATCCTTTCTGTTATCAATCGCTGATTTCGCATGCGCGTATAACGTCTCTGCCTGTTGTGCAAGAGCGACAAGTGCTCCATCCGGCGTAATGCCTTCGTGCACAAGCGCCGCCATCCCTTCCGCGACAGCGTTCAGCCCCGTGCGCACGGTCACGAGCGACCGTGCCAACAGTGCATTCGGAACGGAAACGGCCGGCGCGTCACACTTTCCTACTGTATATGACGACACCACCCCCTCTGCGGTGCAACTGTTTGGGTACGTTTGCCCGTCACTGCCGCACACCGGCGCATACACCTGCGGACATACTTTCGTTCCAACGTCGGGAAGCGTGGGGCATGCGCCATCCGCAAGATACGTTGCGCCCGCCTGTTGCAAGAAGCAGGTGTTCATATAAGTCTCTTTGACCCCGCTACGCGTACCGCACACCGGCTGTTGCACAAACATACAAAGCGCAGGTGGGAGCGATGGAAGCGCCTCGGGCACCGAAAGAGGGGGTGTTTCACCGGGCGGTAGTACAGGAGCAG
>MHFY01000068.1:6527-7648 GCA_001805375.1 Omnitrophica WOR_2 bacterium GWA2_47_8 | reverse complement strand
AATTATTATTTCTAAAACAAGTGACGGACCGTTCCTTAAAGCCGGACGTTAGAAGCCCTGCGCGGGCATGGAGTCCCGAAGGGACGAGCGCAGGGCTTCGCATTAAGGAAGTCCCCCGGGCGTTTCACGCCCTGGGACGAACGTTCCGGCGTAAGGCACAGTCCGAAACAGCTGGGTCGTTTCGAGCGTTCCCGAGAAATGTTTCAGGCTCGCCAATGATTTTTTTGACAGAGCGTCAATTGACAACTCATATCTTTTGTGTTAGAAATGGTGAACTTATGTACTTGTTCCTCTAAAATAAAAAAAATTTTAAGGAAACAAGTACTATCCCAATTTCATCTAAATGGGATAATTGGAAACATTAAAGGAAAATTGGGATGAAGTTACAAGATGTTTTAGCACAGTATAATTTCTCGCAAGAGATCAAAGATATTTTTCTCAAGAGCAGGGTTGAAGATCTTTACCCGCCTCAAGTCACCGCCATCCAAAAAGGCCTTTTAGATAAAAAAAATATCCTCATGTCCGTGCCGACGGCGGCCGGAAAAACGCTGATGGCGGAACTGTGCATGCTCAAGGCCATCACGCAGGAAAACGCGCGCTGCCTGTACATCGCCCCGTTAAAGGCCCTGGCCAGCGAAAAATTCGAAGACTTCAAGGAAAGATATTCTCCCTTAGGGATCAAGGTCGGCATCGCGACCGGGGATCTGGATTCTCCCAGTAAATTCCTGAACCGTTACCAGATCTTGGTCGCCACCGCCGAGAAAGTGGACTCCCTCCTTCGCTCGCGCGCCAAATGGCTCATTAATTCTCTCAATGTGGTTGTCCTGGATGAGATCCATTTTATCAATGACGCTAGCCGCGGGCCCACCATGGAGATCTTGACCGCCCGCATCAAACAATTGAATCCTGAGATCCAGATCTTGGCCTTAAGCGCCACCATCAGCAACGCGCAGGAAATGGCTAACTGGTTGAAAGCGGAACTTGTTTTAAGCACCTGGCGTCCCATCCCTTTAAAAGAAGGCGTTTATTTTAATGAAGCCATTGTCTTCGATAACGGCGGGGTCAAACTGATCCGTGAAGAATTCCCGGATGATATCAGCAAGATCACGCTCGACACCTTG
>MHFY01000068.1:6138-6519 GCA_001805375.1 Omnitrophica WOR_2 bacterium GWA2_47_8 | reverse complement strand
GACATTGCCGGTTCAACCGACGCGACAAAAGTCTGCCGTAAATTGGCCGAGGTGGTGGCCTGCGGCGCGGCGTTCCATCACGCGGGATTAAAACCTAAACAAAGAAAACTTATTGAAGATCATTTTAAAAGAAATTTGATCAAGGTGATCTGTTCCACCCCCACACTCGCGGCAGGCGTTAACCTTCCGGCCCGGCGGGCGATCATCCGCGATCTTAAGCGTTACGAAAGCGGATTAGGCGCCGCGTACATTCCTGTTTCAGAGTACAAACAATGCGCCGGCCGCGCGGGCCGTCCGCAATATGATGATTACGGCGAGGCCGTGCTGGTCGCGAAAACATTTTCCGAATCCCAGGCGTTGTTCGATAAATATATTCACGCT
>MHFY01000068.1:0-6092 GCA_001805375.1 Omnitrophica WOR_2 bacterium GWA2_47_8 | reverse complement strand
GCATCCACATCCTCGCATCCATCGCCGGCGGGTATGTGCACGATGTTAAGGGCATGCTGGATTTTATTTCGCACACGCTGCTCTCGCATCAGCGCAATACCGTTAACCTGCTGGATCTGGTCAGCCGGATCTTTGAATTCTTGGAACAGGAAGGATTTATCGAGAAACAGGGGTTCCGCTTTTTCGCCACGGAATTCGGCCAATGCACCAGCCGTCTTTACATCGATCCCATCTCCGCTATTTTCATCCGCAACGGTCTTAAACGGATACATGACCGGACCAACATTTCCAATATCGGGATCTTGCACCTTTTATCTTCCTGCCCGGACAGCCCGCTTCTGCATGTGGGCAAGGATGATTACGGAAAATTGGAGATGTTCGCCTCCAATTACGAAGAAGATTTTATCTTAACGCCCAAAGACAGCGACATTTTCGACGATGTCGCGTTTTATTTGGAAACCCTGAAAACGGCCTGGATGCTGCACCATTGGATCGAGGAAGAAAAAGAAGAATTTATCTGCGATGAATTCGGCATCGGCCCCGGTGACATTTACCGGCATGTGGAAGCGGTCCAATGGCTCCTCCACGCCTCCACGGTCTTTACCGAGCTGTTTAAATTCAAAAACCTGTCGTTTGAACTGGAAAAATTACGCAACCGCGTGCATTACGGGATCAAGGAAGAACTGCTCGACCTGGCCCTCTTAAAAGGCGTAGGCCGCGTACGCGCACGAAATCTTTACGCTAAAGGATTTAGAAAACTCGGTGACCTGAAAACTGTGAGTGAAGATGAATTAGCGAGTGTGAAGCAGATCGGGAAGGCATTGGCAAAAAATATTTTGGAACAACTCAAACATCCGCACGGCCGGCGGACCGAGATCACCGCTGAAGAAGAAGCGCTTATTGCTGAACAAACTTAGCGGCTTGCTCTCCTTCAATTTCTGACTTACTCAAAAGCGGCACAAAATTTGTTAATGGAGAAATCCTAAAAATATTCGGAATAAATCCATTGATGGGTGTGTTTTCCAAGTTTTGATATTCAGCGGGAATCTTAAATTCGATCTTGTCACCCTGTGTTTTTACATCAAAATTTTTTGGATTAAAGTCGATACCGCCAGGGGTTTCGACTTTTTCTTGGGCCTGTCCCGTCTTTATCTGCGATTGGGCGGGCACAGACGCTCGTTCTTGCTCTAATTGAGTTTTCTCCTTCTTAAGTTCTTCGATAAGCCATTGCACCACCTGTTTTTCCATTTTATTCTGCCATTCATAATCATGCGCCGGGATGACGTCGATATTGTATTTCTTTTTAATAGTTTCGGGAAGGACATCTTTCCCGTTCATTCGCAATGAAGATAGAATTTCCGTATCATTATAAGCTTCCACCATTTCTTTTGATGAATAATCCCCAGTCAAAGAAAAAAGATTCGCTCCCACCCAAACGTCTTTTTCCAAAGACGCATTTAATTGAGCGATGACACTATCGATCGCCTCTATCCTCTTCTGTATTTCCGCATCGCGGTTTTGAATCAAACGCAGTGTCGGAGGAATCCGGATTCGATTTCTTTCTTGTTCTCTTAAAATCCGCAACGCTTCTGCCATCGTGATCCTGGCAATAACATACCCCTGAGGCATCTCATTAAAAGTCTCCTCCGTTTTATCTCGAAGATCTTCATCTTTAATTTCGGCTAATCTCTTTTGCTTGCGCTGATTAATCTCTTCAACAATTTTATCTGTTAAAACCGGATATTTTTTTATTACATCAGAAATCGACATTCCTTTAATTTCTTGAGTCTCCTTTGTCAAATTTTCTTCGGCCTGCTTAAAGGTTCTTCCAATGAGCTCATCAGCCAAGCGTCCTTCATAACCCGTCGACCTCCCTAATTGCAGGAAATGGCTGGGCATGATTGAAAAAATCAACAGATCATCCATATCCAACTCTTTTCCCAATAGATCTTCTATCTTTATAATTACTTCTTTAGCTATTTTTTCCTGGGCTTGTTCTTGTTTTATACTTCGTAATTCATCATGACCCCAAGACATTCCGGATTTAAGCGTGACAGCGGGAAACTTTTGACCCTTTAATCCCAGATATTTTAACCGTGCCAGACCAGTGACCATGCCCGTCATGACAGCCCGGCCGGTAATCCTGTTATTTTTGCCCACTTGCTCTTTCTCGGACTTTCTAAAAACATCGAGAAACTTTTGCAGCGCTTTCGTCTCAGCCTGCATCCTTTGCAGTTCCGGATCATTCGTCGGCTCAAAGGTAAGCTCTGGTCTTTCCTCAAGTTTAATATCTTGAATGATCTCAAAGGCAAAATATAAAACTCCTTCCGATTCCTTATAAACATAATCAATGATTTCATACGGGGCGCTGTACGTTATGCTGCCAACGTGAATATTAAGGCGGCTCTTCCATCCTTTTAAATTGCTCAATTGGGCCAAACTGGGCATTTCAGGATAACTTACATAAATATCATGCTGTATAAAGAACTCCGGTCCCGTCCCGGGCAGGACAAAACCTTTGGGATCCAACTCTATGATCAACCGCTCGGGATCTTTATCACTAAAGACTAATTGTTTATCGGCCCGGACTAATCCCTTCGGCCTTTTCCAATCACTATCCTGGATGTCTCCCGCAAAGAGCCCAGCCTTTAATAAATACTTTTCGTTAATTTGGGCTAATAATGTATGGCTTTCCGGATCCTTTTTAGTACTCAAATCCATATATTGTGTGACCAAATTTACTAATTCTTCTCCCAAAGGCGCTGCCGCTTCCAGAACAACAGTCTTTTGTTTTACATCTTGCGCGCGGATAAAATCCATCAGCCGGTCAGCAAAATAAACTGTGTCCATGGCACGCTGCAACGTCTTTTCGTTTTTCTGAATTTGCTCAATGGCAACAGGTCTATCCGGCAACTTACCGGGCTGAATGGAACTGCAACCCGACGCCGTGCAAGCCCCTAAATACGTCGCAATGACAAACGCCGGGCCTTGCAACTTACGCATCGCCCTGGCAAGCAGAGACGGTTGGCCGGGCGTTTCCCTGGAAACGACGCTGTCTAAAACATCTGTCGCGTCGAGCTTGGCCCCTCCTGAGAAATATTTCCGGGGGATCATCTGTTGAGTGGCAAAATCGTAATCCTCTTTGACAAAATTATACACACCCTTTTTATAGGCCTCTACATAACGCTGATAAATTTCCTCATTGATCTTTTGATTATTGCTTTCAATGCCTTTTGTTTTATTCTGATTGGCGTATACTTTTCCCAGAAAGCTTTCCTTCAAATTTTTCTTAAACCAGGTGGCAAGGATCACTGAATTGTAGATCTGCCTTAATTGTGCGAAATTTTTTCCCTCATTGACTTCTTTTTCAAGTTCAGGGATAACGATCTCCCGAACAATGGAAGACGACACGCCACTGACTTGCTCCAACTTATCTTTAGAAATTTTGTCCGCGCCGATGTTCTGATTATACGAATTATGCTCAAGGGCCAAATAATCTTCTTCCAGCAGGACCTTAAGATGGCTTTCCGCGACAAAAATTGTTTCTCCCTCTACATATACAACCGCCTTTTCAGGAATAATCCAGACTTTATTAAAAGTATTAAGAGGAATATCGGTGGTGCCGTAAAGGGTTTGGGCCTTCTGATATACTTTTTCCCAGAATTTCTTTCCTAATTCATCTTCAGGATAGATTAAAGACGCGGTAATCTGTTTTAAAATATAGTCTTGAGCAAGGAGATCCCGGCCCATTTCAGTCTGGCCGAAGTCAGCGGGAATGATTTTATCTTTTTCATAAGGTGAAAGATTCACCCAAAGGCTGTCTTCCGGAACGGTCAGAGAGGCAAGAAAATATTTGATAAGCCTTTGCGATTCTTCCTTTAGAGCATCCCCCTTTAATCCGGAATGCCCCGTATCCACGATAAAATCAAAGCGCAACGGATCGCTGGGGTAAATTTTGACCCCTTTAAGAATAGTGGGGACAAACCCCGGGCTGAGCGGAACCATGCTTCCGGGAACCGGCAAATTCAGGATTTCCTGGCCGTAAGAAGGAATAATGGTCGTGAACGGAAAGGTCAAGACCATAAGGACAGCTGTGAGCCTATGGAGAAAACTACGTTTACGAGGGGCTTTCATACTAGTATAAGTATAAATTATACGCCTTTATTTTGCCAAAATTTATAAAGAGAAGTACTCGGAGGGATTTTTACTGCTGAACAAATTTAGCGGACTGGATCTTTTTCCCTAAGTGAAAGACCAGAAAATTATTTAAGATATATTTCAATTCTTTCTTAATGAGCGGTGACAAGGTCAGCCTTAAACATTTCTCCCAGGGATTCTGTTCCGCAAAAAGGATCGTCGCCACTGTTCCACCGTTAATAACCGTTATCGTCTCATCAGAGATCTTACATTTCTCGCAGACCAGCCCGCCTAAATTATTACTGAATTTCGCCCTGGTCTTGACCTTGGCGTTGCATTTTATACAGGAATCGATATACGGCCGGAACCCGGAATAAAGCAGCATCTTGATCTGCAGGATGTGCACCAGTTTATCCGTGTCCGCCTCCTCCCCCAAGCTGCTTAGAAAATCCATCATCAGAGAGTAGACGTCATCGTTGGGGTCTTCCTGCGGCATGATCTTATCGACCAGCTCCAGCAGGTAATGCGCGGCAAGGGAACGTTTTAAGTCTTTGCGGATATCAAAAAAGAAATTGCGCAGATCGCACTGGCTGATCAGATGGATCTCGGAATTGCGGTACTGGTAGTAAACAATGTCGTTGAGGGAGAATTTATCGATGCTGCTGCCGAACTTTTTGTGGTCTTTGCGGATGCCCTTCAAGACACCCTTGATCTTCCCGTAGTCTTTGGTAAAAAAGGTGGCGATGCGGCTGGTCTCGCGGAAATCAAAGTGCTTAAGGACAATGCCTTCGGTTTTTAGGATCATAATATTAAGTTTATCAGGGTATCAGGAAATCAGAGTGCAGAAGACCAGGATATCGGAATATCAGATAAAATTTCCCTGATAATCTGATGCCCTGATACCCTGCCTACCGATATTCTGATCACCTGATGACCTTCTTTTTTCTTAGGATTTCCATCACGATCTTCTCTTTTTCCCGCATCCGGGCCGTGTCTTTGGCTGAATGGTCGTCATAACCCAAAAGATGCAGCACACCATGGATTATATACAAAATAATTTCGTCTTTGGGAGTATTTTTAAAGAATTTTGCGTTGCGGCGGGCTTGGGGGACACAGATAAAGATCTCCCCTTCCAAACGGCGGGGCTGAGGTTCGCTTAAAAGGTCGAAGGCCAGGACATCCGTGACATAACTGCGTTTTAAATATTTTTTGTTTAAGCTTTTGATCTTACCGGAATTGACAAAAACGAAGGAGAGGAATCCTTTTTGGATATGGAAACTTTTAAGAATCGTCTTTACGGTCCGGGTGAGTTGTTTGGCCGTTATTGGGATGTGTGCCGTTAGATTTTGAGTTGTTATTTCCATTCTCGGCTTTCTTTTCGGGGTATTTGACGCGTCCGTGATACATCGCGCCCAGCACGCGGGTAAAGGTGGCGGCGATACGCTCAATTTCCTTTAAGGTAAGGTTGCATTCATCCAGCTGGCCGTCGATAAAACGGTTATTGATGATCTTTC
Source organism: Omnitrophica WOR_2 bacterium GWA2_47_8 (assembly GCA_001805375.1). GTDB lineage: Bacteria > Omnitrophota > Gorgyraeia > Zapsychrales > GWA2-47-8 > GWA2-47-8. The sequence continues at coordinate 441 of MHFY01000068.1, read as the reverse complement.
TGACCATCTCTTCTATCTTCTTAGGGCTTTGTTCATCCATGGCCCGGGTGGCGCCTTCCACAGAATCCGCAAGCATGACAATGGCGGTCTCGCGACTCTGCGGTTTGGGCCCCGGATAACGGAAATTCTCCTCCGACACCGCGTCGGTCCGGTCCGCGCCTTCCAGCGCCTTTTGATAAAAATAATAGATCAAACCGGTGCCGTGGTGCTGCGGGATAAAATCGATGATCACCGGATTTAATTTATATTTCTTTCCGAGATCTATCCCCTCCTTCACGTGGTTTAAAATGACCAGGCGGCTCATCGACGGTTCAATATGGTCGTGTTTATTGACCACGCTCAACATTTGATTTTCGGTGAAATACTCGGGCTTGATCAGCTTTCCGATATCATGATAGTACGCGCCGACCCGCGTTAACAGGGCATTGGCCCCTATCGAGT
>MHFY01000067.1:10862-11983 GCA_001805375.1 Omnitrophica WOR_2 bacterium GWA2_47_8 | reverse complement strand
CCCAGCGTGGCGATAAAAACATTGGCCGCAAGAAACACATAATTTTTCTGATGGCTCAAATGGACAACGAACATGATCAAAAAAAGGAGCCCGATGATAGCGACCGGATTTGTACTGTCTTTTATACCGGCCGTAATGGCCGGAATGATGGCAAAAGACCGGTTGAAATGGGCACAAGACGGCGTTTGTTCTTTTTTCAAAGAAAAAGACATGAATCAGACCTTTATGGTTTTAACGAACAGGATATTCTTTGTCTTTTTTAATTTCTGGACGACGCTGTCAGGAATTTCACCGTCGACATTGACCACACTTACGGCAAGACCGCCTTCTATTTCGCGGCCAAAGGTGATACCGGCGATGTTGATATTGTTCTCTCCCAAAACCGTTCCCACGGCCCCAACGATGCCGGGCTTATCGTTATTATTGATGTAAAGGATGTTCCCTTTAGGGATGGCTTCGACATAAACGTTATTGATCTTCACGATGCGCGGCTGGTTGTTGCTGGACAATGTCCCGACAATGGAAAACTTTTCCTTATCGGTCACAACCTCGGCGCAGATACGATTGACGAACTCTTCTTCTTTATTGGATTGGATCTCCTGGATATTAATGCCGCGGTCGCGGGCGATGTCCATGGCGTTGATCAGATTTACGGTCTCTCCTAAGATCGGCAAAAGCAAACCATAGGTCAAACTCATGGAAACAGGCGCGGCCTTATAATCTTTGACCACCCCGCCGTAGGTGATCCGGATCTCGCTCATCCGTCCGTTAACCAACTGCCCCGCGAATTTTCCCATGCGCAGCGCCAGATCAATGTAAGGTTCCAAAATTTTATACGCCTCCGGGCTGACCGACGGGAAATTGGCCGCGTTGACGATCCCGCGGCCCAAAAGCGCGTCACGCACCGCTTCGGCGATCTCAATCGCGACATTCACCTGCGCCTCTGACGTGGATGCGCCTAAGTGCGGCGTCACGATACAATTCTCAAATTTCAGCAACGGATGGTTCGCCTCCGGCGGTTCTTTTTCAAAAACATCCAAGGCGCAGCCGGCGATCCGTTTATCCGCCAAGGCCTTGGCCAAAGCGGCTTCATCGATGATCCCGCCGCGCGCGCAGTTGAT
>MHFY01000067.1:8815-10835 GCA_001805375.1 Omnitrophica WOR_2 bacterium GWA2_47_8 | reverse complement strand
AAATTCTTTTGTCGAGATCATATTGCTGGTCTCATCGCTTTTGGGAATATGCACGGTGATGATATCGGAATTACGATACAGCGTATCCAATTCCACAACCTCAACGCCGGTTTTAGAAGCGATCTCCATTGAAAGGAACGGGTCATAGGCCAAAACCTTCATCCCAAATCCCTTGGCCATGCGCGCGACGCTGGAACCGATACGCCCCAGCCCGATGATGCCTAATGCCTTTCCGTAAAGTTCGATGCCGCTGAATTTGGAACGTTCCCATTTGCCGGCCTTCATAGACGCATAAGCCTGCGGGATGTTACGGGCCAACGCGAGAATCATGCTGAAAGTATGCTCCGCGGTTGAGGTCGTGTTCCCGCCGGGGGTATTCATGACCACGATCCCTTTTTGGGTGGCGGCCTTCAAGTCCACGTTATCCAAACCAACACCGGCGCGCCCGATGACCTTTAATTTATCCGCGGCCTGGATGATATCAGCGGTCAATTTGGTCTCGCTTCGGACAATAATCGCGTCGTAATTCTTGATAATGGATTTGAGTTCCTGCGGGCTTAAGCCGCTTTTGCAATCGACCTGAAACTCTTTGACCGATTTGAGGATTTCCAACCCCTCGTTGGCTAATTTGTCGCTGACTAAAATTTTCATGGCTCAAACTCCAAATTTAAGCTTTTGCAGGGACTTTATAACCCATCTCGGATAAAATCTTCTCTAAACACGAAAGGGCTTCTTCTATATTTTCCTTGGTGATACACCCCATGTGCGCGATACGGATGATCTTTCCTTTTAATTCTCCCTGCCCACCGGCGATGGAGATGCCATATTTATCGCGCATCTGTTTGACCAATTTGTTGCCGTCGATACCGGATGGGACATTGACGGCGGTCAAGACATTAGAGATGCAGGATGCATCCGGATAGATCGTCAGGCCTAAATTCTTGACCGCTTCGCGGGTAAACTTGGCCAGCTTTTCAAAATGATCAAACTGATTCTGCAGGCCCTTGGTCTTAAAGATCTTGATGCTCTCGTTTAAGGCAATGATCAGGTTGATCGCCGAGGTAAAAGGCGTATCAGTATCAGCCCAGGCCTCTTTGGATTTGCGAAGATCAAAATAATAGCGCGGGGTCTTGGATTTTTCGATCAATTTAAACGCCTTTGCATTGACGGAAATAAACGCCAATCCCGGCGGCAGCATAAAACCTTTATGGCAGCCTGACACAACCACATCCACGCCCCATTCATCGGTCTTCAGGTCAATAACGCCCAAGCTGCTGACCGCGTCCACAGCCAAAACAGCGTCGGTCTTGCGAACCACCTCGGCCATGGCCTTCACATCCGTGTTGACACCGGTCGAAGTTTCGCTGTGCGTGATAAAGACGGCTTTGATGCTTTTATCTTCCTCTAAAGCCTTCTTAACATCCTGCGGATTTGGCACATGGCCCCATTTGGCCTTAATGACCTTTGTCTTTACGCCGAAAGTTTCGCATAATTCCGTCCAGCGCTCGCCGAATTTTCCGCATTCCGCGACCAGGGCCTTGTCGCCGGCGGATAAAAGATTGGCCACCGCCGCCTCCATCGCGCCCGTGCCGGAAGAAGCCAAGAGATAAATATCATTTTTGGTTTGATAAACAAACTGCAATCCTTCCGTCACTTCTTTCAGGATCGCCTGAAATTCAGGGGTGCGGTGGTGAATGATCGGACGGCCTAAGACTTCGCATAATTCCGGCGGGACTTGTGTGGGGCCGGGTGTGAGTAATAAATGTCGTTTCATTGCTTTACAACTCCTATTGAGGTAATCCCGCGGCGACTTGCGTCGCCTGGGATGATCCGCCTTAATATTTATAAGCGGATCACTTCTTTTTTTTCATGGTATTCAAAACTTCATCAACTAAACCATACTTCAACGCTTCTTCAGACGACATGAAAAAATCCCTGTCGGAATCTGCAGTGACTTTATCGATGGACTGGCCGCTGTGTTTGGCCAAGATCTTGATCAATTCTTCCTTCATTCTCAAAA
>MHFY01000067.1:5865-8802 GCA_001805375.1 Omnitrophica WOR_2 bacterium GWA2_47_8 | reverse complement strand
AATAGAGATATCGCTGGCTGTCCCTTGCGTTCCACCCCACGGCTGATGGATCATGATCCGTGCGTAAGGCAATGAATAACGTTTGCCTTTGGTGCCGGCGGCCAAAAGGACCGCGCCCATGCTGGCGGCCTGGCCGAGGCAGTAGGTACAGACATCTGGCTTAATAAACTGCATAGTGTCATAAATGGCAAGACCCGCGGTGACGGACCCGCCTGGGCTGTTGATATACACATTGATATCCTTATTGGCATCGTCCGACTGCAAGAACAGCATCTGGGCGATGATCAGATTCGCGATGGTGTCATCGATCGGGGTACCGATAAAAATAATACGTTCCTTCAAAAGACGGGAAAAAATATCATACGCTCTTTCCCCGTGGCCTGATTTTTCAACGACAATTGGGACTAAGGCTTGAGATTTAGGGTCCATATTACTTTTCCTCCCATTTAGCTTCTTTTAGTAGAAATTCGATCACTTTGCTCGGAAGATTTTCCTTTTCTCCAGCGGTGATACCCTCGACTTGTGCGATCTTCTCAAAGATCAAATACGCCTTGATGTCGCGCTCAACAGCCGGTTCCAGATCCTTACGGATCTCTTCATCTCTCTTGTTGATCTCCTCCGGAGGCATTCCCTGGTGCGACAAACGATGCTTGACCTCTTCCATGCGGTGTTCCACCTGTTTTTTGATCAAAGAGGCCGGCACTGAAAATTTCGTCTGTTTTAAAAGTTCATCAATGATCTGATTTTCAATATCCACGCGGTTTTGCCTATCCTTATCCATGGCCATCTGCCGGGATAAAGATTTTTTAAACTCATCCATGCCGGGAAAACCTAAACCCCGGGCAAAGGCGTCATCCAGCTGAACTTCTTTTCCTTCCCCTTGGCCTTTTTTGAAATATTCCAGCGTCTTATTGATCTCTTCTTCGGTCACTTCAGAACTTTTGCGTGTGACCTTGATGCCTTTGTAATTTTTAACGGAAACCTCCGGCCTAAGGTCCAGCTTGGCGGTAAAGGTCAGGATGCCGTCTTTGAGCGACACGTCGTGGATCTCCGGGTAATCAATGGGCGTGAGCTTCTCTTTTTCCAAACCTTCCTGATAAACTTCCGGAATTAATTTTTTAAAAAGTTCCTCATGGGCCAATTTATTGTGATGCTGTTCCAGGATATGGCGAGGGGCCTTTCCGGGGCGGTAGCCTTTGATCTTCGCAGCCTTGCCGATATCCCGATAAACTTCCTCTAAGGTTTGAGAAACCCGGTCTTTGGGAATTTCAAATTTTAATTCTCGTCGTGTACCATCACTTTTCTTGACTTCGATCTTCATCAAGCAACCCTTTCATTTTTGTGGTCATCCTGAGGCCTTCAGTCCTCAGGATGAGCCTTCGAGTAAGGAATCCTAAATGTCTCGAAGGCTCACATACTAAACTTTTCACCTAAATAAATCTTCCTGGCCCTCGGATCATTGATCAGATCCTCGGCTGTCCCGGAGATCAAGATCTTCCCTTCGGCAATAAGATACGCCCGGTCCGTAATGGACAATGTTTCGCGCACATTATGATCCGTCAAAAGGATGCCTAATCCTTTGTTTTTCAATTCCTTGATGATTTCTTGGGCTTCCGCAACGACGATAGGGTCGATACCTGAGAACGGCTCATCTAAAAGCAAAAAAGAAGGGTTCGTAACCAAGGCGCGCGTGATCTCTAAACGTCGTCGTTCCCCTCCGGACAATGTGTAGGCTTTGCTCTTCGCCAGATGTGCTATATTAAGCTCTTCCAGTAATTGTTGCAATCTTTTTTTTCGTTCTTTGGGGCTTAAATCCAGGGTTTCCAAGATCGCCATGATATTTTCAGCCACGGTCAGCTTTTTGAAAATGGACGATTCCTGGGCGAGGTATCCCATCCCCAGGACACAGCGCTCATGAATGGGTTTTCGTGTCACATCGGCCTGATCAAAAAAGATCTTCCCTTCATCCGGGTTCACGATCCCCACCGTCATATAAAAAGAGGTCGTCTTTCCCGCGCCGTTCGGGCCTAAAAGCCCGACAATTTCCGAGCGGCCGACCGAAATACTTAAGCCGTCCACGACCTTGCGGCCGCCGTACGCCTTGACCAATCCTCTGGCTTCTAATAGATTCATTCCGATCCTTATTTTGAACTATCGTTATTATCCGGCGTAAAGGCATCTAATCCGCCTTTATCTTGAGTGACCATGATCAACTTGGGCCTTCCCGAAAGAGTGATCTTCTGGTCCGCTCCGCTATAAACCGCTTTATCAGAATAACTTTTATTCTCTCCCTGAACGACCACAACATTACCGATACAGATCATCCGCTGTATCTTTTTAGTCTGCGGATCAAAATATAATTCCACCATGTCGGCGTGCAATTCCCGTCCGCCGTCCTGGATGGCGACAACATGTTCATTAAAGATCGCGATATTCTTGGCCTGATCTAACTCCAAGGGTCCGTCACAGGTAATGACCACCTTCTTAGGCGCGCTAGGCTCGCTGTCATCTTCCATATTAACGGTCACATCTTCGTTAAGTTGCGCGGTTTTAAGATTGGGATGCGCCACCATGCCGGTCCCGGTGGTGACCATCTTTTCGTGTGTTATCTTGACGGGGTCCGGGGTTTTGACAAGATCGTTGTTCCTTTCCCAATCCAGGGAATCCGTTGTCAGGATGGCACCAATCTGAGAGGTGATCACCACATCATCCTCCAAATGGATATTTCCGCTGTCTTTATTGATCATCCCGACTTTGGCGGTGAGATTGACCTTTTCATCCTCATAACTGTTCGCGACCACATTGGAAATTCGGATCACGTTGCCCGACACATCAGCGGTGTCGCCGTTCACGTCCCAAGCCTTCTCGCCCCGGTCGGTAAACCCCTGCAGATTGAATCCCTCAAACTGCTGCGCCCCGCCAAAACTTTCATCCGTG
>MHFY01000067.1:0-5815 GCA_001805375.1 Omnitrophica WOR_2 bacterium GWA2_47_8 | reverse complement strand
GGATCGTTTGGTGATGTAATGACAGATCCTTTTGATCTCCAAAACGGCGTTAGGGACACCGACCGCGAATCCTACCCGCTTTAAAACATCCAGGTCCGGCAAGTCATCCCCCATAAAGCAGACCTCTTCATCCGCCACTTTCAACTTTTTCAACATTTTTTCAAAGGCCTTAAGTTTCGGCTGGGCATCCTGATAAACGCAGTCGATCTTTAGATCTTTGGCCCGGGCCGTGACTGCTTTCGCTGAGCGGGCGCTGATGATCGCTGTCTTGACCCCGGCCCTTCTCAATAACACCAGGCCGTAACCGTCCTGCACGTCAAAGAATTTTAATTCTTTGCCGGCGTCATCGAGCACGATCTTGCCGTTAGTCAAAATACCATCAACATCCATGGCCAAAACCTTGATTTTTTCTAATCGTTGGTGCATTAAACGAGTCCCGCCTTGAGCAGGTCCTGAATATCCAAAAGCCCGACCACCCTTTTCTGCCGGTCGATCACCGGAAGTTCATCGATCTTCCGTTCCTGCAAAATTTCCAGCGCCTCAACCGCCAATCGTTCTTTAAAGATCACGCTTGGATTTTTGGTCATGACCTCTTTCACGGTTTTGCTTAATAGATCCGTCCCCGCCCGCAGATGGCGCCTTAGATCACCGTCGGTAAAGATACCTTTTAATCGCCCCTTGCCATCCACAATGCACGCGCAACCGCAGCGCGCCTTGGTGATCGCAAACAGGACTTGCTTGATCTTGGTGTTTTCATGGACCTTCGGGAAACCCTGTCCTTTGCGCATAATATCTTCTGCTTTTAAGATCAATTTTTTTCCTAAAGCACCGCCGGGGTGAAAAAGCGCAAAATCCTCCCGCTTAAAACCTTTGCGGTCGATCAGACAGGCCGCCAACGCATCTCCCATGACCAAAGTCGCGGTGGTTGAAGCCATCGGCGCCAACCCTAAAGGACAGCCTTCTTTTTTTACCGAAACATTCAAAACAATATCGCTTAATTGCGTTAGGCTCGACTTTGGCTTTCCGGTTATCGTAATGATCTTGCACCCGATCTTTTTAAAGATCGGCATGATCTGCTTGGTCTCTTCTGTCTCACCGCTATGCGAAATGACAATGACCACATCCCGGGGCGTCACTTGACCTAGATCCCCATGCATACCTTCCGCCGAATGCATCCAGATACTTGGTGTGCCGGTTGAAGAGAATGTCGCGGCGATCTTACGGCCGATGATCCCGGTTTTTCCCATGCCGGTTATCACAATGCGTCCGCGCGATTTAGCGATCAGATCAACGGCCTTTGCAAAATCAAAATTGATATGCTTTTTCAATTGCTTGATCGCCTGCGCTTCGATATCAATGACTTCTCTGGCTCTCTTCAGGCTCATTTCTTCACGATCCCATCGATGGCTTTTAGGTCTTTTAACAATTTTTCCAATGTATTTAAGGGAAGCATGTTGGGCCCATCGGATAAGGCTTTTTTAGGGTTGGGGTGTGTTTCCATAAACACCGCGTCACATCCGGCCGCGACCGCGCAGCGGGCCAATAACGGGATAAACTCGCTCTGCCCGCCGGAGACAGTGCCTAACCCGCCGGGCTGCTGCACGCTATGCGACGCGTCGAACACAACCGGATATCCGGTCCGGCGCATGATGGCCAGTGACCTAAAATCCGACACCAGCGTATTGTAACCGAAACTCACACCGCGTTCGGTCAATAAAATTTTGTGATTACCGGTCGTTTCGATCTTTTTGACCAACGATTTTATATCCCACGGTGCCAAGAATTGCCCTTTTTTTACATTAACAACTTTTCCGGTCTTTCCCGCGGCCAACAAAAGATCTGTCTGACGGCATAAAAACGCCGGGATCTGCAGGATATCCACGACACTCGCCGCTTCCTCTATTTCTTCAGGCGAGTGAACATCGGTCGTTACGGGGATCTTGAGCGTTGATCTGATCTCTCCTAAGATATCCAAACCTCCCCGCAAACCCAACCCGCGGAAAGAATCGATCGAGGTGCGGTTGGCCTTATCATAACTTGCTTTGAAAACAAATGGTACACCCAACTTCGACGTGATCCTCTGAAGCGTCTTGGCGATCGAGAAGGCCATATTCCTGTTTTCGATCACGCAAGGCCCGGCGATCAAAACAAACGGGGCTCCGTTGCCGAATTTTATTTTTCCAACCTGTACAGTTTTACTCATATCGTTCCCTTATTCCAGGTCACAGGTAAAGGCGCACACCGCCGCACAGGCGATGGTTTCGTCCTCACTCTCATCGCAGGTTGAACCGCAGAGATTAAATTCTCCACCGCGCTTCTTACAATCTTCTTTTAACGGCTCCACATCTGCAGATGAATCCATAGTATAAACGATTTTGTTTTTAAATGTGTTCATGATCGGAACGGAACTTTTTTGGGCCAACATCCCCATCAGCAAAACAACTGTAAGAATCTGTAACATATTTTAACCCAACAGTTTTTCCACCCGCTGCAGATCTTCCGGGGTGTCGACGCCGATCGTTTCTTTATCGGTCTCAATGGTCTTGATCTTATATCCGGCTTCCAGCACGCGTAATTGTTCCAGCTTCTCCACTAATTCCAAATGCGACTTCGGCAAATCCTTAAATTTCAGCAAAAATTCTTTTCGGTACGCGTACAGGCCTAAATGTTTGTAGTAATTGATATCTTCGAATTTCATCTTGTCACGATTGAACGGGATAACCGAGCGGGAAAAATACAACGCGTTACGGTTTTGGTCGATGGTGACCTTGACCACGTTGGGGTTTTCGAGATCGGCCTTATCTTCGATCGGTTTAACGACCGTGGCCATGAGACAAGCCTTGTCATCCAAGATCGTCTGGACCAGGTGATCGATCATCTTCGGGTCAACCAAGGGTTCATCGGCCTGTAAATTGACTACGACCTTGACCGGCAAAGGCCCGACCGCCTCGGCGATCCGGTCGGTTCCCGAGGTATGCTTCTTGGAGGTCATAATAGCCTTGGCGCCGAATCCCTTGGCGGCTTTAAAAACACGATCGTCATCACAGGCGATCAAAAGGCTGTCTAAAGTTTTGCTTCTTCGGGCGCGGTCCCAGACATGCTGGATCAAATATTTTCCCTTGAGCTTCGCTAAGACCTTACCCTCAAAACGAGTTGAGGCCCAGCGGGCGGGAATAACACCTATGGCTTTAGCTTTGGTCGACATTTAAACTTTATCACCCTTAAGACAGGCTTTTAAGAGTTCTTCTCGGCTGACGGTGGCGGCGCCCATTTTTCCGACCACGATCCCCGCAGCATGGTTCGCGATATCCGCGGCCTGTAATTTTGTGGCGCCGGCGGTCAACGCTAACGTAAAAAGCGATATAACCGTATCGCCCGCGCCCGTGACGTCAAACACTTCCTGGGCCCGGGTCGGGATGTGGACCGGCTTTTTCCCCTTTTCAAAAAGGCACATGCCGCTCTCGCCTAACGTGACCAGCAGTGATTCCAGGTCCAGATATTTCAGCAATTGTTCGCCGGCCCTAAGGACATCGTCCTGGCTTTTCAACCGGTCGGAATTAAGTTTTAATTTGTTCCCTTCCAAGGTAAGTTTGATATTACGGATGGCGTTCTCGGTTTCTCTTTTATTAGGCGTAATGGACGTTACCCGACGGTAAAAATTAAAATGATCGTCCTTGGGATCAATGGTCAAGACCTTCTTGGCCTTCAGCGCCAGCATGCAGACATGGCTTAAAAGCTCAGGAGTGATCATCCCCTTCCCATAATCGGAAACGATCACGGCATCAAAATGGCTTAAATTCTTTTCAATAAACGCGTTAATGGCCTTCAGCAGGACAGGGTCAATGCTGCCGTTTTCTTTTTCCCGATCGACCCGCAGGACCTGCTGACGCTGGGTCATAATGCGGGTTTTTAAAATGGTGGGCATATTCTTATCGATAAAAACGCCATCCGTCTCGATCTTTCGCTGTTTTATGCTTTTCGTGAAAATTTTGCCTTCCATATCATTACCGATCCGGCCGACTAAGGTCACCTTGGCGCCGACACTGCGGAGGTTATTGGCCACGTTGGCTGCCCCCCCAGGACTAAAGGTCGGATGCCCCTCCTGAAGGAGAATGGGAACCGGCGCTTCCGGGGAGATCCGGGAAACATTCCCCTTGATATGCTGGTCAAGGATCAAATCCCCGATAACCAAGATCCGCTTGCTGGTAAAATGCGAAATAATGCTCTTATATGTGCTCATAATTTAAATTTTAGTAGAACTATAACCCAAAGTGAAACAATATGTTATTGACCTTTTCTTCATTAAAGATGGGTGGTAGTCAATATTAGGTCTTTTTTCTAGAGAAGAAAAGGTCTTAATATTGCACTTGTTTACCTTGAATTTTCAGCGGAAACAAGTACTAATCCTAGTTTCATCTATAAAAATATTAAGGAACACTAGGATTGGTTACCTCTAGATTTGCTTTGGAAAAGACCAATAACGCCAAAATTGGGACTGATTCTAACACAGTTTAAATATACCGTCAACTGCTTCCAAAACCTGGGAAACCTTGACAACTTCCATACCCGGCGGATTATGGCCAGAAACCGAGGAAAGAATTTGCCCTTCTTCAGAGGGTTCAACCACCCTGGCCCTTGGACCTAAAGGCCGCCACCTCACAGGGTTAACCCCGGGCAGGGTCCGGATAAAAATAGCGACAACCGCACACCCCAAAGCAGAACCCATATGCACCGGTCCGGAATCATTAGAAATCAGGATAAAAGTACGCCTGATAAGGCTTGCCAATTGGCTCAGACTTGTCTTGCCCACTAGATCGATCAAAGGAATGGATGTCAGCTGCTTTATTTCATCCGAAATCGCCCGCGCCCCTTCATCACCGATCAGAATGACCTTGTAATGATATTGACGGTTGAGCTGCTCTATCAGCTGGCTGTATTGTTTAGCCGGCCAAAGCCGGCAGGGGTCACTGGCCCCCGCGTGGATAAGAAAAAACTTCTCCTTATCCGTGATATGATGGGCCCTCTGGAGTTCCTTAAACCAATCTTCTGCTTGCCGATTGACCGGAATATAAAAATTCAGGTCCTTTTCGTTAATTCCCATATGCTTTAAGATATCGAGGCAGTACTCGGCTTCATGTTTTAATCCCCAGCGCCGTTCATCTTTCACCTGATCGGTTAACAAAAATCCGAATTTATTATTACGGTACCCTATCCGTCGGGGGATACCAGCCAGAAAACACAGGGCATTGGCCCGTTTTTTCGTATGAAAAACGATCGCCAGGTCAAAACGTTTTCGCCGCAGCATCCCTACCAACTGCCAAAAACCCACAAAACTTTTATGCTCTTTAAAACGATCATCGATCAGGACCTCATCAATAAAAGGATTACCTTCAATAAGTTCTCTGGTTAACGGGGAGACCAAGACCGTGATCTTGGCCTTAGGATACGCCTTGCGTAATCCGCTCAAGGAAGGGGTTGTCAGGATCACATCCCCGACCCTGTCCGTGCGCACAACCAAGATATTTTTAAAATTTTCTTTCATCTGAAAATAAACCCGTCTGATGTTAATTCAATAGCTTTTAAAATATCCTCGCATTTAATAGAACGCATGCAGGTGTGTTCCTTTTCTTTTTCAGGGTCAAGGCAGGCCGGGCATGTTTCTTTGTTTTTTATCAAACAGCTCGTCACGCTCCACGGCCCGTATTTCTTAAAATTTGTTGGCCCAAACAACCCCAACGTCGGCCGGTTAAAATAACTTGCCACATGCAGAGATGCGCTGTCATTGGAGATCACCAGGGCCGCTTTCTGCAAAATA
>MHFY01000066.1:5189-6578 GCA_001805375.1 Omnitrophica WOR_2 bacterium GWA2_47_8 | reverse complement strand
TTCCAAAGGCAGTTTAACCATGATAGCAGGGAATGAGGGCCCCTTATAAAATTTGCTCAAATTATATCTTTTAAGTAGTGACAATTTGTCTTTACCCTATTTCCAAACCCCAAACAAAAACCTTTAAATATCTCCCTCGGGCATGAAAACGGAATGGTAATCGACAAGATCAAAGGATTCTTCGAAGGGCAGCGGAAAAAGAGAGAGCTTAGGCAGCGCGAGGAAGATCAGGCGGACTCTTTTCGCGAAACCGAGGAGATGAAGCAGGCGGAGTCGCTCAAGAAGGAGGCGGATAGGCTCGCGCAGCTCAAGCAGTACAAGACCGCTATCGAGGAGTACCTTAAGGCGCTTGAGGTCTACCCTTACAAGGGAGACGAGGAAAATCTCTTCAAGAACGCGAAGGAATTCCTCTTCAAGGCGCATTTCAACATCGCGGCATGCTATTCCTATCTTGACCAGTTCGATTCCGCGATCGCAGCCTTCGACAAGGCAATCACCATCGATGTTGATCATACGGACAACAAGGTCAAGGCGCTCATGGCAAAGGGCAGCTCCTATTATCGAAAGAAGCTCTTTCTCGATGGGGACATGAGGGGATCATATCGCATCGATGTGGAGCTTGAGCCTGGCGTGAAGAAGGAGAAGTCACATGACAAGCATGACTATGTCTCGCTCTCGCACAAGTGCTTTGCTGAAGCATCAGATCTTGATCGCGGGAATGCTGATGCGTGGTACAGCAGAGGGCACATGGAATTCCTCATGGGAAAGATCAAGGATGCGGTCAATTCCTTCGATAATGTGCTTAACATCAAGAAGACATACGAGAACAAGGAGAACATCCCTCTCTTCAATGAGATCAAGCGGGAGAAGGGAATTGCGCTAAAACCCTCAGAGCTTCTTGAGGAAGAGGCGTCATCGCGAAAATTCAAGACGAAGAGCGGCCATTTTGTGAGAAACAAGGCAGAGCAGACCATGGCGGATTTCCTCTTCGACCACAGCCTCCTCTTCCAGTATGATGTCGCGGTCACCTGGGCAGACAAGGATGAGTTCAGAACGACCTTCTTCATCCCGAAGCTGGAACTCTATATCGACCATTTCGTGACCACTGATGTCAAGCAGTCCCCAAAGGTCATCAAGGCGAAGGTGAAGGAATACGACAAGAAAAAGAAACATCATATCTATACGACTTCGGATGATGAGAAGCACCTCGATGATGCGCTTCGATTGAAGCTAAAGCCATATATCATCCTTTGAATCCTGCAAACAAAGTTTAAATAGCCATACTTCTTACTCTTCCCATGGTCGGGGGAAAAGGAGTTGCCATCGGGCTTGTCTCTCTTCTGGCTATATCCTATTCAAACCCTGCTTTTCCAGCAGACAACACAAAGA
>MHFY01000066.1:960-5162 GCA_001805375.1 Omnitrophica WOR_2 bacterium GWA2_47_8 | reverse complement strand
CTCACACCACCTCTGGGAATGATGATTCACTATATACAGTCTGCCCCCTTGCTGGCCCGCGATCATTATGCGACCCCTACCCGGTCAAAAGCGGCGATACCTCCTTCACACTAAAAATTTTTAGGGAAGGGGAGACCTATGAGCTATGCGCCAAGATCGGACCTAAGGACCCAATGAACCTCTCCTATACCCTAGGCAATTGCCCCAGGTAAGCCTCCCCCAAAACATAACCTTTAAAATCATCCTCTCGCCCGCCTTCTTCATGCCAAAAGTCCCTTCGCTCACGGAAATAGACGTCAAAGGGAAAAAAGTATTTCTCAGGTGCGCCTTTGACGTTCCGCTTGATTCGGGCAAAAAGCTTCTTGACCCGAAGCGCGTAAGGGATGATGCACGAATAAAAGATCCGCTGCCGACGCTAGCTTACCTCATAAAAAACAACGCCAAGATAATCCTGCAGGGCGGCTGGCTCGGAAGACCCAAAGGAGAGGATCCTGACCTGAGCATGGCTCCTGTTGCATTGCGGCTTTCTGAACTGCTCAAGGAACAGGGATTGCTCAAGCACCCCGTCCTGCTGACGCCAAACTGCCTTGATGGGAGCAAGCCTAGGAGTGTGTATAGGAACAGGGATGATGTTGTGAGGGATGTGGGCTCCATCAAGGAAGGCCAGGTCATACTTCTTGAGAACGTGCGCTATGACCCTGAGGCAAACTCGAACGACGAGAGATTCGCCGGGTTCATGGCATCGCTTGCGGGCAATGGCGCGATCTACGTCACCGAGGCAGAAGCGCAGAACCACAGGCCGGAGGCGACCGTCACCACGGTTCCTGGCATCATCCGCAAGAACGCAGGGCAGGCGGCCTTTGGACTCAAGTATGAGGAGGTCATCAGATATATAGGCAACATGGCAAAAACACTCGAGACACCCGGCCGCGGCCCCTTCATCTTCTTTCTCTCCGGCAAGAAAATAGAGACCCAGGTCGGCATCACATCAAAAATCACAGTCACCCATTCCCTCCTTGACAAGATGCAGAAAGGAGACATCCTCGTAGTGCAGGGAGCAGTGACCTATACGTTCCTCATTGCGGAAGAATATCTTGATGTCATCGAAGAGAGACTGGACAGCCTAGAAAAAACAGTCGAAGAATACAACCAGAAAATAAAATCCGAAGCCATGAGGCTAAAGAAGGATAACAGGGATTCCCAATCTATTGTGGACAATGAGGCAAAACTCCAAAAAGAGAAGAGCGACGTGCTCAAGGAAAAAATGGGACTTGCAGACAACGAAATAAGGTATCTTATCGGGAATTCCTTCATATCATGGAAGGAAATCGGGGAGCAGGTCATCTTTGCGGCTCGAGTCTACCTCAAGGCAAGGGAAAAAAAGGTTGCCCTCATCACAAACGTCGATCACACGATCACCGACACGTTACCTGACAAATACGGAAACCTCCCCCCTGAAGCACAGATAAGGCAATTTGGCTCGGCAAACGGGATTCCCGAAGGATGGCTCGGCGTCGCACCTGGCCAAAGGACGATGGAGATAATCTGCAAGAACACGCAGAGCGCTTCCATGCTGATTCTGGCCGGTCCACTGTCCATCGAGGATGAGAGGGTCGAACAAGCCTCAGGGACAAATAGGATGCTCTTTGACTCCATCAAAAAAGCCAACTCAAAAGGAGCCATCACCATTGGAGCCGGAGGAGACACTGCCGCAATCATCAGAAGAGGGGGCGCACAAGACGCATTCACTGTCATCTCCAATGCGGGCGGCGCAACGCTTGAACTCATTGAGAAGGGAACTCTTCCGGGAATTAAGGCCGTGGAAGACTGCTACAGGTAATTATTCGATAACAAGCGTTATCTTCTCAGAAAATGCAGATGCAAGGAGAGATTCTACTAATTCCCTATCCTTCTCGATGGAGATGCCTTCTCGCTGCTCCTGCATAATCGCAAGGCGCTGGGAAGAGAGGGACTCCTCTGTCGCTGATTTCTGGATCGATTGGCGAATCTCTTCCATCTGCTTTTCTACGCTTGAGCCTGCGATTGAGCCCTGCAATGCCTTCTTTTTCTCCTCAAGCTTCTGAATGGCGCCAAGGTGGGTGTTGAGGAATTCGAGGGAGATGCTCCTGATGGCATCAAGGGATTTCTGCGTCCTTTTCTCGTCAAGGCCCAATGAGCCTTTCTTCAATTCCCCCTCAAGCTTTGGGAGGATGTGGAGGATGGCGAGGGAGTGGTCCTCTCTTATCGCCTTCTGCGGAAATTCCGCATATGAGGAGATGATCTTCTCGTGCTCAAAAGAGAGCTTTGAATATTTCTTCAATGCTTTTTCAAGGGAGGAGAAGCGTATGGAGAATTGGCGCTCTTGGAGCATGACATCCTCCTCAGCATTCCTGATTCCCTCTTTTTTTGAAAGATACTCCTTGTACTCCTCCCCCTCTAAGATTGATGCGAGCCGCCCCTCACTGCTTTTCTTCTTCTCAAGAATATCCTTTGCCTCAGCACGCTCTTTTACGATCTGCCCCTCAAGCTGCTGCCTTCGCAAGAGCTTCTGGCGGATGGCCACGCACCCCTCCTTCGCCTGGGAAACGGCATCGAGCCCGGCAGAGGAGATGGCGTTGTCCATCCCTTTAATCGCATTTTCCATCTCCTTTACCCCCTTTGCGATTGCCTGAGACTCATGGGCGAAGAAATGCTGGAGCACCTGGTAATTCCTTAGCGACGAGGAGAGGAATCCTTCGAGCAGAGCCTTGAAATCTGAGGCGTATTCTTTAGCTTGGCCGTAATTCATCATTGCTATGTCCTTTGGCACCGCATCACGCAAGAATAGCGATGCGATCTTCGCATAGCTTTCGCGGTTTCCCTGCATGAAATGATATGCCTTTGGAGGGATGTTCGGATTTTGCAGCTTCGCCTCCTTAAGCGCATCAATACACTGCTGGACTTTTTCAGAGGCATCCTTGATATCCAATTCCGCCTCCTTAAGTATCCCAACGAGCGTTGCCGAAAGCTGGCCCTCCTTTTTTGATAGCCAATCGTCCAGCTGCCCCAGGGCAAGTGATTTTTCCTGCTCCTGCTTTTCTCCAAAGATCTTTTTTAGGAAAGGGAACATGGTTTTTGGAAACGGAATGTTCTATTTAATACTGACGCTGATTTCAAAGGGAAATTAGCCAAAATTATTTATAATGATGATGGAATGCAAAGATTATGGCAAGATCCTACAAAAAACCTGCGGCGCAGCAGCGCATCGCGAATGAGCGCATCCATGACCTCTTTACCCAGGCAAAAGTGCGATCTTCAAAGCAGCCAGAGCTTGCAAGGCGCTATGTTGCTCTCGCAAGAAAAATTGGCATGAAATATAAGGTGCGAATCCCCACTGAACTCCGTCTGCGCTTCTGCAGGCAGTGCAATGCCTACCTCCTCTCTACAAATTCGCGCGTCAGGCTTCGAAATGGCATGGTTGTGGTTTCCTGCCTCGGATGCAAGCATTTTCGCAGGTTCCGCTATAAATGCTGATCTTTTCATTCATCGGGGAGAGATATCTTCTTCATAATTAATTTTCTATATTGAAAATAATTAGATAAACGAAAACTTTATATATTAAATCCCTACTAACCAGTAACTAAAAGGGGGATTTTAGAATAACGGGGAGTTTGCAGACTTTGCAGCTACTTAGCCACGGGGGTGGCTCAAATGGAAACAATAGATGAAGTATTTGACGAGAACCAGCTGGAAATCGAGAATATGCGAACGTCTCGCAACAGGATGAAATCAAAGGATTTTGCGAGACTCATCAACAAGCGAGACATCTCCCGCTTTGAGATGGATGAGCTGTTCATGTAGCAGTGCAGCCGGACAATCCAATGGCATTTGATGCGGATAAATCACCTTCTTTATCCTTTCTCCATAACTCCTGGCTCAAGCAGTTATTTTTCCCTGCGATTGCAGGATCCATCATAGCGACTTACTTCCTTTCACAGCCCCCTCCCTCCGAAAAATTGATGGATCACATCACCGCATACAAGGAAGTCATCATCCAAAAATCCGAGCAACATAATCTTCCCCCCGCCTTCGTCGCCTGTGCCCTCTACAATGAAATGTCTAGGGTATCCTCTTTTGGAAAATTACTGGATTGGTCAGCTTCATTTCTTGGCTATGATGCATCCATCGGTGATGGACAACTGCGCATAAGCACTGCAATGGGG
>MHFY01000066.1:323-888 GCA_001805375.1 Omnitrophica WOR_2 bacterium GWA2_47_8 | reverse complement strand
AAGAACCTTGGGCTTGTCGCTAAGCACTTGCGCCATCTCCTGAACAGGAAAAACAGGACACCCAACATATCATCAGGTGATTTGGAGAAAAATCCCCACCTTATGGCAGTCACATACACGGAATATGCCTATTCTCCCAGCAGAAACCCTCTTGAGACCGCCGTGCCAAGCCGTGATGGGATCTCTTTGCTCCACTGCCTGACGGATGAGAGCGCAATCCCTCCCTTATTCATCGCCGATAGGCCCAGAAGAGATGCCCTTGACGACATCATCAGGTCCTATATCCGAAGCAATGATGGCCCTATCCAGGATTTTTTTAAGAATTCAAAAATCCCCTCCAATGGCTTAACTCAACCCTACCTCTTTTTCTGATCGTTCACCTTCAAACCAAGCAAAGGCCTTTTGTCTAGCGCATCAAGGAAGAACATTTAAAAGCAGATAATCCCTCCTTTTCCTCATGGACCCCTATGATCTTGAGCTTGAAAAAGTCATCGAGCGCGTGAAGAAGGACAACGCGAAACTGGTATGCGTGCAGCTTCCTGACGGACTTAAGACCAGGGCATCT
>MHFY01000066.1:0-315 GCA_001805375.1 Omnitrophica WOR_2 bacterium GWA2_47_8 | reverse complement strand
GCTTGCCATCGAAAAAGAGACAGAGGCCAAGGTCGTCATCTGGATGGGCTCGTGCTATGGCGCATGCGATGTCCCCGTGCAGGTCGATAGATTAGGGGTTGATCTTCTCATCCAATGGGGGCATAGCGTGTGGAGAGGAAGCTGGTACTGATGAAGACCTATTTCGTGGTGACCGGCATCGTGCAAAATCCAGACGGAAAGATCCTCCTGCTCAGAAAATCCATGGATGATAGCATCTACCCGGGCAAATGGAGCTTCTGCTCTGGCTATGTCAAGGAATTCGAGGCAGGAGAGGATTCTGTGCTCCGCGAGATA
>MHFY01000065.1:348-6630 GCA_001805375.1 Omnitrophica WOR_2 bacterium GWA2_47_8 | reverse complement strand
CCATGATATCGTCGAGCTTGTAGCCAACAGTCGTTGTCGAGGAGTCGAGTAATCTTTGAATATAAATTTCTCGTTTTCCCTCCAGAACAAACTTCCAGTAATCGCGGATTCTGGAATCGCCGGTCAGCGTTGCTAACCTTTCTGCGATTTGAGCCAGAATGACAAGGTCATCACGCGAATCAAAAATAGGACGCACTCCGCCTTTCCAGATCTGTAAAAATGGGTTTGAACAGGAGGCCGTCACTTCCAGACCTTCAAATTCCATCCAAGTGTTCGCGGGAAGAGCCACATCCGCATATTCAATGGACGCTGTCATCTGAATATCGATTGAAAGAATCATCTCGACATTAGGGTTCACATTTTTGATCATTTCATAGGCATGTTTGGCATTATTAATTAAGTTAACATTGGTAAAAATCATAGCCTTGGTCGGACTTGGCATATGTGTTTTACCGGTAAAAACTTTGCGCCCTTCCTTAGGCGTTTCCACGATTAGCGGCCGGTCGCTATGATTCCAATAAGCAGGTTCTTCATCTTTCGTAAAGGCATGGGCATGAATGTCTTTCCCATGAGCCGACGGATCTAGATTCGCATGAAAAGGATCCTCGGCCACCCAGCCTTTGAAGCCCGGACCCGTCCACGGGGATCCCTGAAAAACAGCAGCTTTATAATTTCCAGCCCAGCCATGAGAGCCGCCGCCCGGATTTCCTATATTCCCCGTCAAAATCAAAGGCAAATAGGAGGCGCGATTCATTTCAGTGGCGTGAAAGTAGTGGTTGATTCCTTCCCCCTGATGGATCGCCACGGGCTTGATGGTCGCAATGTCCTTAGCGAGTTGTTCCATAAGGTCTTTGGGAGCATGCGTCATTTCTGCGACACTGTCCAAATCGTAGTCTTTGAGGTGGATCCGGTACATTGAAAATAGAGTCATGACTTCTATTTCCTGTCCATTCACCAAGGGAACTTTGAAGGTCCCTTCCAAGAGAGGTTGAATTCCTTTCTTGGCCATGTTTTCGCCGATATCATCACGGGTGATTGCAACTGGGCTATTTTTCATAGCATCCCAAACCACAAAATCACCCAATTTGGCATACATTTCATCTTTCAAACCCTGATATTTAAAGCTCGCCCCCTCCTTGGAAAGAGCCGGTTTGTAGTCCGGAAAAATTTCGTTCGCCCTCAAACGTTTGAGATTATCGGTGCGGACCAAATAAGGGAAATCCGTAAATTGGAGGACAAAATTTTTATCGTACCAGTCCTTATCGATCATCAATCGAGTGATTCCAAGCCATAAAGCAGCGTCGGTACCGGGACGGACAGGAAGCCAGTAATCCGATTTGGTGGCGGGAGGCCCATACTCAGGAGTAATTGTAACAAGCTTGGCGCCTCGTTCCATGCACTCGATAAACCAGTGACTGTCCGTTAGTTTATTCTCAACCAGATTTTTTCCATCCTGGATAATCAACTTGCTCGATCTTAGATCGTTAAAATCGCAGTCTGAATTTTGAAGCCCGTGCACCCAGGGATGCCCTGGGGCCTGATCCCCATGCCAAGTATAATTGGACCAGGTACGCCCGGCCTTGGCGCCTTTTTCACCAACATGCCGAATATGATCATCCAAAAGCGCCATCGTATTGCTGAGCCGATACATGCCATACTTTCCAAACACTCCCAAAAGCCCCATCCCCCCCCGGAACTTCAAGGTTCTCGTTCCGGCTCCTTCCATCGCATCGATCATCTCCTGCGGATACCCCTGATCTAAAAGTTTCTTACGGCCTTCATCGCCATTGTATCTCTTGGAAATCGCGACCAAAGCACCCGCAACCAGCGTAAGGATTTCATCCCATGAAATTTTTTCCAACTTGTCATCGCCACGCGCATCAAATTTATATTTTGATTTATTTTCAGCAGTGAGATCAGGGTAGCCATCCTGTGCCCACTGTTTCCAGCCTCGACGAACCATCGGATATTTAAGCCGGTAAGGACCGTACATCATCCGGTGGAAGGTGTAACCTTTAGCGCACTGCCTGGGATTCCAGTTTGGGGTAGCCTTGTTGCCATAGATGTCCGCATAGGTGGCGTAGTTGTATTCTTCGCCTTCGCGAATGACGATTCCGTTTCGAACGTACGCTTTAGCGCGACAAGCATGAGTGTCATTGGGCGAGCAAACCCATGAAAAAGTGCTGTCATAACGGTATTGATCACGATAGACTTTTTCCCAATCGCGGCTTGGATAGTATTCCAGCGGATTTTTGATATCCTCGACCGGCTCCAGCGCCCAAAGGGACAGCTTTGGATTTGAAAGGGCCAGCGTCACCGCTGTAATCGCCGAAACCTTTAAGAAATCTTTTCTTGATAGTTTCATTACGTTCTTCTCCCCTCTCGATGCGACTTTATTCCACCGTTAGCTCGTTCCAAATAGAAATCATCTTCTGTCCATTGCGATCCTGTTTGGAACCATCCCAAACGGCAAACGCAATATGGATGGGTTTTCCCTGGTTGAACTCAATCCGATCCGAATCTTTTACTTTTAATTCGCGCTTAAAAACAACATGCCAGCGCTGCTCTTTCCAAAGACTATGGCCTTCAACAGCTTCCGCCTTAATTTTATTAGCGGTATAACTGCCGATTCCTTTTGACTGCCCCTCTTCAGCTCCCCGTTTTGGATCTAAATTGGAAACAGGATTGCCTGAATCTTGGCCTGACAAAAATTGAGGAAACAGCTCCTTGGGGGGCGTCGCATGCACGAAATCAGGATAACGCTTTTGAATCATTTCTTCCGGATCAACTGCATTTTCCCAAACGGCTTTCCAATGCCAAAAACTGACGGCTTGATCCGTACTTCCCATGGCAAAAAGAGGCGGGTCTGCATCTTTTGAGAATTGAACTGCTGCGCCGTCGGAAAAGTCCGTCACAGCGCCTGCCTGGTCATCCTTTGTTTGATCTGCCCAGGAAAGTTGAAGATATAAATTTGTGCCGTCATGGGCGGCTTTTACTTCGACCGACTCCACCCGGTCGTCTCGCCACCATAGAGGCATTAAATTGATCTCCGGTCCTTGAACAAGCCCCCAATCCGATGAGCCGGGGGCTAAGTCGCTTCCTTCCATTTTCTGTGCTTTTATGAAGTGACGGGACATCATCGCTTTATCCATTTTTCCGTCCTCGGGCAGGGTGCGGATGTAATGTACCAAATCCCAGATCTGTTCTTCCGTAAAAGCATCCTTATAGCTTGGCATGGGAGAACCCGGCAAACCCAGAGCGATCCGGAGATAAAGTGCCCCGGGCGTTGACTCTCCCTTAAAAATACCTGCGGTCAGATCCCTGGGACGGATAGGAATACCGAAAGAATCCTTCATCATCATTTTGCCATCCCCCCTGCCTTGCAATCCATGGCATGAGACACACCCCTTTACAAACAGGTCTCGGCCACGAGGGAGGCTCTCCGGAGTCATCTGCGGCATTTGAGGGTGAATGACATTTTCGGGATCTAATTTCGACACTGCTAAATCTTTTTTTTGTTCCCATCCTAAATCTTTCTTCAATGTTTCCGGTTTGATTTTCCCATTTTCCACTTGCTTTCCTAATTCCGCAAGATAGCGGACATAGTAAACAAGCGCCCAACGATCTTCGCCAGGGAGATGCTCCCAGGAAGGCATGGAAGAACCCGGCATGCCGCGTGAGATGGCTTTAAAAAGATCGCCATCGGTCGGTTGCGTCTCTGAGGACGAAATCATACGGAATTCTCCGCGTGTAAAATTCCTCGGCTTGGGGTATAAGAGATAGGCGGCCTTCCCATCTCCCGCTCCGGTTAAACCATGACAGGAAGAGCATTGTTTTTCATAAAGTATTTTACCTCTCTCAAATAGAGCTTTTGTCAATGAAGGCTGAGTTGAAACGACCTGGCCGGACTCCGCCTCGGCACGAAGAAAATAAGGGAAAGGAAGCAGGACAAGTAATAAACAACCCGGTAAAATCGTAAAAAATAGAGTGATTTTCAATCGCTCGATTATGTGTTTTGTGAGACTCATGGCTTTTTCTTTCCTCCTTTCCCAAACTTTCTCTTGCCTGCTCCGAACAGAGACGCAGTTTCTTCAAAAACAGACTCTCCAAAAAAAATAACCGAAACATCTGTTTCAGCTTTAGCCCCAAATTCAAAGGGCCGCCGCCCACACACTTCGTCTGCGCCGAAAATGGACCCCGGCACGACAATCCGCAGCAGTTTCTCGACACCATTCTCTTTTGTAAACAACCGAATGCGGCCTTTCCTTAACACATAGATGCCGTAGGGCTTGTGCCTTTCATAAAAAACGACTTGTCCGGATTTATAGTCCAAGTGTTCTTCTGCCAGCACCAACGGGACAGCATATTTTTTAAATGCATCCAACGAGATTTTTATATGGACTTGGCTCACAATAAGAAGATCGCCGAAATGAACAAAAAAAGCCATGCGCCGGGTCATGAATAAAGTTGATCTTAATCAACCTTTTGGATAGACCGGGGGATCTAAAGAGAAACAGTCTTTCCAAACTTTTCAGAATGAATCAACCTCTGTCTTGCGTAAGGGATCAATCCGCCGGAATCCAAAATTTTTTGAGCAGCTTTTGGTAAGGGGGTGACGGGAAAACATTTTCTGTCCGTCAAATTTTTGATCGCCGCGGGGGAAATTTCGAATTCATCATCTTCTTTTGCAGCAATGGTCGGACAGATGATCACGTTCAAACCCACATTGATGGCATTTTGCAGGAAGATTCGAGCGAAACTTTTCGCGACAATCGTGAACTCATAGCCTTTCAACGTTGACACAGCTTGCTCGCGGGAGGAGCCGCAACCAAAATTCTCGCCCGCAACAATTACACACCCTGCAGGGATCAGTTTATTTTTAAGGCGGGTGTTGAAATCGGGATCGTCAGCAAACGCATATTGAGGCGTTTCGTTTGGGAGCACCGTCGCCATATACCGGCCCGGATAGATGACGTCAGTCGAGATGTGATCCCCTAACTGGTAGACGACCTTTTTCATATCAGCCTTTTTTTGGGAATGGTAATTTTCCCCGTAATCGCGCTGTATGCGGCTATTGCGGGTGAACATAAGAATACTTCCGAATTAGGATTTCCCATTCTCCCCTTAAAATTTCGATTGGTTGTTGAAAGCGCTTTTTCCCCGTCACCGAGCGCGCCCTGATGAACTCCCAAACAACAGCCGCACCCCGGATTCATGATAACAGCACCTGCCTTTGTGAGATCCTGAAAATATCCTAATGCAAGGGCCTCTTGATAAACTTTAGCTGACGCAGGAAAAATGAGGACGCGCGTATTTCTTGCGACCTTTTTTCCCCGAAGGATTTCAGCCGCTATGCGTAAATCATCTAAACGACCATTGGTGCACGACCCAATGACGATTTGGTCGATAAGCACTCCTTCAACTTCATTAACTGATTTAACATTGTCGACCGAATCAGGGCAAGCAACCTGCGGGGAAAGTTTTGAGACATCGATTTCCAAAACCTGATCGTATCTTGCGTCATCATCTGGAAGAACAGGGTGGATGTCTTTGTCGCAACCCGCATCTTTCAAGTAGCGGATGGTTACCTCATCGGCGGGAACAATTCCGGAAGTTGCGCCCGATTCAACTGTCATGTTGCAAAGAGTCAGACGACCGCTCATGTCCATGGCCTTAATGGTCTTCCCATGAAACTCAATGACGCGGAAGGTCGCGCCGCTTGATGTGAGTTTTCCGATGATGTGCAAGATCAAATCCTTGGGCGACACGAAGGTATTGAATTGACCGTTTACAATGATCTTGATGGTCGAAGGGACCTCTACATTTAAAACAGACCCCAGCGCCCATACACATGCCATCTCGGTCGCCCCAATTCCGAATGAGAAAGCACCGAAGGCTCCATGACTTGTGGTGTGGCTATCAGCCCCTACGACCACGTCGCCCGGTTTAACATAACCATATTCAGCCATGATTTGATGGCATATGCCTCCTATATCACCTCGAATATCATGAAATTTCGATATCTCGTGCTCGTTTACAAATTGACGGATGAAATGCTGGTTGGTGGCCGTCTTCTTACTTTCTGCCGGGACACGGTGGTCAAAAATGATCGCGATTTTTTGCGCGTCCCAAACCTTCGCCGACAAGCCGGTTCCCTTATAGATTCCCAAGAATCGGTCAATGACGAGAGCTGAGTTTTCATGGGACATGGCCAAATCCACCCTTGGTTCAATGATGTCTCGGACACGAACCGACTTTTGGCCTGACGCCTTGGCCAAAATC
>MHFY01000065.1:0-244 GCA_001805375.1 Omnitrophica WOR_2 bacterium GWA2_47_8 | reverse complement strand
GGCAACGGCTACCATCTAGCCAACATGTATCCAGTGTCGCCTTTGCTACTATTTGAATTACCCCGCTGTTTATCAGTTCCTCGCTTAACTTTGCCAGGTGAGGATCATTTGTTTTAATCAAGGTTCCGTTCATCTGATATCCCCTTTTGTTTTAATCCCGTCAATGAAAACCAAATCTGCCCCCGCGTCCGCATAAAGATTACACCGCCGAATGGCTTCTTCCAAACCATGAGAGGCAAAGGCA
>MHFY01000064.1:15429-15949 GCA_001805375.1 Omnitrophica WOR_2 bacterium GWA2_47_8 | reverse complement strand
ATAGTCGGTCTTGAAATCATTTAAGATGATCTGTTTTTGCTTCTTGGCTTCCTCAAAATCCGCCGGTTGAACTTCCGTCGCATCTAAATAACCTTCCACCTTGTCCGTCACAGACTTAGGCGCTCCGCCGCCGTCACCGGTCTTGATCTTCACCCCATTAAACTTTCCCGGATTGTGGCTGGCGGTGATCATGATACCGGCCACACACTCATTTCGGGTCACACCGTAACTTAAGGCCGGCGTGGGGATCGCGCGATCGGAAAAAAAAACTTGAATATTATTTTTGGCAAGGACACGGCTGACGATCTGGGCATACTCTGCGGATAGGAACCGCGTGTCATAACCGACGGCAACGCTTTTCTGCGCTTGCCCAGGGTTAGCTCTTAGATCATTATTGATCCATTGGCTTATGGCCTGAGAGACAATGGCGACATTTTTAAAAGTAAAATTATCCGATATCACACCTCGCCAGCCATCGGTCCCGAATTTAATTTCGCTCTGAATTGTCTGCGGCATTGTT
>MHFY01000064.1:14141-15379 GCA_001805375.1 Omnitrophica WOR_2 bacterium GWA2_47_8 | reverse complement strand
GGAAGAAGAAATATCCAGCCCCGGCATAGTTATAGTGTGATATGGGATCCCATTTTCCTTCTTTTTGTATTCCGGGCGATTAATGACGATAAAAGAGGCCAGTTTTAAGATTTCATCGATGGATTTCCATTGCTTCAAACCATCCAGCATATCGTAGCCGATGATAAAGAATAATTCGCTTTTCGGAAAAACATTCTTAAAATGTTTGACCGTATCAATGGAATAGGATTTGTCCTTCTTCTGTATCTCAAAATCCGAGATCTCAAAGCGCGGATTCTCGTCAATGGCCAGCTTAACCATATTATACCGATGCGAAGGAGCGGTTAAACTTTTGTCCTCCTTATGCGGTGGGGTATGGCACGGCACAAAAAAAATCTTGTTTAAGCCCATTTTTTCTAAAGCGGTCTCTGCGATAGCTAAATGACCGACATGAATGGGATTAAATGTCCCGCCTAGAATGCCTATTTTCATTTTTTAGGTTCTTACTTGGCCTTGGCCTTCAATGGTGTACTTATAGGTCGTTAATTCTTCCAGCGCCATGGGGCCCCGGGCATGCAGTTTATCGGTACTGATCCCCACTTCCGCTCCAAAGCCAAATTCATAGCCGTCCGTAAAACGGGTTGAGGCATTGACATACACGGTTGCGGAATCAATGGACTTCAAAAACTGCTCTGCCTCTTCTCTATTATTAGTAACGATCGCATCCGAATGATGCGAGCCATAGGTGTTGATATGCTCAATGGCCTGTTTTAAATCCTTAACCACCTTGACCGACAGGATAAGGTCTAGATATTCCGTGAACCAATCCTTTTCGGTCGCGCCTTTGACTCCCTTAACAAGTTTTTTGGTCACAGGGCACCCGCGGATCTCCACGCCCGCCTTCTGGAAACGTGCGATCATCGCAGGCAAGAACACCTTAGCCACGTTTTCCTCAACCAGCATGGTTTCCATGGCGTTGCACACCCCAGGCCTCTGAACCTTGGCATTATAACAAATATTTTCCGCCATCTTCAGGTCCGCGTTATGGCTGACAAAGGTATGGCACACGCCCTTGTAATGCTTGATAACCGGGATACGGGAATGTTTGGCCACAAATTCGATCAAACCTTCGCCGCCGCGGGGGACAATAACGTCGACATACTGGTTAAACCCTAAAAGAACATTAAGGGCCTTTCGGTCTGTCGAGTCGATCAAATTGACCGCTTCTGGCGGAATAGATGTCCCTTTTAACGTATTTT
>MHFY01000064.1:6563-14134 GCA_001805375.1 Omnitrophica WOR_2 bacterium GWA2_47_8 | reverse complement strand
ATTGAATATCGCTTTATTGGAATAAAACGCCTCTTTACCGCCCTTTAGGATCACAACATTGGAAGATTTTAAACAAAGCCCGATGCAGTCGCTGGTGACATTAGGCCGGGATTCATAAATGATCCCCACGACACCGATCGGCACCCTGACCTTCTTAATGGAAAGCCCATTCGGACGCTGATACGTCGCGATCGTTTCACCGATGGGATCTTTAAGTTTTGCCGTATCCAAAAGGCAATGACTCATATCCTTTAAACGTTTATCGTTCAAGGTCAGGCGGTCCACCAGGGCCTTGGCGTAATTTTTCTTCTGCGCTTCTTTCAGGTCCTTCTGGTTTTCTTTGATCAAATAACTGCTGTTATCAAGGATCGCCTGGGCCATTCTTTGCAGAACCTGATTCTTGACATCAGTTGAGACCAGCGCCAGCTCATGCGAAGCCTGCTTGGCTTTCTTTGCTAATTGTGTGATTTGGGTAACGAGGCTCATAGTTATCTTTTGTTTAAAACAAGGTTATCGCGGTGAATGACTTCAGTCTTTCCTTTTTTATCCCCAGGATTCTCATATTTTTGCAGATCGGCAACCGAGTAATTCGTGACACCGCGGGCAATTTCGTTTTGATTTTTGTCTTGAACGACCACAACATCATCTTCCTTAAACGTCCCTTCCCAGGCGATCACGCCCGGAAGAAGCAAACTTCTGTTGCCTTCCGACAAAGCCTTGGCTGCCCCGTCGTCAACCCGGATGACCCCTTTCGGCTTAGCGCCAAAGGAGATCCAATGCGTGCGCGAAAGGACCTTATCTTCCTTTTCCATAAAAAATGTGCCGATGCGCTCTCCTTTTAAGATCCGCACCAGCACGTTCTCCATCTCCCCATGGGCAATGATACAGGGAATGTTCGCGTGCGTGGCGATCTTTATGGCCGCGAGCTTGGCGATCATCCCTCCGCGGGACATATTCTTTTTCGTCGTCCCGGAAGCAAAACCTTCGATCTCACCGGTAATTTCTTTTATTTCCTCAAACAATTTCTTTTCACCGCTGCTGAGATCGTACAGGCCATCCACGTCCGATAAAATGATCATTAGATCCGCGCGTACCAAACTTGCCACGAGCGCGGCTAACCGGTCATTATCGCCGAACTTGATCTCATCGGTTGATATTGTATCGTTTTCGTTAATGATCGGGACGACCTTTTTCTCCAAAAGCGCCTCAAGGGTATTCCGGGCGTTCACAAACCGCTGACGGTCATTAAAATCATCCCAGGTCAAAAGGATCTGTGCGCACTTCGTGGATGATCTTTCAAATAAACCGCCGTAGGTTGCCATTAAAACGCCCTGCCCGATGGCCGCCCGCGCCTGTAACGACGCAAGATCGGTGGGCCGGGTCGACTCATTTAATTCACTCATCCCTAAAACGATGGCACCGGAACTTACCAAAATAACTTCCGTCCCTTTCTCATTGAGAGCGCTGATCTGTTTCGTCAAAGACCGCAAATGGGCAGAGCCCTTCTGCAGTTTATAGGTCGCAACGACGCTAGAGCCTACTTTGACGACTAAACGCTTGACTGGTCTGGGGAATTTTCTCGACATAAAAGTTTTTTGATCTCTTCCAATAGTTTCGTTAAACCTTTGTTCTCTAAAGCTGAAATGGGAATGATCTTTCCTTTATATTTCTTCTTAAAGGCCGTTAAATTCTTCTCCGCCTCAGGCAGATCCATTTTATTGGCGACAACGAACTTGTGTTTGTGACTTAACTCCGCGCTGTAGGCCTCCAATTCATGATTGATCTTCACAAAATCGTCATGGGGTTTTCTGCCTTCACTGCCCCCCATATCGATCACTTGGACCAAGATCTTGGTTCTTTCGGCGTGTTTTAAAAACCGGTCGCCCAGCCCCTTGCCTAAATGCGCGCCTTCGATCAACCCGGGCAGATCAGCCATCACAAATTTAGAGTCATCCTCATCGAACACAATGCCTAGAATAGGCTGTTTGGTCGTAAACGGATAATTGGCAATTTTGGATCTTACTTTTGAGACCGCGTTGATCAAGGTCGACTTACCGGCATTTGGAAATCCAATTAAACCCACATCGGCAATGACCTTTAATTCTAACTTGATCGTCCGCTCTTCAGCCTCGGTGGGCGGAACAGTGATCTTTCTTCGATAATTACCCAGGCCGCCTTTGCCGCCCCTTGCCACCACAACCGTTTGCCCGTCTTCAATAATATCTTTGATCAAAAGCCCGGTGTCATAGTCACGGATGATCGTTCCGATGGGAACCCTTAGAATGCAATCCTGCCCGTCTTTTCCCCTTTTTTGTTTGCTGCTGCCGTGGGTGCCGCGCTCCGCCACATAATGCTGACGAAAACGATAATCCAAAAGAGTATGCATCTTATGGTCCCCGACGAAGATAATATCTCCGCCTTTCCCGCCATCGCCGCCGTCAGGGCGCTTGAACCGGGTGCGCATGTCCGAATAGAAGCTTTCGCACCCTTTTCCGCCTTGCCCAGCTTTGACAGAAATCCTTGCTTCATCGACAAAACTCATTTGGGATTACTTAATTGGCTGTGATTTTAGTTATATTTAGAGAAGTCAGCTTTTGGCGGTGCCCTTTTTGCATGGAAGAACTTTTTCTGCGTGAGTATTTAAAGGTAAAAACTTTTTTATCGAGAACGTGGTCTACGACTTTGGCGGTGACCTTCACGTCCTTGAGGAAAGGCTGGCCGATACGGACATCTGTGCCGTTTTCATAATAAAGAACTTTATCGATCGCGACCGTCTTGTCTTTATCTGATTTAAGGCGGTTGGTAAAAATAACGTCACCCTGAGTGACTTTAAATTGTTCTGATCCTATCTGAATAATGCTGAACATACAAACCTCCGTCTTTCTGAAAATAAATTTTCTTAAAGTTTATTTGATCTTGACCCTTCCGCGGCCGTCGCAGTACGGGCACGTCTGGAAGGAAATCGACTCAATGGTTTTGCCGGCGCGGGCCCTGGTCATTTCTACTAAGCCCAACGCGGAAATGCGATTGACCTCTGTTTTGGCATAATCGTGAGAAAGTCCTTCTTCCAAGGCTTCGATGACCCGGCGCTTGTGACCTTCCTTCACCATGTCGATAAAATCAATGACAATGATACCACCTAAATCCCGCAAGCGCAACTGTCTTGCAATCTCCGGCGCCGCTTCGAGGTTGACCATAAAGGCAGCATCTTCCGGCGAAGCCTTGACCTTAAATTTACCGCTGTTGACATCCACAACGGTCATCCCCTCGGTCTGCTCGATCACGATCGAGGCCCCGGATTTAAGGTAAACCCTTGTGTCATAGATCTTTTCCAGTTCTTTGGTGATATTGCGGGCATCAAAAAGCGGGATGACATCTTTGTAATATTTTATTTTCGGCAGCATCTCCCGCCCGACCAACTTTTGGACAAAGTCACACACCTTTAAATAATCTTCATTTGAATCAATGACGAATTGGGTGACATCGTCCCTTAAAAAATCACGGACAACTTTCCAGAGCAGATCAAACTCCTTAAAGACCAAAGCAGGTGCCGTCTTCTTCTCTCCTGTCCTGAAAATACCATGCCATATTTTTACCAAAAATTTCGCGTCCCGGATCAGGTCGTCCTTCTTCTGCTGCTGGGAAACGGTACGGATAATAAAACCGCCTTGCCGGATAAAACGAAATTCATTCAGAACATCCCGTAACCGCTGGCGCTCCCCCTGATCCTCGATCTTTTTAGAAATGCCTAATTGTTTATCGTAAGGCATATAGACCACAAACCGGCCGGCCAGCGTAACATGCGTGGTCAACCGCGCGCCTTTGTTGGCGAAAGGTTCTTTGACGACCTGGACCAAAATTTCCTGTCCCTGTTTCAAAGCAGGTGGCGGCTGCTCCTTGTGCTTTTTCTCCGGGGGAGGAGCAGCAGGAGCGGGGGATTCCGGATTTTCTTCCTTTTTAGCGCCAAACAAATTATTAAAGAACTTTCGCGGGCCGGACAATTCTTCTTCAAACAGAGGATTGACCGCATCCGTTAAATACAAAAACCCGTTCTTTTCCTGGCCGATGTTAACGAAAGCACCGTTGATCGACGGTAAAATCGATTCCACACGGCCCTTGTAAATATTACCGAGGATAGTCTTCTGGTTGTCCACTTCCAGAAAAAAATCATCGATTTTGCCGTTATTTAAAATAACGACACGCTTCTCGCCTGCCTTTATATGGACGAGGATCTCTCTTGCCATCTAAGTCTCCTTAACAATTAAATGAAGTGTGTATTAACTGTTGGGCGGTGTTTCGGTAGTAATGATATGAGGTGTCAAAAATATGATCAAATCAGTTTTCGATACAGTATCCTCTTTTTTCCGAAATAAAAGCCCAATCAACGGAATATCCCCTATAAAGGGGATCCTTTTATCGATCTCCGTTACTTTATCCTTTACTAACCCTGCGATGACTAATGTTTCGCCGTCTTTGATCATGACCCGTGTCTTTGCGGATTCATTGCTTAACCGCGGCAAAGACGTATTTTCAACCGTGACAAAATCCAAGATCTCGGTGACCTTGGGTTCGATCTCCAAAGTAATAAAACCGGCGCTGTTAACATGGGGAATGACAGTAAAAATAATACCGATGTCCATATATTCCCAGCCGGAAACCTGCAACTTGGCCTGTTCTTCATTATACGTGTAGGTCGGAATCGGATATTGCGTCCCCACATTGATATTTGCGGCTTGATTGTCCAGCGTGACGATCCGCGGATTGGACAAAATTTCTGTGTCCGTCAGGGATTTCAAAAATTCCAGTGTCGCCGAGAGCTGGTTAAAATTGATCGTCCCATAAGTAAAATCCGTTGTTTTATCTGTTGTTCCAGGAAACGGGTCCGGAAGAAATTTATTACTAGTTGAACTGTTTCCTACAAACGGCCACACCGTTGGCCTCTTTGATCCGGTAACAGTCGCCTTGGCCACCCAATCTATACCCAACTTATCGGAATCGCTTAATGTCGTTTCGATGATCTTTGCTTCAATGAGGACCTGCGGGGTTATTTTGTCTAATTGAGCAATAACGCCTTCAATGAGCTCAACGTTGTCGGCGATATCGCGGATGATCATAGTGTTGGTCCTTTCATCATAATCGATACTGCCGCGGTCGGATTTCATTTTTTCGATAGACTCAATGATCTCCGAGGCCTTACCGTAATTTAAGACGAAGGTCTTTGTTATCAAAGGCTTTTGATCTGCCAAAAGCAGGGCGTCTTCCCGACGCTTTTTTAAATTTTCAATGGTCGTGACAGTGATAATGTTCCCTTTTTGGTCATACCCATATCCATACGTCTCCAAAATAACTTCCAACGCCTGGCGCCAAGGGACGTCGTTCAATTGTATGGTCACCAAACCTGTGACCTCAGGACTGGCGACGATGTTGACCCCGCTTTTGAACGAAAGGATCCGTAACACATTGCGGATATCCGCATCCCTAAAATCCAAACTGACATTGCCTTCTTTGCTGACAGAAGGATCGGAGGGTGCCTGTGTTGTCTGAGCTGTTTCTGAAACTGAGGACTGCACTTCTCCAACCGGGACAGAAGCATCTATTGTAGCTTGTGCCAAAACCTCTGGTTGGATACTATTTCGGGACTCTTCAGCATAGACACAGGTAGCGGCCACATAAATACATATACAGATAATGGCCTTTGTTTTGAACATATTATTCCTCCTTTTTTAATTTTAACTCAAATCGCTCTTCGCCTTTAATAAGCACAACCTTGGTCGAACTGATCTCCTGGATGATATATTCGCCTAATCTGTCTTTTGATTTTACAATAGCCCCGTTGATAACCGCGAAATTCTGGCCGTCTTTCCCAACGATGATCCCTTCAAGAATTAATTCGGAAACCAACAGGTTTGTCTCGTAACTGGCAATGAGACCATTGGACGTCACGAGCGGCCAGAACGGATCTCGATTCCCATGATCATCATACACAAAATTTTGTTCTTCAGCAATCGCCATAGAACAAAAAATAAATAAAACTCCCAAGGTAACAATGGTCTGCTTCCTCAATTCTTCTTTTCCTCCGCTGATTTTTCAAAAACAATGGTGCGCAAAGTCATTTTGACTGAATGCCGCGCGATATCATCCGCATTATTTGCTATGGTCAAGCGTTCAATGGTCAGCCCCAAGCCTTCTTTTTGCATATCATTTAAAAATTTCCCCAGGTCATGATAACCGCTGCTGACGTCCAGAAGGATGGGCAGCCCAAAAAATTTCCCCTCGCTGTTAGTCAAAAGCACTTCCTGCGCTTCCACCTGGGGCATGAGCTGATTCACATGCACGTTATGCTCATCCGCTAGGCGAGAGATCCCCTCCAGGACAACCGGAAGCTCTTCCCTGGAGCGGATGCGCTGATTGATCTCCGTGATAGTATTCTCCAATTTCCCGATTTCGCCCTGATACTCACTCACCTTTTGGCTATCTTCCTTTGCTTTTATGATATCCTGCGACATGAGACTGATCTGCGGATTGACTTTTGATAATGTGCCTAACTGCGGGCCGATAGCGACAAAATAAAAAACCAAAAGGATGGCACCCATAAATCCGATCAGAATAAAATTGCGGTTTTTATCTTCCAACGGCGGTAATTTATCTAATAAGACCTCTAAAAATCTCATTTCACCTTTGCTTTGATCGTAAAATCAGCAACATCTATGGTTTTTATCTTTCGACCTTGGATAGCCCCTAATTCAAAATCCGTTAAATTCTCCAAAAAACCTTCTTTGGCCTTAAGGTTAGCCGCAAACTGATGAACATTGATCATTTCATTCTGCCCCTTGGACACGGCGCTACCTTCGATCAAGAAAGCATTTTGATCAAAAACGATGCGGCGAAGCCAAACCCCCCGAGGAAGATTGTCGCTGATCTCATTTAATTTCTTTGCCCAAGAGATCTCCTTTTTGACCAAAATATTTTCTACAGATTTAGATTTAAGCCGCAGCGAACGCAATTTGCTGACCACGGCATCGGTGGCGGTCTTACTCGGCAGTATCTCATCCCATTGCGTTTTCAACTTTTTATGCTGCGCGTATTTGATAAATATCAGCAACTGCAGGACAATAACAACCGCGACCAAAAGCACAAAAAGGCCGCCGCAAAGACCGACCAGCGCTTCCTTAGGGATGTTCAGCTTGGAGGCCGCGATATTCCCTGTCGAAGTTTTTCTTTTCCGTAGATTTCTAGGGACTAAATTTATTTCGATCATAAAATATTAATTGGCTGCGGTCAGGCCGAGCCCTAAGGCGACGGTCAACCGAGAAAAATTCTGCTCTGTAGCTTTTGCGTCAACCGAACCGGACAGTTGAAAGGCGTTGATCGGCTGCCAACGCTCGACCTTAATATCCAGATTCTTTGCAAAAAGGTCCTCTATCCCGTTTAAGAGAGAACTCCCGCCGGTCAATAAGATCTTTGTAATATAAAAATTATACTCTGTCGTAAAATAATCCAGCGAAAGGCGTATCTCTGTTATTAAATTCAATATGGCGGATTCGATCGCGTTCAAGACCTCCTCTTTTTTC
>MHFY01000064.1:0-6519 GCA_001805375.1 Omnitrophica WOR_2 bacterium GWA2_47_8 | reverse complement strand
CCGCCGATATCTAAGATCGCGACCGCCGAAGAGCTGATCTCATCCGCGGTGTTTTGCTTGCTTTGGATATTATGCTCATTGGAGAATTGAAAGAGATTAGATACGGCAATAGAGTTAAGCCCCACATAATCCGCAGGAAGGCTCAATTCATTGAGGAGCTTAATACGCTCATCAATAAGCTCTTTCTTTGACGCTGCAAATAGGACAGACATTTTATTCTCTTTGCCTTTGGGATCGATAATAAAACAATCCGTATAGATCTGATCACGGGCAAAGGGGAAATACTTGTCCGCTTCCAAGCTTAAAGACTTTTTTAGATCCTCCAAGGACATGCGTGGGACATCAATAAAACGGATAAGAGTTCCTTTGCCAAAAACAGCCGTGTGCACATTTTTTGGGGGGGTTTTAAATTTGGATAAAATACGGCGGACACAGGACTTGACATCATTTTGGGGAATAGGTTCAATAGCCCAATTGACTATCTCATAGGAGGAAGAACTTCTACCGAGCTCAACCATCTTGCAGGCGTTAACCCCGATGTCTAACCCAACAGAAAAGCCCTTCTCACCTTCTGGTAAAAATTTTTTGACGGTAGAAAAATATCGATTTAAAAGTTTTTGCATAATGGATTATTCTAACAGATAATAATGGTTTGTTAATTAAGATTATATATTTTTATATTAATAATGTAATGAAAAAATGGAATATTTTATCCAGAAAAGGAACGGCCGACCTAGCCGCTTTACGAAGAGGATGGATCGAATAAAGATGGGGAGCTCCAGAGAGCTCCCCATCTTTGACAACTAAACCTTACCTATCCTTACGGCGTTAATTTAACACACCACCTGTTGTGATCGTAAACGTAGTGGTACCTGATGTACCAACCGTGACAGGTGTCGCCCTAAACGTATACGCCCCTGCACCAAAAGTACAAGCATACGTAAAACCGGACATTGTCGAATCGCAATAAGCGGTATTGATATACGGTGGTGTAGCACCAGTCAAAGAAGCCATAGAATCAGGATAATTACCCGTATTTGACGTAGCAAACGTCTCTGAAGCTGTCGACAAAGAACGTAGTGTACTTTTTGCTAAGGCGTCATTAGCTGAAATCTTAGCCCTTAACAGGTTAGGGATCGCGATTGCGGCTAACAAAGCGATGATAGCCACAACGATCATGATTTCAACTAACGTAAAACCTTTATTATTAGTTCTTTTCATTGTTATTCCCTCCCTTCTGGATCTAGGTTTAAGCCAATCGTTTTGCCTATCACCAGAAGTAGGTTTTACTTTTGTAGGATAATAACGGTTCTATTATACTTACTGGTCTTGATATGCAACTTATTGGCTTGGATCGTCTTATTGTATGGGTATCCTAACAACCGGATACCCTATTGTCAACCTCTTTTCCAATAAAAATGCCTATTTTCCATCGGAAAATAGGCACAGTGTAAGTCCAAATTAATTGAACCTTTCAACTTGGCAACTGGCTGTCTCCTGAAGGAGACCCTATAGTTTTGTGCCCCATCCTCACGAATGGTTTACCTTTTTCAAGTTAAGACGTATATGCATTTCAAGTATATAATGCACTTCTCATTCTGTCAAGGTAGGCCCCCAAAAAGCTGCTAACTGATTATAACCAATTCTAAATATTAGACTTAGGAGATTTTCCTTTAAGCCTATCCAAGGTCGTGCTAAGCGTTAAAAACTTTTGCTGCAGAAGCTGATTTTCTTCAACCAATTTATCATGATGGGTTTTTAGCTTAATGTCTTGCGTGGGCTTAAAAAGCGCAGGATCCTGCTGCTTAAGTTTCTCTTTGACGTCTCCCAGAAGGGTTGTCAACTCCTGACTATAAAGCTTTAGTTCTTCGATCTCACTGTTCGTCTCATTCATCAGCTTGGCATACTCTTGGTCGGAAAGATCAAGCTCTTCTTGGCTTTTTGCCTGGCCCTGAAGAGCTTGATTAATCTCAGAATCTAAACTGGCCAATTGCTGCTCGAACTGAGCCATAATTTCTTTTTGATTTGATAAATCCTGCTGGGAAGAAACAAGGTCCTTCTGCACCAGATTAAGACGATTCCTGGATTGACCTACCGTATTCTCTTGCGCCTTGATTTGCCTGACATAATCGGCTTCCTGTTTTTTTAAAAGCATATCCTTATCGCTTTGCGAAGCATTCTTTACCTTCTTAATATCTTCGATATCTTTCTTCAGTTGAACGTGCACTTTTTGCAAGGCCTCTGTTTTCGCTTCATTTTCAGTAATGAATTTTTTCCTGTTTTCATAATCATCCACGAGGACCGTTTTCTTCTCTTCCAGCGCGCTTACCGCTTGGATCAAGGGGTTCTCTTCGGCGTTATGGGCATCTCGCAAAGCTAAAACCTTTTCTAACTGGGATATTTGACCCAAAAGCATCTCCTTTTGATCCTTAAGCTGCTCCTTGACCTGCGCCATCTGGGATCTTTCGCTTTTATCCTTAGCCTGCATAGCCTCTTTTTTATTTTTCCAATCTTTTAAAACCGTTTCAAATTCCCCCCTCAATGTTTTCAACCCTTCGATCTCTGTATTCAATTGCAGATCGCGCTCCAGGTCCTTGTCATTCAAAGAGGACAACTTATCTTCCAGCATCTTGTTCTGCTGCACAATAGCGTCGCGGTCAGCCTGAGACGCCACAAAACGATCCTGTCTCAAATTATGGTCATTTTTCAGCGCATCCAATTCTTTTTGGGCCTGTGCCGTCTGGCCGCGCAGAGTGTTGACTTCTGCCTTGCTTAACTTATTTTTATTTTCTTTTTCCTGGATCAACTGCCGATAGGTGTTTTTTTCCTTTTCCAAACCTTCCTGGCGGTGCTTCGAAACCCTGTCAAAATCCAATTTCATGTTTGAAATCTGGTTGCGAAGGACCTCCACCTCAGATTGAAGTTTCAGTTTAATGGAAGTCTGTTTCAGCAAACGGCTGGATAAATTTGCCTGAATATTCTTAAGCTCGACTTGCTCATCGGTCATTTTTTGGATATTTTCCTGTGCCGAGCCTTTTTTGTGATCAGTCGCATTGATCTTTTCCTTTAAGGCCTGATTTTCTCGGACAACATCAGAGCCTTCCTTTTGGATCAGATCCAACTGCTCTTTGAGCTGAGGGATCCTGGCCTTAAGATTTTCGATCTTCGCTGAGATCTGTTTATTGTTTTCAATGATCTCCTGCGCATTTTGCTTTAAGTCTAAAAGACTGTCTTCCAAGCTGAAATCCGCCCCAAGAGAAGATTGGGCACAAAGAAAAGACGGCGGGATGAAGAATAAGAAAAGAACACTTAAGGATAAAATTTTATTCATTTTTTGAATAAGGCCCTTACGTTTCCTAAAGGATCTGCGTAATCTGCAAGATCGGTAAAAACAGCGCGATGACGATAAACCCGACCACAACCCCCAGCACACCGATGATCACCGGTTCAATAATACTCGTCAAACCCGCAACCGCTGTGTCGACCTGATCGTCATAAAACTCGGCAATTTTGGTCAGCATCTTTTCCAACTGCCCGGCCTTCTCCCCGACGGAGATCATACGGGTCACCATGGGAGGAAAAACACCGCTCTTGACCAAGGGCGTGGCAATACTTTCCCCTTCCCGGACATTGTTCTTCACATTCTCAACGACCTTCTCGATCAATTTGTTGCCGCTTGATTTTCCGACGATATCTAAGGACTCTAAGATCGGAACTCCGCTTTGCGATAAGGTCGCCAAGGTGCGGCTAAAACGGCTGATGGCGACTTTCCTCAAAAGCTCTCCAATAATAGGAATTTTTAGTGTGAGACTGTCTAAAAATAATCCGCCTTTTTCCGTTCTGTGCCACCGCGCCAAAAGAAAAACTAAAATAATAAGTCCCCCAATATAAAATAAAATTTGTGTTTTTAAAATATTGCTTACGGTGATCAATGCCTGGGTCATAGGAGGTAATTCCCGGCCGAAAGAATCATAGATCGCGGCAAAGGTCGGAACAACCTTGACCAATAAAAGTGTGGTGATGGCCATGGCCATAAAAATAACAACGGCCGGATAGATCATGGCGGATTTAACCTTTTCTCGCAACTTAAGGGATTTTTCCATGTACGTGGCGACACGGTTGAGGATGGTGCTTAAAACACCGCCGGTCTCGCCGACCTTGACCATGTTAACAAAGAGAGGATCAAAAACTTTTGGGTGTTTGGCAAACGCGGCCGAAAGGCTGCTTCCGACCTGGATATCATCGCGGATCGCCATGATAACGCCCTTAAAATAGGGCTGAGACATCTGCTCCTGGAGTGCTTCCAAACATTGCAATATCGGGATCCCGGCTTCAACCATGGTGGCTAACTGACGGGTAAAGATCACAAGGTCCTCGCTTTTAACTCTCTGAAAAAGAAACCCCGCTGCCCTGGCTGTGGAATCTTTCGCCTCACTGACCGAAATGATGGTCAATTTTCGTTTTCGCAATTCCTCAATGACGGCGGATTGGTTGTCCGCGATCATTTTTCCGGTGACACTGGAAGCGTTTTGATCTTTTGCAACATATTTAAATGTTGGCATATCTTTACCCCTTCATTTTAAATGTAGCTTCATATCAAAATAACTTAATTTATGTAACATTTCATTAACAAATTAATATATTTATAAAATGACCTGCGTAAAATTAATCAATACTCG
This sequence comes from Omnitrophica WOR_2 bacterium GWA2_47_8, assembly GCA_001805375.1. GTDB lineage: Bacteria > Omnitrophota > Gorgyraeia > Zapsychrales > GWA2-47-8 > GWA2-47-8. Next base: position 1,840 of record MHFY01000064.1, on the reverse strand, counting down.
TAACCCTTAAAACTTCCTCCAACGTGGTCGATCCGGCAAAAAACTTTGACAACGCGTCATCCCACAGGGTGGCCATATGCTGTTTCTGAATAGCATATTGTTTGATCTCCTCCGACGACTTGCCGCGGATCAGCAGTTCGCGGATCTCCTCGTCCACTTCCATCGTCTCCACGATACATGATCTTCCCAGGTAACCGGTATCCCGGCACACCTTACATCCCTTGCCATGAAAAAATTTTGCGTTCGCTTTTGCCTCGATCCCTTTTTCCTTTAAAATATTCTTTGGGATATCCACGGACTCTCTGCAGTGAGGACAGATCCGACGGCATAAACGCTGCGCAGTAACCAAGACCAAACTGGAAGCGACCAGAAAAGGCTCGACCCCCATATCGACCAACCGGGTCAAAGCCCCCGGGGCATCATTGGTGTGCAGGGTCGCGAATACAAGCTGCCCGGTCAACGAAGCCTTGATAGCGATGTCCGCTGTTTCAGCGTCGCGGATCTCCCCCACCATGACGATATCCGGACTTTGACGCAAAATAGACCTTAATCCGGAAGCAAAAGTTAAACCGATATCTGACTTAACCTGGATCTGCGTCAATCCTTCGATCAAATATTCGACCGGCTCCTCTACCGTGATAATATTCTTATCCACCGTGTTTAATTCATTGATAATGGAATACAGTGTGGTCGACTTTCCGCTTCCCGTCGGGCCGGTTACCAAGATCATGCCGAAAGGCCTTTTGATCGACTCTTTCATGAGGGCTAAAGGTTTTTCCGAGAACCCAAGACCATCCAGGCCGATCGAAAGATTCCGTTTATCCAAAACGCGCATGACGATCTTAAGCCCATAAGTGACCGGCAATACCGATACACGAAAATCGACCTCCTGCGTGCCGGCCTTCATTTTAAAACGTCCGTCCTGGGGGACCCTGGATTCCGTAATATCCAACTGCGACATGATCTTGATCCTGATCGTGACCGCATTCTGATTTTCTTTCGGGATCGTTAAGATATCCTGCAAAACTCCGTCGATACGATAACGCACGCGGACGTCTTCGATCTGCGGTTCAATGTGGATATCCGAGGCCCTTAAGCGCAATGCCTCCTTGATGATCAAATTCACCATGCGGATGACCGGCGCCTGCTCACCTTCATCGACGCTCACCTCATCGGTCTTAAAGGCATCCTGCTCCGATATGATCTCCAGGTCCTCGGCGTCGATTTCCTTACTGACGTCTTTCACACTGGTGGTGCTCTTCGAAGAACCGTAATAATCCTCCAGGGCTTTCATGATATCGGAATCCGTGCTCATCACCACGTCGATCTCGCCGCCGGTCAAACTTTTCGGATCATCAATGGCGAAAATGTTTAAAGGGTCCGACATGGCCACGGTCAAGGTGGTATTTAACTTAGAAAGCGGCACCATACGGTATTGACGGGCGGTTTTTTCAGGGATAACTTCTTTAAGGGCGGCATCGATCTTATATTTGCTCAAATTAATGAACGGGATATGCAATTCTTTAACCAGCAGGACCATCAGGTCTTTTTCATTGATAAGGCCCAGCTGGATCAATGCCTTTTCGATGGGGATCGCTTTATCGCGATGCATGGCCTTGGCCTTGGTCATATCCCCCTTGGTGATCTTTTTAGATTCGATCAGGGAATTAATAATCTTTTCTTTGAGTGTCTCAGACATATTATCTTTAAACTGTCCTTAATTTCTTAAAGATCATTTCTGTTCTTCTATAATCTCATCCGAATTCGTGACGCGCAAAACCTCTTCCAAGGTGGTTAAACCTTCAATGGCCTTTTTCAAACCATCTTCGCGCATGGTGAC
>MHFY01000063.1 GCA_001805375.1 Omnitrophica WOR_2 bacterium GWA2_47_8 | reverse complement strand
CAAAGACGCACATCTCACGAATTGTGCGCGACACCTGATAATTCCCCTCGGACTCAACAAAGAATCGCTGCAGTCGGTCTTTTGAGACATCTGCGCCAATCGCGAGCGGATAGATACCGTGACGCGCCCGCTCAATGCAGCTTTCTGAAAGATCGGAACCAAAGATCTGCAGTGGGATATGCAACTTCTTTTTTTCAAGATAATCAACGATCGCTATGGCATATGAATAAACCTCCTCTCCCGTCGAACATCCTGCAACCCAAATGCGTATAGGCTCATCCTTCGCTCGACTTTTTACAATCTCTGGAATGATCTTCTTCTCTATATATGCAAAGACCTCCTTGTCACGGAAAAATTGAGTGACATTGATGAGCATGTCCTGATAGAGGTCAACGACCTCTATGGGATTTTTTTGAAGATAGTCGAAGTACTCAGGAAGCGTCTCCATTTTATGGAGCACCATGCGACGCGAAATGCGGCGTTTCAAGGTCATCGGTTTGTATTGCAAAAAATTCACCCCGTGCCTGGCAGAAAGCAGCGACAATATCTTGTCGAAGGTGGTCTTTTCATCATGGTTATCAAAAAGCTCCGCCTTTGCACGGAAGAGTGGCGACGCAACGTGTGAATGATGACTGATCCTCTCCATCTCTTTCGCGATATTTTGAGGTGTGAGCACATAGTCAACGTTACCCTCCGCGATGGCGTTGTGGGGCATGCTCGGATATTTTGCCGAATCCTCTTGTTGAGCGAATGTAATTCCACCCTCATCCTTTATGGTCTTCAGCCCGCGTGAACCATCGGAAGCATTGCCCGAAAGAATAATCCCGATACTCAACCCCTTCTGATCTTCCGCGAGAGAGCAAAAAAAGTTATCGATAGAGACGAGTCCCGTGGAGCCCCTAACGCGCGAAGCAAGACGCAGCGTGCTCTTTGAAATGAGAATACTCTTGTTGGGTGGTATCACGTAGAGTGTATTCGGCATGACTCGTGCTCCGTTCGTGGCTTCTTTGACAGGAATGGGTGATACGCGACGAAGAATCATGGCGAGCATGCTTTCGTGCGTCGGGTCAAGGTGTTGCACATAGACATATGCCATGCCCGTATTTTTTGAAAGATTTTTTAAAAAAGATGTGAGCGCCTCGAGTCCGCCGGCGGATGCGCCAATACCGACAATGGCCCGCAGCGGGCGATGAGAGGCACCCACACGAGAACGAACTCCTGCTTTGATGCGAGAAGAGGAGTTCACTTCATGTGCTTTTGTAGTTTTTTTAATACCGCGAATTAGCTTGGGTTCCGCTTTTTTTATTAAAGCTTTGCGTGATGAGGCAATATGTCGCGACATAAAGGGGGAGAGATGGAACCACTGAATACCTTACGCAAGGACAAATCCTGCTTGTTGTATTTGACGTATGTTCTTCTTAACATCATACATCCTTTCTACCACAAAGCACATGAAGGAATCATGAGGTGGGAGGATGCCAGCTTATTGCGCCAATGCTGTTGTTTCATGAATCGGTTATGAATCCAGCTGTCCGACACCACCTTTCTGGGCGAAGGCAAGTCTGACGAATTCTTTCTCATATGGCTCGCGTGAAAAAACAACATTAAGCGTGACGTGATGCTTGAAGGATTCAACGATCTTCTTTGCGAGCCTTCCCGCAAGCTGGTTTTCTGTTGTTGTAATTCGAAGCCCTGTACCGACTCGCTCCATCTTGAGCAAGCGATGCAGCGGTGACCGCCTCTTTGCGTTCTCCGCGAACCGCAAAATGAGGTGACGAAGGTCAGATAAGAACTCAGAAGGCACGTTCGTAATAATGATCTCTCCTTCGAATAAATGTTCTTCAGCCATTCTACATGCGGGACACAACACACTCTTGATATTTCCATTCTTTTTTGCCGGACCATACAATAATTTTCTCGCTTTCACTATCGCGTGCTTCCATGATTTCTTTTCATAAGCGCTGTGACACTTCGGACAGTACGCAATACCGACCGAAGGGTTTCCGCTCTGTGCCTCATCCCTCAATCGAGGTGGTTGCTTAATGTTCATTGCGCGAAGCTTTTTTGACATAGATAAAATATATTAGTGGCTAACGATAATTGTGTGCAGTGGCGACGAATGGAACAAACGCAAAGCCCGGATATTCCTGTATGTCGAATTCTTCCTCGGAATGCTTGTGTTCACGTCGTATGACCCCATTACTGGGATAGACCAAGACTCCTCCATTGCGAAGTACCGCACGCCATCGAACGGGTATTTCCGAAATATCCGCAGCGACAATGATACGGTCAACGTGATCACCGATCTCAATCTCCCCGAATCCTTCGAGTGCGTCTCCACAGTGAAACCGTACTCGACGATAAAGATCGGGGTATTTCGCAACATTTGCTTTGCCGAATTCACATAGAGCAGGAATGAGTTCAACCGCATATACGATACCGAGAGCGCCAACCATATGCGCAAGGAGTGCACTCTGCCATCCAGAACCAAAACCGATGTCTACTACGCATTCTCCTTCTTTCGTTCCGAGTAACTCCAGCATAAAAACTACAGTACGTGGTTGAGATATTGTTTGCCCAGACAAAATGGGCAAGGCGTCATCTCTGTACGCTTCATCACGGAATTCATCAAGAACAAAATCGCGACGATCTACAGCGCAGAGAGCAGATTTAATGCGCGTGTCCCGCAGTACACCCAGCTCATCAAGTGAGACAATGAGTTCTTTGTTTGTGTTATGCATAATTGATGAGTATTTTGCGAATTAAATGCACTAATAATTATTTTAAAAAACAAAAACTGTAACGTATGAGGCACGACGCGGAGCAAGCGGGTGTTCTTCCTTTGTCATCCAATCTAACAAAAAGACGATGAAGGTAATGTGATTTGGAAAACTTACGTGGGCGGACATATGCAGTGTATTTGGCAAAATGGCTCGTAAGAGAACATCACAGTGACAAAAAAGTAACGTTCGTTTATTCATCAACCGTTCACGCGTGAGGAGTAGAATAGGAGGAGAGATGGTGCAGGCGTTACGCAAAGATAGCGCATGCGACCGAAGTTATTTGTCATTTATGACTATGATTTATATAAGATGATATATTCAATCTCGAAATCGCCCGGAAGGAAATCGATAAAAGACCTTGCGGGCAGGGTCTGCAAACGGACATCGCGTGAGCAGACTCACCCCCCTACTCAAATGATCAACAATGATCTTTAATAGCTCTCCACCCTCGCGTTTCTTAGTAACTCCAACCATATATCGTGGAGTTATCACGCTGGGGGACTATGGACCGGGGGGGTGAGTGTACTCAGGCGACCGCGAGTAGTGTGCTCATCCACGAAAGGGCTACGGCGAGTCTCTGCCTCGGTACCTTATTCATAAGCATTATCAGTTCAAGTGTAAACGGATCTGTTTCGTCGCTTTATCCGTTAACTGATTCATGACATGAATAACAAAAAGCCTCTCATTACGGAATCCGGAAATATCCCTTCAGGATATACATGTTCTCTTTTTGTCATTACTCTCCCCGACACGACTCAACTAAAGATGAATAAACCCACTAAACACGACTTCAGGGCGAAGCCTCGAACACGTAAACGGTCTGCTCGATGGCTAAGTCAGCTTCACGATTCGCGTCATCCTCCATGAAGCCGATAAATCACTTCCCTTGCTATAAATGAAATGGTGGATTAACACATAAGTTAATTGGAATCCGAGAAGAAAACACGATCATCCTAAATAATTTAGGATGATTGTGTTTTCTTTCATTGAATATCTGAGTGTGCGCTCGGAGTTGTTCCACTTCTTTCATATTCACCCAAATACATTTTATGCTTCATTAGCCATTCATCAGCATAATATTAGACTACTGATTAAGGTCCTCTGCCGATGCGCCAAACTTTTTGCGTGCCGGAAGCCGCGAATGATGATTGTGCAATCTTCGGGGGTCGAACGATAATCAATAATCATCATCGCATGGACACATTATCCAATACGAATTAATTTCAAATATATGGCAATGATCAAATGGGAACCGTGGGCAGATGTAGAACGTTTTATCGACGTACTTCCAACGAGTGTTTTCGGTAAGGCAGGATTAGATCTCGCTATTGATGTGTACGAAGAGGGTGCAAATGTGGTAGCAAAAATGCAACTCCCGGGTATTGATCCTGGAAAATTAAACGTCTCTGTCGAGGATGATTATTTGCGCGTAAGTGGGTCTCGTGAGGAGGAAAAAGAGGAAAAAAGCAAACAGTACTATCGCAAAGAGATTAAAAAGGGAGAGTTTGTTCGCATGGTGACACTTCCTGCTGCGGTAGAAAAAGATAAGGTGGAGGCGATATACGAACGTGGAGTACTCTCCATCACGATGCCAAGAAAGGAGAAGAAAGAATCGTCAGGCCCCGTCAAAATAAAGGTACTTGGCGCATAAATACACTCTCGCACAAATTACATTTACACGACTAATTCAATACGAATATGATGTGGGACGGATATGGATATGGAATGAGTAATGGTTTCGGAGGACTCGGCATCATCTTGGCGATTTTTTGGTGGGTGCTCGTTATTGTAGCCATCATCACCTTTGGAAAGTGGGTTTGGGGACATGATAGAAGTTCACACGAGCGCGAAGTCGGTGAAGAAAGAACACCGCTCGACATCCTTAAGGATCGTTATGCAAAGGGCGAGATTAATAAAGCAGAGTTCGAGGAAAAGAAAAAAGATATCTACGGATAGAAATCACCTACGGCCTGCGGTGTGCATATGAATGAAGAGAAAAATATGGCGTCATTGCAAAATGACGCTGCCTTTTGATTGAGTGAGTTCAAGATACAATTCCCCCTTACTCGTAAAATGATACGCGGATACCGTATTCAACATGCCTGAAAATTCCGACTCCTGCGAACCCTCACAAAACATCATGGTAGACATCATGCTTCCGAATGAAAGGCTACTCCCCTTCAGTATGTATTTGCCGCCCATTGAGTTGCAATCAGTCGCCACCGAAACGGTGTCATCCTTCTTGAACGCAAGCGAAAATACGTTGGCTTTTTTGGGCGCAATACTGGTACCATCCGCATACTCCGTGCGCACCCAAGCCCACTTCTTCATGTAAAGCGTCATGCGCAAGGGGTCGGCTTCGCCCTCAAAATTTTTCACGAGTTCTCCAATCGTAAGTGTCCTTGGGTCGAGATGTAGCCATACACTCTTCCCCACAGACGGCGGCACGGTGAATGGTTCACCAGTGTTCCGTACCACAAAATTTGCCACGGCATTACCACCATCCATGTTGATATTCTGTGGCGCGATACGATCCCCCAGGAACATTGCATTCGTACCTTTATATGTCCCACGCTCGTTCACTGCAACAACAACGTAAAAGAACGTCCCACTGCCCCCGGAATCTCGAGTGAGATACATCACTGCATCGACATCACCGTCCCCGTCAAGATCTCCCATCGTTGGTTCGCCAAAAATCGCAAACTTGTCTTTCGATGCGGAGTCCGGTGTTATTTCTCGCTCTGCCATTCCATCGGTAAAAAGCATCAACTCACCATCTATGATGTAGGAAGTATCTCGAGGTGAAGCACCTCCGACCGGAGTATTCACTTCCGGTATTTTGTCTCCACCATTGGTAAAATTAAATTTTAAAAAACCAACAATGGCGATTAGAAAAATAATAGCTACACCTCCCCCGAGAATACTAAGTGTTATTTTTTTCATAAATATTAAGTAAGTGAACAATCCGTCCTAGTATAACAAAGACAAGATAGATACGTGACACACACTACGTCACACACATTCACCCAAGCTTCACACAATAAACCCCATAATGAATGACGGATATTGTTAAGTACGCTCAACTCTTAGGGGGACATTATCATGTGTGGAATCTTTGGACATGTTGGATCAAGGCAAATACAGGCCGCAAATATGACCCATACCGCTCTTTGCGAATTGGAGTATCGCGGATACGATTCGTGGGGAATCGCGACGCAAACAACGGACGGGATCTTTATCAAAAAAGCAGTTGGAAAAGTATCCGACGTGGCGAAGGATGAATTTCTCAACGTGCTCGGCAAAATCACAATCGGACATTCGAGATGGGCAACACACGGCGGAGTGACGGAACTCAACTCGCACCCGCACCTAAACCATGACGGCACCATTGCGGTCGTGCATAACGGTATCGTTGAAAACCACCTTGAGCTCAAATCATTTCTCATGGAGAAATTCGGAGTGCTCGGGAAACATCTTTTTGTCTCGGAGACAGATACCGAGGTAATACCGCACCTTATCGACTATTTCATGCGTGAAGGACAAACATTTGCCGAGGCATTTGTCTCGGCGGGAAAAAAGATTGAGGGCCGGTATGCGATTGTTGCAATGAGACGAGGCGAGAACTACCTCATGGCAATGCGCGATGGATCCCCATTGGTTGTCGGTAGAGGCGATGAAGGACATTATCTCGCCTCCGATGTTCCTGCTTTTCTCGACTACACACGCACTGTTTGCTATGTTGGAGACCGTGAGTGCGTGAAACTCTATCATGACCGAATGTATCTCTCTGATCTTGAAACAGGGAAAACTGCATTTCAGCATTGGAGCCAAGTACTCTGGGATAAAGCAAGTGCCACCAAG
>MHFY01000062.1:908-6173 GCA_001805375.1 Omnitrophica WOR_2 bacterium GWA2_47_8 | reverse complement strand
CTTTTGAATCAGGCGGCTTTTCTATTGAAGAGCGCCCAGAGGATACAAGAATTACAAAAGACCCTGCGGTCTCAAAAAGAACTTTTGGAACGCGACGGCCTCCCCCTCGAGCCTTCGATCGATTCCCCCGACAAAAACTGGTTTCAAAAAACAAAAACAGCGGGCGAAGAACTGGCCGAGGCCCAAAAACTTTTCTTGGTTTTTCAGGAGGAGCGTTTTGACGAGAAAAAAATCGACATTTTCAGGTCAAAACTCGCCGGCCTTGATCAAAAAATATCTCCCAGCCTTGAAACAATCTCGAAACTAACCGCCGGAATCTCCCAAATCAAAAAAGAACTGATTCTTGATGAAACCTTAAAAGCTATTACGCTTTGGAGTCATTTTATCGAAAATTTTATTTTGAAGGTTTTCCCGGATGATATGGCCGTCAAAAAATTATGGCAGGAAATTAATAAAATTTTATCCGACTTCGCCAAAGGGGTACAAAAACAGGACTCTATCCTGGAAAGTACTTTTGAACTCTTGGATGCCATCGACAAAGCGATTGAAATCGATGATTATCAAAAAATAGAAAATTTCCGTGAGGTTGCCACTAAAATTATGGGCCAGTTCCGTCTTTCGAAAGACGAACTCATGGACAAGGCGGCCGTCCGCTTAGCATTAAAAAAAGATATCTTTTTTTCTGTCAGAAAGACATCTTACGGAATGCCCCAGGAACCTCAAATCGCGATGAATCCCGGGGGGAACATTGCACAGGTGGATCCTCTCGGGACAGCAGGTGTAATCAGCATGTCTTATTCGGCCATTGCTGGCGAAAAAATCTTCGAGGCCTGGTCTTTCTTCGACAATGAAGATTATCTTCGCGCCTACCGCCATGAATTGCTTTCCTTTGCCCTGACTTTCTCGTTTTACGCCCAAATGCTTGAGGGGCGCTACAAGGGTTTTTCAATTCCCGACGCCCATGCCGTCCTGGAGAAAAACTTTGCTTTGGCCTTCAAACGCCAGCGCGATTATCTTGAATCTGAAAAGAGATTGGTTCCTCCTTATCTGGCCGCTTTTGATCAAGTCCGCCAAAGGGCGGAAAAACAATCGATTGTTCCGCGGGATGCCCGCTCTTTGCCCCTCTCCGGCTCCCTTGAACAGCAGATCGAGGCGGTTTTTGATTCCTTTGCCCCGGAAGAAATTTTCAGGCGGATTGACTTCACGCAATCCTTAATGAAGGCCGAAGACTCCCACCGGGAAATCCCCCCAAAAGTTGTTCAGAAGCTGTTGGCAGAAATTCCCCAAATAGACAGCGACATGACGCGCCAGAGCATAGCCGCTTTTAAAAAAGATAACATTCCGAATCTTGATCCTCTTTCTAAAAAAATTCTCGGCATTTTTTCAGAATACGGCCTCCCCATGGACCCTAAAGTATTAGAAAGCATGCCTTTCGCGCGGGCATTAGTGGAGGAAATTCTCCTGGAACTCGACCGGAGGCAGGCCCCAAAAAGTGTGGGGGATCCTCCTCCGGAATTAAAAATCCCGGTGAATGCCGGCGCTGAAACCGTGGATAAATTCAAAACGGCCGTGATTCTTTTAGAAAAGGGTTCCCTATCGGCACAAGAGATTGAAGAAATAATCCGGCTGGCGAGAATCATCAATCCCGCGTTCAAAACCCGCTTTGAAGCCCCGGGCTTAACAGCCGCAAGCCCCGAAGACAAGGCCCGGCTGTTCCTGGAAATCCAGTGGCAGGTCTTACTGCCCTTGAATCTCATCACTTTCAATGGCCAAATATGGCCGGTCCGCGCCCACACCTGGAAAAAGCAACCGGATTCCTACGGCCATCCCTGGTGGTCGGTTGAAGTCACCGCTCCCCCTGATGCTATTGATAGCTTTTACTCGAGCCCTGTCTTTTTTCGAAATTCTGCCGGCAGCCGCCGTGTGAGCGACAGTCACTTTCGTACCCTTTGGGTCGTCACGGGAAAACTGCCGTCTTCGCCGGTCCTGAAAGACAAAATTCGTCAGTTGATTCAACTCGAGAAGATTACCAAAGACAACTATTATGACCGCGTTTATCTTCCCGGAGCTTTAGAAATGGTAAGAAAGGAAATCGGAGATTATATTTACGCCAATCTTCGCCGGTCCGACGAATTTTTTTCGACCGAGCCCCTGGGAGAATACCTGGCGGCCTTTGAAATCCTGAGAAAGACTTCTCCTTTTTACGAGGGACTTTCCGCCGTCCCACGGCAGGTCTCACGAATCGAACAAGAAGTGCTGCCCCTTTTGTCCTTTTCCAATAACTTGAGAGTCCTTCTCTCTCTCATGCGGGAAGCCCTCCGGCAAAAAGACCCGGCCCTGGCTTATCTGTATTTTTTAATTTACCTTTATACGATGCTCAACGAGCTTGAAAAGGCCCCGCGGGCTGGCCCCGCAGTGACCCTCCATACCACTTTCTTTAAAGACCTCGCCCGGGAGGCCGGGATTCCCCTGGAAAACCCGGATGTCCTGCCGGCCGATGAAAGGTTAAAGGTCCTGAATGCTTTTACCGGGGCCTTTCTTGAAAAAATCGAAAACGGCGAAGGGGTCAAGGGCCTTCACGCGCCGGAACAAGCCTTGAAATTTCTCGAGCGGATTTATGCAAAATATTTCTGGACGGAAGCGGAGCGTCTTGAGCGCCTGAATTCCAAGGCCGCTCTTGCAGAACCCGCGGCTGAAGAAATTTCTCCGGCCGCGGCCATGCTCCGCGAGGCTTCTCAACCGCCGGCCGCATCGCCCAAAACGATCGGCGCGGTCATTGAAATTCTCCGCGCCGTTTCCGGCCAGCAGGAACCCTTCGCTCCTGCAAGCCTGCGAATTATGGATGCCCGGTTGGAGGAAATCGCAAAATCTTCGCCGGGGGTCGATGCTGTCCAGACCGCGGCCATTGTAAAGGGAATGCTCCGGCCTTTTATGTCCCGGAAAAGCAAGCCGAATCTTCCCGCTGAAATCAAAAATCTGGAAACTTATCCTGCCATAAAAATGAAAGCATTGCTCACCCGCATCTGGGCCGTCTTTTTCACCTTTTACCTGGAAGAATTTCAGGATAAAGAATACCGTAAGCATCAGGAGCCCTCAGACCGGGAGACCCTGCTTCAGATGGCCCGCGCCATTGATCCCCGGCTCGCGGATTCATTCCAGGAATTCACCGTCCTGATGCTTCAACCCCAGGAAGGAAAAACGCTGGCCGATCTGCCCCCGGCATCCGTGATTTCAAAAATTCTGGCGCCCTGGAGAGATTCCTCTTCAGGAGAGGAACTTCAAAAGGCAATTCTCTATGCCTTTAATTATTTCCTTTATCCCGCCGGAATGCTTCTGGCCCGGTTCCCTTCGGACGCTGTTGCGGGGCGTTTTACGCCCATGCTTTACTTCATACGCTCGGACTTCGATTTGAACCTGATTCACCTCGGAGCGCATACCCAATGGAGCTTGGCGGGCAGCCCTGCCCATTATGGAAGGTTGGAGACATTCACCACCCCCCTGATCCCCGGAATCGCCATCAGCAATAAAACGCTGGAAAGTTTCTCCCAACAGTACGCCCTTTGGCTGAGGCCGGAAATGTTTACCGGATCCGGCCGGGAAGCCGCGCTGAAAAAATCAGACAAAATCCTAGGCCATTCCTTTTCAGAAAAAATGAGGCAATCGCCCCTCCCCTATTCCCTTGTTCCGGAAACCATTGCCGGCCTGGATGCTTTCTTTGCCGCGCTCAAGAAAAAAGCTCTCAGCGGCGCCTCTTCCGCGAAGTCGGCGGAAGCGCTGGTAGAAAAATTAAAAATCCACCGCGTGCGTTTTCAAACGGTCCTGGAACTTTACCGGAATATTTCGCGGGAGCGGGAATGGGGCAGGCGTTTCGGCGAAGAAAAAACAAAATCATTGCGTCTTCTCTTTTCCGTGATGATCGCGGGAACCCATTTTCCTTCCATAGCGTTTGATGAATTTCACGATTTCCTCGTGGATTTCACCGCCAACCCGGAACAAAAAGAATCGCTGGAACTGTTGAATGCCCTCCTCCCCGAAACCGCTCCACTGGCGGGGGAAAGCGATCCCAAACGGCGGACGGAACAATTGGAAAAAATTTTAAGCGCGATGGGCCTTGAAAAACTGACCCCCGGGCTGTTCATGGAACGCGCGTTGGTTTTTATGCAGAAAACTTTCGGGGAGGATCTTTTCAAGTACCTGCAGGAAATGCACATCCGGGCTCCCCTGGCGCAGATGACCGAACTGGAAAAAGACGCGCCGCCTTTTGTCCGCTCCGAGGCGCGAGTGGCCGGCGGACGGCCGGACACCGGGCCCGGTACGCGCCAGCCAGCGCGGGCCGAGGCGCGAACCACGGCTGAGGACAGGCCGCTTGATTTATTCAAGGAAAATTCTAAAGGGGTCTTAAAATTTCTTGGCATTAAAGAAATTGACGAGATTGAAAAAAGCGAGCAAGAAGAATTAAACGCGGCCTTTGGAACGAATATCGTTTACCGCCACACCCTGACTCTCAAAGGCAGACGTGAAATTAGTTTTTATTCCAAACAGAATGCGAGAAAAGCGACGCTCCAAAGTAATTTCAAAAATGAATTCCAAAACATGCAGATCGCCTACGAGCATGGCCTGGCGCCCGAGAGTTACCTTTTAAAAGAGAATCGCGTGCTTTTGTCACTCCCTGCCAAAGGCAGGATTCTGACAGAGTCTGATTTCGATAAGGGCCAGCATGGGCTGAAGAAGATTCAGGCGATCGCCTTTGCGTTGGGACAATTGCACGCGGCAGGCATTGCGCACCAGGATATCGCCCCCCATGAAACAGCTCCGTTCCGCCTGGATCATCTGTTTTGGGATGAAGCCTCAGGCCGGATTTCTTTCGTTGACTTTGGCTTATCCGTGCATGAAACATCAGGCTGGGAAGAAAGAAATGAGGAAAGAAATAATTTTCCTTTTTCGTTCTATGAAAAATTGAGAAATTTTGACAATGGCGCGTATGACCGCCTTGCCACCTCGAGAACCGACCGTGCTATTGAAAAATATTATGCGCTGGGAAAAAAATCTTTGCGCTCCGAGGCACGGGATATAGCGCCAAGACTTGGCGGGAAGGTTTTTAATGAGGATGGCGGTGCTTTTTCTGATCGATATGATGCTGATAAATTGCAGCAATCCCAATGGCAGAAAGAATCACGACAACAAATATCAAAAAATCGACGCTCGTCATCTAATGGTCTCCTTTTGGAGGATATAAAAACCAAGCCAGAAAAAATGATAGCAGAA
>MHFY01000062.1:0-868 GCA_001805375.1 Omnitrophica WOR_2 bacterium GWA2_47_8 | reverse complement strand
TGCAAAAAAGCCTGTTGTCAGACCAGCCGCAGCAGCTAGCTTTACAATATCCATCAAAGATTTCGCCAGAAATTCCCGGCGAGGTTTCGTCAAAGGTTCAAACATTGAATCCTCCCAATGCCGAGCAGGATACCAGATATATTAATAATAGTCAATTTTTAATTTATAATATTACAATAGTTCAAACTGGGAAAATTGCCCAAATGCTGCTGGATGACATTGTTCCAATGGGGAAGTTTTTTGATGCCGTATTCACGGCGATTTTTGGAGACCGGATCGCGGCGGCGGCGCGAGCGAAAGGACGCCGGGAATCCCTTGTAACGCCGGACAAATTGGCAAATGCCCGTAAATCAACCGGGGATTTTGATTCAAAACGGCTGGCGAGTCTTCTCACCGGGAATAATTCGTTCGCCCTTCTTGACCTTTCAGTTCCGGAAGGGCTTTCACCGGCGGGATTGCGCGAAACCCTGGAGGAGTTCAAACCGCTCCTCCAAAGCCATCCCCATAAAATCCTCCTCCTTGCTTACCCAGGTTCCCTGCCCGATCATTTTAATGAGGACTTGGCGGCGGCATTTGACCGCCGGGTTTTTGTCATGCGGGGCGGTCCGGAAGTTTATGCCGGCTTCTATGCCGGCCGTTTCTCAAAGCTGGGACCGAATGAGCCGGTAGCGAAGGATGTCCTGCGCCGATCTAAAGAACTTCTGGAACGTGCTTCAGCCCAGGAGATTTCGCATGGTCCCGTGACAGTCGAGATTTTGAAAAAATATTCCCTGGTCGCGGGCCCGGAGCCGTCTTTTAACAGGCTTTTTGGAATCGCCAAACAGTTTGTGGATCAACCGCTCAAAATTCCGGCCCAAAGGGAGTTTGA
>MHFY01000061.1:31305-31508 GCA_001805375.1 Omnitrophica WOR_2 bacterium GWA2_47_8 | reverse complement strand
CTAAAAATGTGCTAAAAAGCATGACAAATCATATCAAAATGTACTATTTTGATTTTTCAAGAAAAAACATTTTGGAACAAAAAATTAGCAAATTGATGGGATTATTTTTTTGAGAATTTTTTGGCAGCTTATTGGCAGTAAACGCATCTCTAGGAAATTCAAGGGGTTGTGTGATTCCTGCAACATTGATGGAGAAAAAAATA
>MHFY01000061.1:14047-31048 GCA_001805375.1 Omnitrophica WOR_2 bacterium GWA2_47_8 | reverse complement strand
TTTTGCAAACTGCCAAGTTAATTTTTTGTTAATAGGTATGGCTGAGAAGAGTGACGGGGTATCGTATCGATAAAATCATAAACATGTGTAATAAAATATTTTGTTCTTTTATCTTAGTGATATCATTAAGTTTCGAAAAAAAACAGATATGCTTTTTTGAATATATTTTGCAAATGTTTGTAAAAGCCCCCAGCCGCCTGAAGGCAGCTGGGGGGATTGCGTTTAAACACCCGACCAGATCGTTGTCCCGGAACGCTGGATGACACTGGTACCATCGTTCTGTAAAAGCTTTACAGAATTGGCGGTAGATCCACCGGCCAAGGAATTACGCGTAGCTGTGATCGCAAAGGTGTTCTGTGTCGCGAGAATGCCATAGGTGAAGTGGGCGCCTGCATCATTAGCCGGGTTAGAAACATCGAAATTTTGGAATTGATCGCAAAGTGTGTAGTTATTGTTAATCGTATTGCATCGAAGGATCGCCCCGCGCACCGTAGAGATGTTCTGCCAAGCTTCACTTTGGTAGGTGTTTTGTACCGTGGTCAAGAAACGCGGCAAGGCCAAGCTGGCTAAAACCGCGATGATGATGGCCACAATGATGATCTCAAGTAATGTAAAACCTTTTCTATTTCTTTTTTGCATGTGATACCCCCCTGTTGATTTTTCGATTTATATAAAAAATTTTTAGCAAATATTACAGATTTTTTCATTTAACTGCTTGATATCCATCATTTTGCTAAAATAGTGCTCGGAATTTCCCTCCAGGACATGATGTGTCCTGGAAAAGATATTTTCATTATATGATTAAAAATAGAGAATCCAAATATATTTTTTATAAATTTAATCGGTCTTATTTAAATTCTTAGAATTGCCAAGCTAATTTTTTACTGAATGGTGAGCGGAGCCGAACCATTAAAAGGTGTGGCCGAGCGGAGTGACGCGGGTCGAAAGTTTGTATTCTTTGTTTTTTATAGGGTCAACAGGGTCGGTATCGCTGTTGCGGCCGGTCATATCAACTTGCAGATAAAATTCAAAGTTGCCCGGGTCATTAATCAAGGTATACGTTGTGAAGGTGGTTGCGGGATAAACGTGCGTCAAAAAATATTGAGTCCCTACGCATGAGGCAGGATCATATACCGTGGCATCCAGGGCCGGTGGCGCGCCGGGTGTAATGTGGACGTTCGTGAAATCAGAAATTATCTCACAATAATAAATGTCCCCTGCCCCTCCACCGGATTTGTTGTGGATATAACGTATCCACGTATCATCGGTAAAATCACCCGGGGTATTATTTCTATCTTGACGGAGAACAAGTCCGCGGACGCTCGCATCCTCAAAAGGCCAAAGCCCCAAGTCCGTTGACATCCCGACCGCCAAAGAGGCCCGGTTAAAAATATGCACCATTGCTCCGGAGATGCGGGTTGACACATCCGCGCTCATGGCGCTTACGCGGTACGTACGGCGCATGGCATAATCCAGCGAAATGACGCCCATCATCACCAGGCCCATCAGGATACTGGCGATGATCAATTCAATGAGGGTTAAACCACTTTTAGTTCTAAGTTTTAAGTTATAAGTTATAAGTTTTTTTCTAAGGCTCATTCCAATCAACCTTGATATTGATAAAGCGTCCCGCCCCGCTTGTATCATTTCGGATCTGTACAAAGGCGCTATAAATACCGGTGTTAAATGTATAATTTCCTTCCGCCAGGTTTCCGGTATTGTAGCTCGTGGCTTCGACTTTGGTGCGATACCAGGCTAAAAGCTGCTGGGCGAATAGAGCCGCTCCGATAGCGCGCTCGGAACGGGCCGCCTTGGGCCGGCCGGCGATAGAGGACATCGCCAGGATCCCCGCGGCGGCGATGGAAAAAATAACCGCCGCAACAACGACCTCAATGATAGAAAAACCTAATTTTTTGCGTCGTAAGGGCAGTATCATATTTTTTAATCACATGCCATATGGCCTGCGGGAGTACAGGCAAGGCTGTAGCCTGGACTAACTCCGAGATTAGTAATTGTGATAGTAAAGGCCGTTGCTGGTGCTTGGCGTATGGCCGTGGCTGTATAATCGCTAAAGGGTGTTGTACATTGATAACTGTAAGTCATTCCGTTGGAAATGAGATTGATGCCCAGCGCGTTATTTATGGCATCGATATCCAAAGCGGTAGGCGCCTGCAGATAGGTTTGGCCGGTTTGGGCCCGATAAATATGGTTTGCGGCATGGAGCGCGATAAGCTGTGTCTCCGCATCCTGGCGATGCGCACGCTCCACGGTCTTTCGGTAATTAGGGATCGCTAACGCGGAAATGACACCGATAATGATAATGGCGATCATTAATTCCATGAGGGTGAAAGCTTTTAAATTAATCGATCGGTGTCGGTAATCCACTGAGACCTCCGTGTCCTAAAGATTTAGGATAACCTAATTTGGTGCAAATATTATTTGCCCCTCCGTTGCACTGAACCGTACCAGAAATATTCACGTATAACGTATAGTTATAGGGAGAAGAACCATTCCGAAGAATGGTAGCAACACTATAAGAGCTGTTTCCTACAGTGGGCGTATTATAATGTACCGGAAGAGGAATAGTGACGTCCAATGATGATAATTGTGTGGCATATGCCCCCCCTGAGCCGGGATTAAAATCCTTATAAATGATCTGTGCGCGCATGAGCGCGGCTAAAATACTTTCAGCCTCCTTGGTCTTGTTGCCCTCCATGGCATCGCTCAATTTGGGAACAGCAAGGGCCGCCGCGATCGATAAGATGGTAAGCGTGATCAGGATCTCGGTTAAGGTTAAGGCAGCATTGTTTTTAGATAGATTTTTCATAGGTTACAAAAAAACCCCAGCCGCCCGAAGGCAGCTGGGGTTTAAGTTAACTGCGTTTAAACACCCGACCAGATCGTTGTCCCGGAACGCTGGATGACACTGGTACCATCGTTCTGTAAAAGTTTCACAGAATTGGCAGTAGACCCACCGGCCAAGGAATTACGCGTAGCCGTGATCGCAAAGGTGTTTTGTGTCGCGAGAATGCCATAGGTGAAGTGGGCGCCTGCCTCAAACTGTGGGTCAGGGACATCGAGATTTTGGAATTGATCGCAAAGCTGGTAGTCATTGTTGATAGTATTGCATCGATGGATCGCCCCGCGCACCGCAGAGATGTTCTGCCAACCCTCACTCTGGTAGGTGTTTTGTACCGTGGTCAAGAAACGCGGCAAGGCCAAGCTGGCTAAAACCGCGATGATGATGGCCACAATGATGATCTCAAGTAATGTAAAACCTTTTCTATTTCTTTTTTGCATGTGATAACTCCTGTTAATTGTTCGATTTATATAAAAAACATTTAACGAATGTTATGGATTTCGTTTTACTTAAACGCTTGTTTTTGGCTACATCCCCCCTTTCAATAAAAAAACCTATTCTAGTTGAATTCGAATAGGTCACATTGTCCTTAATTAAGTTGGTAGCTGGCTGCCTCACTGAGTTATTTTTCCTGCAAAAAACGTGGGGCCCTGCCCCGACGCTTAGTCGGGGTCCCGATTTCCACACTTTTTCAGGGAACATCGGGATAGCTTTGTGCCCTACCCTTAACGAGTAGTTTACCGTTTCAACTATAACACCGTATCTATTAAGAATATATAACATTTATACAGGAATTCAATGGACCTTTAAGAACAATGTGAAAGCGTTTTCAAAGAACATTTATATGATAGAAACAGCTTACAAGAGCTAAATTTAAGGTTAAGAAACGTCTGCATCCCTCCTTCCTTATCTTTAGTGTCCCATAGTGGCGATATTAAACAACGGCAGGAACATGGCCAAAACCATGATCCCGATAACAACCCCCATAAAAATAAGCATGACCGGTTCAATAATAGTCCCGAAACGTTTCATGAATGTGGAAACAATATCCTGATAATAAACTGACACGTGGTTAAGCATTTTGCTTAATTCCCCGCTTTCCTCCCCGACAGCGATCATCTGTGTCGCCATGGGAGGGAAAAACCCGCTATTTTCCATGGGGCCCACGAGCGATTTCCCTGCCCGTACCTGCTCTTTGATGTTGGCAACCGTCAAGGAGCACGTTTGATTGCCCACCATGCGCTGTGTGATGTCCAAAGAATGTAAAATGGGCACGCCGCTGTCCAATAATATCGCCATCTGTGAAGCAAATCGTTCCAATATAATTAGTTTCATTATATTACCAAAGATAGGAAGACCAAATAAAAATTTCTCTAAATTTAATCGGCCCCTGTATGTGTGGATATGCTGATTTACGACAAAAATGAGGAACGCGATCCCTATCGCAAGGAAAATAAATTTTGCCTTAACAAAATTAAAGAAATCAAGAAGAAGTTTTGTGATGAGGGGCAATTCCGCGCCTAAGGTATTAAAAATGCTTTCAAAGCGCGGGGCCACAAAAAAGGCAAAAAAGCCGATAGCGCCGTTGGCCACTACAAATAAGATCGCCGGATAAATAATGGCAGAAATAATTGAAGATTTAAAAGCCGCCTGCTGTTCAAGATAAAAGCTTAATTTATTAAGAATTGTGGGCATGGTGCCGGACGCTTCCCCGACCTCCACCAAGCTGACCCAGAATTGATTGAAGACTCGCGGATGCTTGGCCAGGGCTTGGCTTAAAGAACTGCCCTGCTCCACATCAGCCTTGATCCGTTTGACAACCGCATAGAAATTACGGCTTTCAACCTGCACTAAGATAACATCCAGGCTCCGCAGGAGCGTAACGCCTGCCTCGACCATGGTCGTCAGTTGGCGGGCAAAGATAATAAGATCGTCAAGTTTAATCCCTTTATGAGTAAACTTTTTCGGCCCTTTCATCCGGGATGCCCTGCTTTCCGGCTCGCCCATTCTAATTTCCTGAATGCTAACAATAAAATATCCCTTCTCCTGCAGGGATTTAACGACCGAGGCCTTATCGTAGGCATCTGTGGTATCGGCTAAAGTTTTACCATTGGCATCTTTGACAATATAAGAGAATTTGGGCATTGAGTGTCCTGACGTTTATTCGTTTTGAAACGCGATACTTAAGATTTCATCCAGGCTGGTGGTGCCTTCTTCCACTTTTTTTATACCGTCTTCAAAGATAGTGATCATGCCCTCTTGTCGGGCAGCATCCTGTATTTCGTTATACGTAGCGTGTTGGGAGATCAAGCGCCGGATCTTTTCACTGATCAGCATGACTTCAGCTATGGTTATTCGGCCCCGGTATCCGGTAAAGTGACATTTTTCACATCCCTTGGCCCGGTAAACAAGATCACTTTTAAGCTTAAGTCCACCTAACTGGTCAGGCTGAGGTTCATAAGGTTCCTTACAATGCGTGCACAGCCGCCGCGCAAGTCTTTGGGCGATGATGATGATTAAAGAAGGAGTTAATAAAAACGAATCGATCCCTATATCTAAAAGCCGGGTAACCGCTGAACTGGCGTCGTTGGTGTGCAAGGTGCTTAGGACCAAGTGGCCGGTTAAGGCCGCGCGCACGCAGATCTGGGCTGTTTCTAGATCGCGCACCTCCCCGACCATAATGACGTCCGGGTCCTGACGCAGGAATGCCCTTAAGATCGTGGCAAAGGTTAACCCGATATCTGATTTTATAGCGACTTGGTTGACACCTTCGATCTTAAATTCTACAGGGTCTTCTGCGGTTAAGATATTCTTTTTTGGATTTATGATCTCATTTAATGAAGAGTAGAGTGTGGTCGATTTACCGCTACCGGTCGGCCCTGTGACAAAGATCAATCCGTAGGGTGTATGCAGGGCCTTGCGGATGTGCTCTAATTGTTTGGCATCGAATCCTAATTGCGTCAAATTGAGCGGTGTGGCGGCTTTATCCAAGATTCTCATGACCACCTTTTCGCCCCAGACAGTCGGGATCGTTGAAATACGAAGATCAACGGTCCGGTCTTCGAGTTTTGCGGTGATGTTGCCGTCCTGAGGCAAACGTTTTTCGGCAATATCCAGCTTCGCCAAGATCTTAATGCGCGAAACGATCGCTGACATCATGTGCGAGGACGGCGGCGGGATCTGATAAAGAGCGCCGTCGATACGGTAGCGTAAATTTATTTTATCTTTAAATGGTTCGATATGAATATCACTGGAGCGCTCATCGATCGCTTGGCGGATGATCAGGTCAACTAACTTTATGACCGGGGCTTCCCCCGCTTTCGCGATAAGTTTGTCGATGCTTAATTCGGCCGAATCGGAGGTCTGCGCATGCTTTTCCGCGAAAGATTCCTTGGTTGGGGTATAGCTGCTTTGAACGGCCTCCCCCAACATCGAACCGCGGTTATCACCGAGGATGGCGGTTTGCTTGGTGTAAAATGTCGTGACGCCCTTTAAAATAGCCGACCGGGTGGCGATAATGGGATTGATCTCATGACCGCTGACCTTTTTTAAGTTATCTATCAGGACCAGGTCCAGCGGATCGGCAATGGCACAGGTCAGCATATTCATATTCTTTGACAGGGGAAGGACACAATTTTTTTGAGCAAAGTCTTGCGGGATGAGTTTATCAAGGTTTTGATCTGCCCGCGGGGCCAGAAGATTGGATTTATCGGAAGAATAAGGCAGCCCTAATTGTTCACCGACAGCCGCGGCAATGTCCTCTTCACTGACCAGCCCTAATTTGATCAATACCTCACCGATACGGCCGTGCTGTTCTCGTTGTAATTCAATAGCTTGGCTTAATTGGCCCTCGGTGATAAGGCCTTGCTTAATAAGAATTTCGCCCAATTTATAGTGCGCCATATCAGGACTTTATTTTAACGTTAAAAGTTTAATTTTTCAAAATTTGAAAGAGCCTTTTCCACCGCATTTCTTCGGACGAGAGGGATTTCCTGCTCTCGCTCGATGTGCTTGAAAGCTGTTTTGGAAGATATTGTATAATCTTCCGTCAAAACGCGTGGTGTTAAAAAGATGACTAATTCACGTTCGTCCGCTGTTTTATCTTTATGACGAAAAGCGCCTCCGATCAAAGGCAGATCACCCAGGATCGGCAGTTTTGTGATCGTATCTGTTCCTGTCTCGCGCAACAGGCCGCCGATAATGATCGTTTCCCCGTCCTTGATCCGCAGGATCGATTGCGCCCCTCTTTCTTCAGGATCCTTGAAGGTGATAGATCCGTTGTTGGTGATGAATGTTGCACCTGTTCTCGCCTGTACAACTTTAGGCTGAACGGCCAGAATGATCTCCCCAGTCTCTAAATTAGCTTGCGGTGTCACTTTGAGAAAAACACCGGTTTCCACACGTTCCGCGCGAGTGGCGGATGTGGCGGTGCTTTGGGCAGAGGTTGTGCTGGTCGCTACACCGATGGCTTCATTGGTAGAGATCTTGATCTCAGCGGTTTGATTGTTCAATGTTAAAATTTTGGGCCTAGCCAGATGTTTGGTATCAGTTTGCGATTTTAAGAATTGAAAGGTCGCGCTTAAACCAGCGGCGCTGATCGTTCCAACGCGGTATTCAGCCTCTTCAAATTCGTAACCTTTGTTCAATAATTTATTTTGGTTCCATGGATACACATGATCGCGTTCACCCCCGGTGAAGGTGAGCGGCGTAGAACCGAATTTAACGCCGATCTGATCAGCGGTGCTTTTTGAAATATCCAGCATTTCAACCTCGATCAGAATTTGCGGGACAGGGATATCCAGGGTCGCCAATGTTCGTTCAATGACGGGGAATTGGGCTTGAATGTCCGTGATCACAAGGCTGTTGGTCCGGGCATCCTCAACAATTTTGCCGTCCGCGGTTAAAATGGCCTTGATCGCATCTAAGATGCCGGAGTTCGCGCCAGCCGCTGTTCCGGTCCCGGAAGAGGAAGTCCCTCCGGTCGTAGAAGTCGTTTCAATCGAGATCGTAGAATTCAGTTTTGAGTTGGAGACGGTTGCATGTTTAAGTTTAAAAACCCGTGTTTCCAGATTTTTGGCTGGTTTGTTAAGTTCTTTAACCAAAAAAATATCGCTGCCCGGTTTAATTTCATAGGTCAGGCTATTGACATTTAAGATCCGTTCCAGGGCCTCTTCTACCGGAACATTATCAAGGTAAAGCGTCACCTGCTTATCCGCGATTTCTTTGGCCGCGATAAAGTTTAACCCCGATTGTTGAGAAAGGATCTTAAGGACATCATTTAAAGCAGCTCCCTTGAAGTCCATGGAAATCTTCTTTGAGTATTCGGGGTAAAGGAACTTATCCATCTCGGATTTATCCAGGCCCCAACTCAACGGTGTAAGAACCAGAAGTATCGGGATAAGGTAAACTAAAATTTTGGTCTGCTTTTTATTCATTTATGTCTCCAGTTTAGGTTACGGATTATAAAGAATAGTGAAATCTTTTCCCCCGTGTGAAATGGTGATTTTATTTTTTTGAATATCGGTCACACGCACATTATCTACTTCGTCCCCGACGCGGATAACTTTTCCGTTAATGATCGCTTGAGGTTGGTCGCTGTTCCAAATCAGCCCGGTGATATTCAAAGGCGGCGGCTTTATTTCGGCCGGCGGCGGTTTTATGAGCGGGGATGTTGGCACCATGATGGCCGGAGTTTTCGGCGGTGGCGGTGTATTCGTTGCGGCCGGGACAGGCGGTGGTTCTACAATTTTTGGTTTTTGTGGCAGCTGAGGAAGGAATGGGTCCCGGACGGGAGGAAGATTAAATAAGTCATCAGCTGCTATCCCTGGCTTGCTTAATAATGCCGTCATCCCACCGATAGAACTTTTTTCAAAGTTTTGGAGTATATTTTTAATTTGAGCAGAACAAAAAACAGGCGTCAGGAGCATATGGAGAATGATCAAGACACCGGATTTTAAAATGTATTTTTTCATTTTTTGATCTTTAACGACGATACCTCAAGGTCAATATTTAATTTGTTCTCGGTGATCTCTTTTTTGGATGCCGCCGGACGCCCCTGAATGCTTTCGACTCTTAAGGCATGGGGAGAACTGTCCAGCGTGTGAATGAATTGCCAAAAATGGGTGTAGGAAGGCGCCAGAACCGCAATGTGCACACGGATCAGGTCGTAAAGGCTTCCGGCTTGAATGTTGGCCGGAGAAAAGTTCAATACATCGATATTGTTGGCAATCGCCGACTCGTTGATCTTCTCTATCATTTCCTTATATTCCAAAGGTTCCGGGAACGCATCCAGAGTCTTTTGAAAATCTGCCTTCGCTATGCTGAGTTCTTTGAATGCTGCCAATTGTTCTTGCAGGATGGACAACTGTTCTTTACTCCTATTCAACGTTTTTCCATTATTCGTCCAGATATAAAAACCAGCAATAATGCTTAGAAAAACGGCAATGACTCGAGTTAATTTATCTTTCTTTTTGAAAAGATCCTGGACGAGTTTTTTATAATCAATGTTCTTTAGGTCATTGATGTCCAGCTTGCTGAGTTCCGACAGGGTCCTATTTAATTTTTGTATGTCCATAAGATTATTGGCACGCAATGGTAAAAGAAGTTACGCGGTAGCCTTTTAAATCCTGTTTATTGGCCGTCACAAGGTCGATGGCTTTGAAAAAAGATGAAAAATTTTTATCTGCTTTTAAGCTGTCGATGAACCGGTTAATGGTGGCGATCTGCTGTCCGGGGTTTTCATTATAAACATATCCATTAAAGCTCACAGTGATCATGCCGGGGTTATTATCATTACGGTAAGTCAGAGTCAGGTCATTGACCCATATCCCTTCCGGCACCAGCTTAGAGAGCAAGGTGAGAAATATGGATAGCCGGCCGTGAACACGTAAATTCTTATAAGTGCCTAATTTAGCTTGGATGTCCGCGGTTTGCTCCTTGATCATTTTGGCGGAAGATGATTCATAAGTCCCAAGCTCTTTCGTGATCGTTTGTATTTTTTCCTGATAGCTGGTTCGGCGGTCTTGTGACAGCTTATGCACTCCAAAGAGAAACGCCAAACAGAGACAAACGGTGATCGCGATGGTCGGATAGTTCATGGTAGGCTCTTCAGTCAAGTCTTCATCGGCCGCGGTAGGCTTTTTAAGCGTTAGGTCAAAATTCATGTTAGGCAGAACAGCGTTTCTTAAAGTAACCCCAAAGGCTTTGATCGAACCGATATCCGAGATCGCCTCAGAAAGGGTTTTGGCAATGTTAACATTTTGAGTTGGTATATTAAGGTATTTCGTCAGGCTGTCGCTGATCTGGTGGGAATCATTTAAGGAAATATAAAGGATCTGGTCAATTTTTGTCGCGACATATTGGCGGCTGTAAAAATCCAAGGACATGCGAGCCTCATTGAATAATTTGGCTTGCAGCGCATCAGGCGCTTCTTTGGGATTTTCGGCGCCAATGTGAGCGAGTTGAAATTCACGGATAAATTGCGGTACTTCTTTTTCAATGATCATAATGCGGCCGGATACGGCATCAGTATCGATCACGGCAACGGTTTTGTTGCGGGGCAATATCTTTTTAAAGGCAAGGAAGCGTAAAAGGCTGATCTGCCCCGGCTCGGTAAGTTCAACCTTAAGATCCGAATGCTCCAGAACGTTGCAATAATTTTCAAGGACATCTTTACGGATGGCTACAAAAAGGATCAAAATTTGCTTTCTCTTCTCCTTAAACAGTGTGATCGAAAGATAATTGTAAGCCAATTTATCTAATTCAAAAGGGACATACTTGCTCGCTTCAAATTCCACCACACCTTTCATTTCCGAAGACTGCATCCAAGGGATGATAAAAGATCGGAAAATGATATCGTGGCTCGGCAAAGATAACTGAACGGAACGTGTCGTAATTTTATTTTCAAGAAGGATGCGTTGCAGCAGTTCGGTAAATTTGATCCCCTCGGTTGTTTCTTTTGTGCTCATTGCGGCCAAAACTTTACCCAAATTCGTGGGGTAATGAAAAATCTTAGGGACGTTATCGCTATTTTCCGCGAAATGGACCGTATGTTGATCCCAAAATAATCCGAATGTTTTTTTAGTTGCCATCTTTTTTCCCTTTAAGAGTCTCCCAGAGGCTTTGCGTCCCGGGATTGGGATTTAAGCCACTTATCAATTTCCCGCTTATCAAAGCGCCAAACCCCACCAATTTTAATTCCAGTGATTTTGCGCTGATTTAACCAGTTGTAAATTGTTTGTTTGCGTAGCTTTAGGTATTGCGCCAGTTCTTCAACGTCGATAAGTTGCTTCATTTAAGTGTTCCCGGAGGTGATATTTTAATAAGTAATTGAAGGCACATAAGTTGCCGAGCTTTTATAATTTGCATGGTCGAGTCAAAATTTTTCCTTTGAGTTCATTAGTTTTCATTAGACTATAATAAACTTACTTTGTCAATAAATTTTTACATATTATTACATTTTTTGCAGTAAGAGACATTTCTTTGTAAGCACTTGAGAGGTATGGACTAAGCGGAAAAATGCAGAATGTTGCGATCAGTAAACAACATTTACAACAACATTGGTCATCGGAGGAGTCCCGGAGAGGGTGATATAGGTGTTATATTGGCGTCCGGTGATATAATCAACGTGGTTGAGCGGATAGTTCGCGTTGTAATATATTCGCCAATAGTAAAGCAGTGCCAGTTCTTGCGCCACTGTTTTTGCGCCAATATCTTCCAACTGCTGAACTTCGGAAACATCAATGGCTAATTTGCTCACGGCTAAAAGCATGAGGACAAAGATGATGATCAGGACCGTAACTAAAATTATGCCGGATTCGTTGTTGCGTAATTGTTTAAACATTCCCCTGAATCTATCCCTTCTTATTGCTTTCGTCTTGTAACGTTATGAGACTCTTACAATTAGGGCAGGTTTTGTACAACGATTTTCCAAAATCAAAAAAAAGATGCGTACAATACGGACATTGAGTGACCTGCAACGAGGGGTGAGCCTCGTCTTCCTTACTATAATTATAGATGACCCATTTAAGGAAAACAAGCAACAAGCTGATAAATAAGAAAAATGCGATCGTAACAGAAAAGTCCAGTTTGATCATGATCCCGATTATTCCAGTTTAAGTGGACGACGCTCCGGAGGCTTTACCTCAATCCCTAAAATCTGCGCTTCCTCTTCCCTTTTTGGGGGCTTTATATAGTCCTCAAAAATTGTCTTTTCAGGCCCTTTGTTCTGCTTATTTAAGACAACAGGCGGTTTTATCAGTGAGGTTTGATCCATAACATTTGATTTGGTCTTTTCCAAAAGCGGCAATGAAACCGTTGATTTTGAAAAAGTAATAGGAGCTTCGGTAAATCTTTGAACATTAAAATCATCTCCTTGCAAAATCGATCCTAAAAATGTTAGGACCGGTTTGGTCGACAAAGATTTTGGCGGAAAACTGAACGTAACGCTGCTTAAGATGATGAGGTGGATAAAAGTTGAAAGGAAGATGCTTTTCAAGGTATTTTATTGGTCCGTTGCGATATTGATGCGTTCGATCCCCAGGTTTCGGCAGATATCCCAAACTCCGACGATCGTTCCAACGGAAGCCCGGCGGTCTGACTTTATCAAAACCGGCTGGTTTAATTGGGCCGATTGAACCAAGGTATCTTTCAATTCTTTTGCCGTCACAAGGGTATTGTTCAAATAAATGACATTTTCGCTGGTGATCGTGATAATAAAATTTTCTTTTTTGATGGCATCACTGGTGAAGGTTTTGGATACTTGAACATTTATTCCGGATTGAAACGTAAAAGAAGATGTGAGCATAAGGAAGATAAGGATCAGAAAAATAACATTGATCATGGGAACCATGCTGATCTGAAGAAGCCCTTCTTGGATTTTTAACTTGTTTTGCTGTTTAAAACGCACGTTATATGACCTCGCTTCTGTTCTCGGCTAAATGCAGAAGAATGCTGAGAAGATCCGTAGCAGCCTTTTCCATCTCCAAAACAAAATAATTGACCCGGCTGACGAAGTAGTTGTAGGCCACATAGGTTGGGATCGCTACGCATAACCCCGCCACGGTCGTTAAAAGTGCCGCCCAGATGCCTCCGGCCAGATCTCCGGGAGTGACGGGATTGATGGTTGAGGCCTGCATTTGGATCGTGTGGAAACTTTCGGTCATCCCGGTGACGGTCCCTAAAAGGCCTAAAAGCGGGGCAATCTGCGCGATTGTATTTAAAGTGGTCAAGCGTCTCTCCAGTGGTGGGATCTCAAAATGGCTGGCATCTTCCATGGCCTCTTTGATCTCTTCCCGGGATCGGCCGAATTTTAAGATACCTGCTTTTGAGATCTTGGCTACGGGGGAGAAATTATTATCGCAAAGCCGTACTGCTTCCTGCAATTTGTTGGTTTTTAAAAGCTCAATGACCTGTTTTTTAAAAGAATAGATGTTCGTATGGATCTTATTGAACATGGTAAATTTTTCGATCACAATGCCTAAGGCAATGATCGAGCACAACAGAATGGGATACATGATAGGTCCACCGGCCTTTACCAGCTCAAACGCGTTCATTTCCCAAGCACCCATAATAGCCTCCCGTCCTTTCCTACATCCTTCAGATGAAGGACGAGGCTCGCCCTGTTTGGGGCGGCCTAAATTTTATTTTTGAGTAAAAAGATTTTCATTGATCCAGTCCATCCGCTCCTGGGCGAATTTGGCCTCGTCGGTATTTTGTTCAATGATCTTTTTATAGATCGCCTTTGCTTCGTCCCAGCGTTCCGAATTCTCAAAGATCCGGGCGATGCGCAAATGGGCCTTTGTAACCCACTCGATGGCTTGAGGGTAAAGGTAGGGAATTTTTAGGTACTCTTCCACCGCCTTTTCCGGCTGATTAAAAAGTTCATAGGTGTCGGCTAAATAAAATTGTATTTCGGCGTTACTGTAAGTGCTTAAGCCGATGTCGGTTTGCATGGCATTGTTGTAGGCTTCAATAGCCTTCGTATACTCCTGATTATCCTTAAAAACAGCGGCCATTTTTATATAGGTATCGCGTTTATAATCCGGCACGGTGGCGATAATGTTCTGATAGGTTTCAAAGGCGGTTTTGAAATCCAGTTTTTTGGAAAAGATATCCGCGATCGCCATTTTTGCCTTGGCGTAAACTTCCTTGTCCGCCGGGTTGGTTATTTTGGCAAAATAGCTTAAGGCCTCATCGTATTGTTCCTGCAATTCATGCGCCCTGCCCAATTGATAATAAACCACGCTCAAACGGTCACTGTTGGGAAATTGCGCGATATATTGCTGGTAATATTCCATGGCATTGGCAAAGATGGATTTTTCAAGATAATAATCCCCCAGCCACAGCAGCGCCTCCTGCGCGATATCGGATTGAGGGTATTGGATGCTGATCTCGTTGAATTTTTTGATCGCATCCGCTTCTCTGCCCAGGTTATAGAGACATTTCGCCATCGCGAGTTGAGAATTCTTTAATATGGCCGTTTCTTGAGGAAATTTGACTGCAACATCTTCAAAGACTTTTAAGGCCCGGTCGTACTGGCCTAGATTCAGCAAGGACATCCCCAGGATATAATTCGATTCGGCGACAAATTCACTGGCTTCGGAAGCGGTTTTTAAGTATTCCTCGATATTCTCCAGGGCCTTTTTCCAGTCATCCTTTTTAAAGTATCCGACCGCCATGTAATATTTTATTTCCTGCAGATACTTGCTTTGCGGAAAGTTCTGCTGCAGTGTCTGGAACGATAGCATGGCGGTGTCGATCTTTTCCTGCTTGAGCAACGCCACGCCCTGCCGGAATTGCGCGTAGTCGGTATAGACACTCTCCGGATAATTTTTGAGGATGGTATCGTAGGTTTCAATGGCCTTGTCGAAATTATTGCTGTCCTGATAGGCATCGCCGATCTGGATAAGCGCGCTGACTTTGACCACATCATTCTGCGCGGAATTCATAAGCGACTCGAATGTCGCGATGGCCTGCTCAAACTGGCTGGATTTTAAATAGGTCCAGGCCAAGCCAAACTGCGCTTTTTCGTGAAGATCGGTCAACTCAGGGCTTGAGCTGGATTTTTGAATGACGGCGTCATAATCCTGGATCGCCTTGGGATAATCCTGGGTTTGATAATAAACATTGGCCCGGCCCAAAAAGGCCTCGATGATCCGGCCGCTGTCCGGAATATTGTCGATAAGATAAGTATATTGTTCGATGGATCTTGGATATTCGCCGGTTTCGGTGTACAGATTGGCCAATCCTAAGGCGATATCATCGCCTAGGATCTTTTGTTCTTGTGAAAGGGCCTGCGCTTCGGTAAAGGCGGTTAAGGACAATTCCGACCGTTTTAATTTTAAATAGCACCACCCGAGGCTGATCTTCGACAGTAAAACGATCTTCTTGTCTTTCGATATCTCGGCGGTTTTGGCATAATACGTGCTGGCCGTTAAATAATCTTCCAGATAATAATTGGCCTCGGCGATGTAAAAAT
This sequence comes from Omnitrophica WOR_2 bacterium GWA2_47_8, assembly GCA_001805375.1. Lineage (GTDB taxonomy): Bacteria > Omnitrophota > Gorgyraeia > Zapsychrales > GWA2-47-8 > GWA2-47-8. Next base: position 15,710 of record MHFY01000061.1, on the reverse strand, counting down.
AACTTTCGGCGAGGCGATCGGACTGGGGAAATTTGACGACATAGTCCTCAAAATTCTTTATGGCGTTATCAAAAAAACGCAAGTGGTGCTCGGATTCTCCCAATCGGAACAATGAATCTTCCGCCAATGGATGCTTTGGAAAACGCTTCAAAAGTTCGGTGAAATTATTTTTCGCGGGCACATAATTGTTCTGCTCAAAATAAGCCCAGGCCAGCGAATAATAGGATTGTGGAAGGTAGGTCGAGCGCGGGTACTTTTCAATGAGTTCGGTATAATATTTTTCAGCCTGCTTGTAATCCGCCCCTTTTGAATAAGTCTCCCCCAGCCAAAACAAAGTCGCATCGCGCAGTTCCTCGTATTGTAATAATTCCTGGAAGGTCTCGTAGGCCTTAAGGTATTGAAGTTTAAAATAATAACATTGGCCTAAAAGGATCTTGGCTTTTACGAGCTTGTTGGATGTGGGGTATTCCTGCAGGAATTGGGTGATGTAATTGATGGAAATATCATAAAAGCCGTCTTCAAAGGCCTTTTGCGCCACGAAAAAGAGTTCGTTTTCCTTCTCATCCTCAGCGCATGCAGGCAGAACATGGGCAAAGACAACGAAAATAACGGTTGCCAGGATAAAAAATCGTCGAAACATCCCAATTTTCCTTAAATGCATGGTGCTATTATAACAGGTTCGAAATGTTTGTGAACCCGAAATTTGAAATTAACTTCGGGTTCATCCTGAAGCCGAAGGCGGAAGGATAAACGTGAGCTTTTTATAAGTAGCCTTTTAAATACCGGCCGGTGTGTGAGGCAGGGTGCTTGACGATATTTTCCGGAGAACCGCTGAAGATGAGTTCTCCTCCTTTATCGCCGCCTTCGGGGCCAAGGTCGACAATATAATCCGCATTCTTGATGACTTCCAGATTGTGCTCAATGACCAAAACCGTGTTCCCTTTTTCCACCAGCCGCTGCAGGACCTCGAGAAGTTTTTCCACATCGGCAAAATGTAAGCCGGTTGTCGGCTCATCCAAAATATAAAAGGTCCGACCGGTGGCGAATTTGCATAACTCGCTGGCGAGTTTGACCCGCTGGGCTTCGCCGCCGGAAAGAGTTGTGGCGGGCTGGCCCAATTTGATGTATTCCAATCCAACATCAAATAAGGTTTGTAAGGTCGCTCTAATGCGCGGGATGTTCTCAAAGATTTCTAAGGCCTCTCTCACCGAGAGATCAAGGATATCCGAGATATTTTTCCCCTTATATTCAATGTCTAACGTCTGGTCGGTAAAACGCTTCCCCTCGCAGACTTCACAGGTGACATAGACGTCGGGTAAAAAATGCATCTCGATCTTTTTAATGCCGTCGCCGCCGCAGGCCTCACAGCGCCCGCCTTTGACATTAAAACTAAACCGTCCCGGCTGATATCCTCGCATCCGGGCTTCGGGCATTTGGCTGAAGATATCGCGGATGTGGCTGTATACACCCGTATACGTCGCCGGGTTCGAGCGCGGGGTCCGGCCGATCGGCGACTGGTCAACCACAATGACCTTATCGATATTCTGTATCCCTTCGATCTTTGTGTGCTCACCGGGTTTTTCCCGGGAATTGTAAAGTTTTTGTGAGAGCGCCTTGTAGAGGATATCGTCGACCAAGGTGGATTTCCCGGAACCGGAAACAC
>MHFY01000061.1:9691-14017 GCA_001805375.1 Omnitrophica WOR_2 bacterium GWA2_47_8 | reverse complement strand
TCGAGATGTTGATATTCTTTAAATTGTGCTCTTTTGCTCCAAAGATTTTTAAGAAATTGGTTTTAACGATCTCCCGCCGTTTGGCAGGTTTCGGGATCTTTAACTGGCCGGTTAAATATTTCCCTGTTAAAGATCCTTTACATTTTAAAAGTCCGGGCACATCTCCGGCATAAATGACCTCGCCCCCGTATTCGCCGGCGCCTGGCCCCAGATCAATGATGTAATCCGCGCTGCGCATCGTTGTCTCATCGTGTTCCACCACAACTAACGTGTTCCCGATATCTCGCAAAGATTGTAAGGTCGAAAGCAGGCGCTCATTATCTTTTTGATGCAATCCGATACTGGGCTCATCCAAGACATAAATGACACCCACTAAACCCGAACCGACCTGGGTCGCCAGGCGGATGCGTTCCGCCTCCCCGCCGGAAAGGGTCGCGCTCTTCCTGTCTAACGTTAAATATTCCAGCCCCACATTGATGCAAAAATCCAATCGGCGGATAATTTCCTTTAATATCTGTTCGCTGATAATGGTCTGTTCTTTGCTGAGTTTCAGGTCTTTGAAAAATTCTTTCGCCTCCTTGATCGAAAAAGACGAAACTTTCGCGATATTGTATTCGCCCACACGGATACTCAGGGCTTCTTTCTTAAGCCGTGCCCCTTGGCATTCCGGACAGGGCTGGATGGACATATATTTAGAGATCTCATCTTTCAGCCAATCACTGTCCGTGTCATTAAAAAGCCGTTCCATATATTTCACGACACCTTCGAATGCCTTGCCCCAGATGACGTCATCCGAACCGTAGAAAACGATCTTTTTAAATTTTTTATTTGTTTTGGAAAGCTCGGAAAAGGGTAAATACGGGTCAACGTCATAGATATTGGCCAGTTCGCGTAAAACCGCGCGGTAGTACATCAAATATCCGCGCTGCCCCTTTTTCCAGGGCGCGATGGCGGAAACCCATGGTTTTGAAGAATCGGGGATCAGCCGCTCGGGATCGATCTCCATTTTCGTTCCCAAACCGTTACAGGACGGACACGCGCCATACGGAGAATTGAAAGAAAATACCCGCGGCTCGATCTCGGTTAAATTGATCCCGCAGTTGATGCAGGCGTATTGTTCACTAAAGGTCTTCTCGGGATATTTGCCGCTGTAATCGATAATGATAATGCCGTTGCCAACCTTAAGGGCTGTCTCGATAGAATCGTTCAGGCGTTTTCGGATGCTCGGCTTGATGGTCAACCGATCGACAACGACTTCGATATTATGCGCTTTATATTTATCCAATTTGATCTTATCCGCCACCTCATAGATCTTCCCATCCACCCGAAGCCGGGCAAAACCCGCCTTGGTCACCTGGCTTTGGATGTTGCGGTATTCGCCCTTTCGTCCCTTGATCAACGGGGCCAGGATATTGACCTTGGTTTCTTCCTGGGCTTCTAAAATCTGTTTTGTGATCTCCTGCGCGCTTTGGCGTTCGATCTTTTTTCCGCATTGATAGCAATAAGGAACACCGACCCGGGCAAAGAGTAAGCGCAGATAATCGTAGATCTCCGTCTGCGTGGCCACTGTTGAGCGGGGATTATGGCTGATCGTTTTCTGCTCAATGGAAATGGTCGGCGATAGGCCTTCAATATACTCGACATCGGGTTTTTGTAATTGCTCCAAAAATTGGCGAGCGTACGCGGACAGGCTCTCCACGTAACGGCGCTGGCCTTCGGCGTAGATCGTATCAAAGGCCAAGGACGATTTTCCGGAACCGCTTAGGCCGGTGACAACGATAAGCTTGTTTCTCGGGATCTTAAGGTCGATATTCTTGAGGTTATGTTCCTTAGCCCCGCGGATAATAATGTGGTCGGATGACATATGTATAAAATAAAATAGAGGTAAGGGGTAAGTGATAAGAGGTAAGCAAAAACCAATGGTTTTACTTACCCCTTATCTCTTATCTCTTACCTCTATCTTTATTGAATAAAACGTTTAACGTCGTTTTTTCTTTTTACCACCGCGAACCATTTTCGCACAAGAGATATCCCCGTGCTTATCGATGAAATAAAGATAACCAGCTTCTTTTTTCACGCCGACTTTCGCGACCTTCTTGGGAGATCCGCCTTTTTTACTGCCCCGGGCCATTTTAGCACAGGAAACGTCTCCGTGTTTGTCCACGAAGTAGAGGAATCCCTTTTGTTTCTTTATTCCTACTTTTGCGGCTTTTTTAGCTTCCATGATTTCACCTCCTTAAAGTGAAGTTAGATTGTTGTTAGCAGGTTGGTTACGTTCCGATGTTTATACTGTGACAAAATTGCTTTAACGTCTGAATGCCGGACAAAACAGCCAAATAACTCGTTTTGGGGTTGTCCGGACAAACAACGTTTTCCGTTTTACTGGTAATGCGCCCAAAATCGCCGGTGACATCGATCTCGTGGGAATTAATGGTGAATTTTGGGGACGTGATGATACGGATACGGATCTTGCCCGGTACTTTGGAGGCCAAGGCAAGGGTCGCGGCCACGTTGATATTCTGCGGGAATAACTTCACCGCGGTATCAACGTCGCCGTCAAACAGGACGGTTTCTTCGGTGATCTTTGAAAGATCGATCCCCTTTTCCTGGATGTGCCGATTGTTGGTGAATCCGGATGGTGGTTTCCGGGTCGTTAAAAGGATCTCGTGGATCTTGGCCAAGCTGGCCGCTTTAACGGCATCGATGCCGGCAATGGCTCCGGAAGGCAGCAAAAGGTGAACTTTCTGTCTTTCGGCAAAGTTACAGAGGTCTTTGGCTTTGAGGAGTTTTCCGACGCTCATGGCAAGGACGTGGCGTTTGGCTTTGATGGATTTAAAAATAATATCGCGCGTGCTGGGGGCATTGACAGCTTCGACGACCAAATCACAATTTTTAATTAACTCGCTCAAAGATGTCTTTACTATTTTATTTTTACCGATTTTTTCCCCTAGATGGGCGGCCTTAGGCCTTACAATATCAAAAATGGCGCTGACCGTGCACTCTTGTTTTAATTCCCGTTTGATACTTAAGGCTATGCGCGAACCGATCGCTCCACAGCCGACAATACCAATCTTTAACTTTTTTGACACCGACGTCATGAGATGTTTAACACGATATTATCGATAAGCCTTGCCTGGCCGAACTTGACGGCAATGGCGATCAATACTTTCCCAGAAAGAGTTTTTAAAGGCAATAAGGTATTGCTATCTACACATTCAACATAATCGATATGGCTGGCTGAGTTTTCTCTAATTAAGGTTTCGATAAGATATCGGATCTTGGTTGCGTCGCGCTCCCCCTGGGTCACGGCCTTTTTGGCCTGAAGTAAGGCCTTGTAAAGGATCGGGGCCTGCAGGCGCTCCTGGACTGTTAAATATTTATTGCGGGAACTCATGGCCAGGCCGTCGGGTTCTCGTACGGTCGGCATGACCTTAACTTTAACCGGCCAGTTAAGGTCGGTGATCATTTTCTGCAGGACCACGCATTGCTGCGCGTCCTTTTGGCCTAAGTAGAGAATATCCGGCGAGACGATATTCAGAAGCTTTCCCACGATCGTCGCGACCCCTTTAAAATGGCCGGGGCGGAATTGCCCGCAAAGCTTGCTGTTCAAACTTTCCACATCGATATATGTCAAATAACCTTCCGCGTACATTGCTTTCATCGACGGATAAAAGATTATATCAACTTTTTCTTTTTTTGCCAATAAACAATCTTTTTTTTCTTCTCGAGGGTAATTGGCGAAATCTTCCTGCGGGCCGAATTGTTTGGGGTTCACAAAAATGCTTAGAACGGAAATGTCGTTGTCCTTGCGGCATTGTTTCAAAAGCGACGCGTGTCCTTCATGCAGGGCTCCCATCGTCGGGACAAAGCCGATCGTTTTGCCTTTTCGTTTGGCCTTTGCAGCGGCCTCTTGCATCGGTAAGATATTTTTAATGATCTGCATAAACAGCTTTCAGGTGTCAGCTCTCAGCCTTCCGCTTTTTTTGATGTCGGATGGCTGATAGTCCCTCGACTCTCGCTCGGGATGGTGAGCGAGAGTCGAACCACGGATGGCTGGTAAATAATTCCGGTGCTATCTCTTTTAGAGGTTTTAGAATAAACTCGCGTTCTTTCATGCGCGGATGCGGAATGGTTAGCCGGGGTGTCGAGACTTCTTGGTTATTGTAAAGGAGGATATCGATGTCGATCGTGCGCGGACCGTTGACCTGTGTTCTGACGCGGCCAAGTTTTTTTTCAATGGATTGGGTTAAGTCGAGCAATTGTTCAGCCGTTAGCGCGGTTTGTATTTTTACAACGGTGTTTAAGAATTTTCCTTGCGGCGGGCCG
>MHFY01000061.1:0-9684 GCA_001805375.1 Omnitrophica WOR_2 bacterium GWA2_47_8 | reverse complement strand
GATCGGTCTCAATGGTGGTCGCGATTCGTTCAACGTCTATCTTGTGTTCCTTTAGTTCTGTGATGGCGTGTGTGATATTGTCCTGCCGGTTGCCCAGGTTGGATCCTAAACCAAGAAACACCGTTTTCAATTTTTTACCCCGACTATAGAATTTTCTTAAAGCGGTCCACGGCTTCGGTCAGGCGGTCTTTTGTGATCGTAAGCGTCATGCGAATGTAGCCTTCCCCTGCCTCGCCAAAACCGACACCCGGTGTAGCGACAATATCGGCTTTCTCTAAAAAGGCCTTGGCTGTTTCCATGGAATTGGCAAAGCCCTTCGGGATCTTTCCCCAGACGTAAAAGGCGGCTTTGGGTGCGGGAATTTTCCAGCCGATGGAACGCAGACCCATGATAAAACAATCGCGTCGTTCTTGGTAAAGGTTTCGCAGGATTTCCAGATCTTCGTCTTTTGTTTTTAAAGCGGTGATGGCCGCCACTTGAATGGCTTGGAAGATGCCGGAATCGTAATTTGTTTTTACTTTTCCCAACGCTTCGATCAATTTTGTGTTGCCGCAGGCCCAGCCGATACGCCAGCCCGTCATGTTATACGTTTTGGAGAAGGAGTGAAATTCGATCGCGATGTCTTTGGCCCCATCAATTTCCAAAATGCTGACTGGTTTTTGCCCGTCGTAATAAATTTCAGAATACGCCATGTCGGAGATCAGAATGATCCCTTTGGCCTTGGCGATGGCAACGAGTTCCTGATAGAACTCTTTTGTTGCCGTGGCTGAGGTCGGATTATTAGGATAATTTACGTACATGGCTTTGATGTCTTTGAACTGCTCGACCTTTTTTAAATCCGGTAAAAAGCCGCTGCTTTCTTTTAAGGGAACATTGACGATCTTGGCACCCGCGAAGGTCAGAGAAGCGCGGTACGCCGGATACGCCGGATCAGTTAAAAGGACTTTATCTTTAGGATTAATGATGCCTAAGGGTAAATGTGCTAAGCCTTCTTTGGAGCCGACCAAAGGATAAATTTCCGTATTGGGATCCAAAGCGACATTAAATCGATTCTTAAACCAGTTCGCAATTTCGACACGCAGGCTGGGCAGGCCGGCATCAAAGGCATAACGGTGATTGGCCGGATCTTCGACGGCTTGCTTTAAGGCCTGAACAATATGCGGCAGCGTTGGGGTATCAGGGTCCCCGATCCCCAGATCAATGATATTCCGTCCGGCTGCTTTTGCGGCGCGTTTGGCCTTGTCGATCTCCACAAAAAGATACGGCGGTAATTCTTTTAAACGATCGGCAAATTCAATTGGAAAAGGTGTTTCCACGGTCATCTTTACTCCTTCTTAAGGTTACGATAGGTTACGAAATGTTACGATAAGTTACTAACCTTTTGTAACCCTTAGTAACTTGTAGTAACCATTAGTAACATTCTATTTCTTTAGACCAAGAACATCCTGCATGTGATATAAACCATTCTTCTTGTTGGCTAAAAATTTGGCCGCAACCAGCGCGCCTTTGGCAAAAATATCGCGGTCTTTGGCGTGGTGTTTGATGGTGAGAATATCATCCGGACCGATGAAGAAAACTTCATGATCGCCGACCACCTCTCCCTCACGGATGGATTCGATATCCGAAACCGGGACCCCGCTCCCTTCCTTGACAAATTCAGCCAACGTTAAGGCTGTGCCGGAAGGTTTATCTTTTTTATGAATATGGTGCGCTTCGGTGATCTTGACATCGTATAATTTCCCGGCCTTGTTAGCTGCCTCTCTGGCCAAGCCGAAAAGGATATTTACGCCAATGGACATATTAGAGGAATAAACAATGGCGATCGACTTTGCCGCGTCTTTGATCTCGTTAACTTGCGATTCATTTAAACCGGTCGTGCCGATGACCATTTTGACATTATTTTTAACACAGGCCTTGAGGTTGCTGATGGTCGCGTCCGGAGCCGTAAATTCGATCAAAACATCGCTCCCCTTGATCGCATCGGGGGTGGTTGAGATCTTAAGGCCGTTGATCGTTTCATTGATCCTCGGGTGATTGGGATTTTCCAAAAGGGCCGTGATCTTAAAATCTTTATCGTCCTGGGCCAAGGCCACGATCCGATGGCCCATACGTCCCTGGCAACCACTGACAGCAAGTTTGATCATTGGAGGACCTTTCTTTGAAAAACATGATTGCACAGATCTTGAAAAAGATTACACAGATTTTTATCTGTGCAATCTTGGATTTTAATCTGTGTAATCATAGTCTATTTTTTCAGACAAGGGCTGTTTTTTCTGATTTGGAATTATTAAGAAGTCCATAAACTTTTAGAGCGTCGCGTAATTTGGCGTGATTGGCCTCAGACATGGGGCACAACGGAAGCCTTAGGTCCGGCGAGCAAAGTCCCAGCATGCCCATCGCCTCTTTGACCGGGATGGGATTGGTCTCTAAAAACAGGGCCTTTATTAATGGCAAAAGTTTTAAATGAAGGCTTTGCGCTTCTTTGAGCTGTCCCTTATTGAAAAGTTCAATGACCCTTGCGATATCTTTGGGCACAATATTGGCGGCAACGGAAATGACCCCCACGCCTCCGATACTTAAAAGCGGCAAGGTCAACGCGTCGTCACCGGAGATCATGAGAAAATCTTTCGGGCAGAGATTTTTAATGACCTGCATCTGCTCTAAGGACCCGGAAGCTTCTTTGACCCCCACGATATTTTTACAATCCGCCGCCAATCTGGCCATGGTCACGGGTTCAATGTTCACACCGGTACGGCCGGCAATGTTGTAAAGGATGATGGGGATATTCACTTCTTTCGCGATCGCTTTAAAGTGGCGGTATAGGCCTTCCTGTGTGGGTTTATTATAGTAAGGGCTGACGATCAGGGCACCTGTGGCACCTGCCTTGGCGGCATGTTTGGTCAATTCAATGGCTTCCGCGGTTGCATTGGAACCTGTCCCGGCAATGACCGGCACACGGCCTTTCACGGTTTCGACACACAGTTCGATGACTCTCTTATGTTCCTCGTGGGAAAGCGTGGGGGATTCTCCGGTCGTTCCGCAGGGGACGATCCCGCTGGTCCCGTTCTTTATTTGAAATTCGATAAGTTTTTTATACGTCGCCTCATCGATCTTTCCATTTTTAAATGGCGTGACAATGGCGACAATTGAACCGCTAAACATAATATTCTCCCTTCGCGATGAACTTCGCGCTTCCTTTTAGCCAGACATTCTTTATTTGGGTATTCACGATATCAAAACACACTTCTAAAACTTCTCCGCTGGCGGTTTTTACTTTTGTTTTTGCGTTTTTGATATTTTTAACCTTGGGGTGTGTCTTTAAATAGGAAACAATCGCTGACGCGACTGCGCCTGTTCCGCAGGCCCTGGTTTCCCCTTCCACCCCGCGTTCGTATGTCCGCAGTTCCACAAAATTATCTGCGATTTCTTCGACAAAGTCAACATTTGTTCCACGAGGTTTAAATGCGTCGTGATATCGGATCTGCGGGCCGATGGCGTTGACATCGATATCCGCCAGGCCGTTGACATAAACGATCGCGTGCGGCACTCCCGTGTCAATATAAGGCAGATGAAGTGTGCGTCCATTTAAAGATACTGTCACGGCGGATCGATAATTCGTCGGGTCGCTTAAATGCACGTGCGCGACTTCGCCTTTGGCTTCACCGGAAATATTGCCGGCCAATGTTTCTATGGAAAAAAGTTTTTTTCTCGGTTTTTTATTGGCCACAATGTACGCGGCGATACAGCGCGCGCCGTTGCCGCACATCTCAGCCTCTGAACCGTCAGCATTGATGATCCTCATTTTATAGTCGGCCTTTTTTGATTTATCCAAGACCAGAAGCCCGTCCGCGCCGATGCCGTTGGTGCGGTCGCACACCTTTTTCGTCAGGGTCTTGTAATCTAAACCCGCTTTCGCGTCAATGACCACAAAGTCATTGCCGGCGCCGGCCATTTTAGTGAACGGTATTTTATTCATATCTATTTTTCCAATAGTTCAAAGCTTACTGATACGGAAGCGGTTATACTGATCTTCCCTAAGGATATGCCGCTATCTGTAGGCGCAGTCCCTGTATTGTATTGGACACTATATTGCGATCCTGTGCTTGACGCGTTGTTCCATCCATACCATAAATTGTTGTACCAAGAATATGATCCGGATTGGTATGAGTTTATTGAGGTAGCCTTGCCAACTTTTTGTCCTAGCGCTGCGGAAAGTTTTTCTGCTTTTTCTTGAGCCGCCTTTATAGCTATTTCTCGGGCTTCCTCTCTGTATTTTTTAAGTTCAGTTGTTCTGAAATTAATGCCGTTAACATGTGTAACTCCAGCATCCAGAGCCCGGGTGATCACATTTTCGAACAGACTTAAATCCTTGAGAGTAATGATTATTGACCGCCGGATTGTAAAAGTTGGTGTCCGGTAACGTTTATTTTGCGCGTCATACCGCTCCTCGAAATATTTTGAAACGTTAATTTGACTTGCTTGAATGTCATCCCCGGGGATCTTAAGAGATTTAAGCGCTGTAATTACATTTTGTGTAATGCGATCATTATCGGCTTTTGAAGCCTGCATTGTCTCTGTGATTGTTTCAACTCCAAAGTTGTAAGTAACTTCATTAGGATCAACTTTGACTTCGGCCTCACCGGTAACAGCAATTGTCGGGCCTTGATCTTCATGGTAAGCAAAAGAAACTGTCTGAAAACAGAAAGTTAAGATAGCCAAGATTGAGAAATTGATAAATTTTTTCATCAGATGGATCTCCTAATTTAAAAATTCTGGGATTTTTTCCCCCCGGATGAGATCTTCAAAAGTTTCGCGTTCTTTGGTGAGTTCGAATTTATTTTCTTTGACCATGACCTCGGGCACGCGTCCGCGCACATTGTAATTGCTGGACATAACAAATCCGTACGCCCCGGCGCTCATGATCGCCAAAAGGTCATCCTTTTTAACGCGGGGCATCATCCGGTCATGCGCGAAGAAGTCTCCGCTTTCGCAAATGGGCCCCACCACATCGGCTTTGATCTTTTGGGCCTTGGTTTCTTTGACCGGCACGATCTCGTGATACGCGTCATAAAGGGAAGGACGAATGAGGTCATTCATCCCGCCGTCAACGATCAGGAATTTTTTGACCCCGTTATCTTTTAGGTACAAAACCTTGGTCACAAAGATCCCCGCGTTGCCGCAGATGAACCGGCCCGGCTCCATGACGATCTTAAGCCCGGTCTTTTCCAGATACGGTAAGATCGCATCCGCAAAGATCTGCGCGGTCTGCGGTTTTTCATCTTTGTAAATGATCCCTAACCCGCCGCCGATATCGAGATATTCCATCTCATGGCCCTGTTGTTTAAGCTCTTCGATGAATTCCGCGATCTTTTTTATCGCGTTAATGAACGGAGCGCTGGTAATGATCTGCGAACCGATATGAATATGCAGGCCATTGATCTTAACGTTGGGATATTTGGCTCTGTTCTTTAAAATTTTGCGTGTTGAGGTCAGGTCAATGCCGAATTTTTTCTTTAACGTCCCGGTCGTGATCTTATCGTGCGTTGGCGCTTCCACGTCCGGATTGACCCGCAGGGCCACCTGCACTTTTTTGCGCATATCTTTAGCTATGCGGTCGATTTCTTCTAATTCCGGCACAGACTCCACGTTAAAGAGCAAGATCCCGGTCTCAATGGCGAAACGGATCTCCTCTTCGGTCTTTCCGACTGAGGCGAAGACGATCTTCTTTGGATCAGCCCCGATCGTCAGGACTTTTTTTAACTCCCCGATGGAAACGATATCAAATCCCGCACCGTGGTCGGCCAGAGTTTTTAAAACCGCCAGATTGCTGTTGGATTTCATGGCAAAGCAGACCAAGGGATTTAAGGTCTCAAAGGCCTTTTGGATCTTGGTCAGATGATCGACCAGCGTGTGATGGCTGTAAAGGTAAAATGGCGTACCGACCTTTTCAGCGATCTCGGCCACTCTCACATCCTCGCAGTATAATTCGCCCTTTTTAAATTTAAAGTCGTGCATGTTATGAGCGCTTTACTTTTCGTACGGATTTCTTTGATTTCACCGACGTTTGAGGATTTATTATAACATTTATAATTTTTGACGTTAAAAGTTTATGGAATCGTTGTAATTCCCCGTCTTCCATCTCGCAGAGTTCTTTCCCGACCTTGTATTTATGGCGTATTAAATTTCCCACAATGGTGTGCGCTTCCTTAAACGGAACTTTATTTTTCACCAGGTAATCCGAAATATCGGTCGCGTATAAGGATTCATCATCCAGTTGTCGCGCGATATTCTCCCGTTTAAAAGAGATATTCTTAAATAATTCGGCCAAAACCTTGAGGGATTCCTGAATAATCTCAAAAGAACTAAACAGGGGTTCTTTATCCAGCTGCATATCGCGGTTATACGCTAACGGTAACCCCTTCATGGTCACCAGAACACTTACTAAGTTACCGTACAATTGGCCCGAATAGCCCCGTACCAATTCCAGGACATCCGGATTTTTTTTATTCGGCATTAAAGAACTTCCCGTGCAAAATGCGTCATCAATGTCGATAAAGTCAAATTCTTTACTTGCCCAGAGGATCATATCTTCAGAAAGCCTCGATAAATGCATCCCAATAATTGATAAAGCACTTAAAATTTCTATGACAAAATCGCGATCGCTAACGGCATCGATCGAATTTGAAGTCGGCTTAATAGAATTAGGCAAAGATTTGGTTGCAGCAATATTATAATTAGCAGATTGTATCAGTGTTCCCGCTAAAGCCCCAGCGCCTAACGTGAGATTTATATTCTTTTTAGCATTGAAAAGTCGCTCCGTATCACGATTAAGCATCTTGCAATAGGCGAATAAATATTCTTGTAATGATATGGGAATTGCATGTTGTAAATGAGTGTAGCCTGGGATTACAATTTTATTATTTTCGTTAGCAAGTTGAATAATTGTTTTCTGCAATTTTATTAACAGCTCACAAATAACATTGGTTTTCTCATGGCAGTAAAGTTTAGTATCAAAAGCAATTTGATCATTGCGCGATCGACAAGTGTGCAATTTAAAAGCAACTTTCCCAATTCCTTTTTTGATTTCTAAGAGGTGTTGGATATAAGAATGAATGTCCTCAAAGGATTCATCAATTTTGAAGTGTCCCTTTTTAATTTCATCAAAAATTTCTTGTAAACCTTTAAAGAGTTTGTTGAATTCATTTTGAGTTAATAATCCCGCTTTCTTAAGAATAAAAATATGGTATAGGGAGCCTATGCAATCGTATTCAGCTAATTTTTTATCAAAATGAATCGATTTAGTGAATTCCTCCACTAATGGATGTGTTTTTTTGCTGAACCTGCCGCCCCACAATTTTGTTTTTTTCATTTTCTTACCCCTTACCTCTTAGCCCTTATCCCTGTTTTAAAACGGCATTCCCCATAGCTTTATAAACCCTTCGGCCAGTTTCTGGTCGAATTTATCTTTTTTTCCGTACGTGGCTAATTCTTCTTTGTAACGCGAAAATTTGGATTTGCGGCCAACCGGCACGCAGTTTCCCTTATATAGTTTCAGCCGGGTCGTTCCGGTCACGCGTTCCTGGGTTTGATTGACAAACGCGTCCAATTGCTTTTTTAACGGTGTTTCCCAAAGTCCGTAGTAAGTCAGCTCGGCATATTTTTGACCGACGGCTTGCTTGTAATGTAATGTTTCCCTATCTAAAACCAAGCTCTCTAATTCCTGATGGCTGGTGTACAAGATCGTTCCGGCCGGGTTTTCATAAATTTCCCGCGATTTGATGCCGACTAAACGGTTCTCGATCGCGTCAACGCGTCCTACGCCGTTTTTGCCGCCGATCTCATTTAATTTATGAATGAGCGAAACCGAATCATACGCTTTGCCGTCAATTTTAACTGGCCGTCCTTCCAAAAATTCAATTTCGATGTAGGTCGGTTTGTCCGGCGCTTTTTCCGGGCTGGTCGTTAATAAATAAATCTCCTCCGGCGGTTCCGCCCAGGGGTCTTCCAAAACTCCGGCTTCAATGCTGCGGCCGTAGACGTTGACATCAATGCTGTACGGGCTTTTTTTCGTGACGTTAACCGGGATGTTATGTTTTTTTGCGTAATCGATCTCTTCATCGCGGGTCTTGAATTCCCAAATCCTAAGCGGTGCGATCTGTTCGAGCGTGGGGTCTAAAATCTGAGCCGTGATCTCAAAACGGACCTGATCATTCCCCTTCCCCGTACAACCGTGGGCCAGGGTCTTCGCGTTTTCTTTTCGGGCAACCAAAACCTGATGTTTGGCGATCAAAGGCCGCGACAAAGCTGTAGCTAAAAGATATTTGTTTTCATAAATGGCGCCGGCGCGGATAGACGGAAACACATAATCGTCCACAAATTCTTTCTGCAGGTCCGTCACATAAACTTTTGAGGCGCCTGTTTTAAGCGCGCGTTTTTCGATCTCTTTAAAATCTTCCTGCTGGCCGACGTTGGCGATAAAGGCGATGACGTCATACCCTTTATCCTTGAGCCATTTGATGGCGCATGATGTATCCAGCCCGCCGGAATAGGCTAAAACGACCTTTTTCATGTTCAACTCCTTCAATGAGCCCCAAACTTATGGAACGTTAGTGAACATAAGTTTGTTGGACGAATTGAATCCAGCACTAATTTTACTAATCAAAATTAGTGCTGGATCTATTCAGACTACAATTTACATTCACTTCGTTCTGTAAATTGTGTCTTCATTAAGACCTTTTATTCAGTAAAAATACCAAAACTGCCTTCTGCACATGCATGCGGTTCTCGGCTTGGTCAAAGATGATCGATCTGTCGTTGTCGATCACATCCTCTGTGACCTCTTGGCCTCGATGCGCCGGAAGGCAGTGCATGAAGATATAATCTTTGTTAGCGTGTTTCACTAATTCTTTATTGATCTGATAACCGTTAAAATCTTCCAGCCGTTTTTTCTCTTCCTTCTCCTGCCCCATGCTGACCCACACATCCGCGTAAATCACATCCGCGCCCTTGGCCGCTTCTTCCGGGGTCTTGGTGACCGTTAATTTCGCGCCGGTTTCTTTAGCTAAGCCTTGCGCGATCTTGAAAATTTCCGGATCGGGTTCATAATTCTTTGGTGTCGCCATTTTCATGTTCATGCCGACCTTGGCACAGCCTAAGAGAAGTGAATGAGAAACATTGTTCCCATCACCGATAAATCCTAAGGTCAGGCCTTGAAGTTTTCCAAACTTTTCTTTTATGGAAAAGAGATCCGCCAGCGCCTGGCAGGGGTGAAACAGGTCCGATAAACCGTTGATGACGGGGACAGCGGCCTGTTTGCCCAATTCGATCAGATCTTTATGCGTGTTCGTGCGCGCGACAATGGCACTTAAATACCGCGAAAGGGTTTTGGCCACATCCGGGACAGATTCGCGTTTTCCTAAATTGATCTCCTCCGGGCCGAGATAAATACAATTCCCGCCTAATTGCGCGATCCCCACTTCAAAGGAGACCCGCGTGCGGTTGGATGGTTTTTGAAATAATAATCCGACCGAGTGTCCCTGGATGTGGTGTGTCTGCTGGTTCTTATCCTTTTTTAAGAATTCGGTCAATTCAAAAAGATATAGAACCTCTTCGCTGGTCAGATCCTGCAGGGATAATAGGTCCCGTTTTGCTTTATTTGCTGACATGTTCGAGCGCCTTTTCTAA
>MHFY01000060.1:5340-11957 GCA_001805375.1 Omnitrophica WOR_2 bacterium GWA2_47_8 | reverse complement strand
AAGGTCAACATGGTCGCGGATTTTTGCGAGTTTTCTCTGGATAACCGGTTCTTGCCGTTCATGAAAAATAAATATGTCTTAGATGAGGTTAAGAAAATTATCCGCAGTGTCACGCCGCGTTTTAAGATCATCATCGATGACCTGCAGCAGCCCTATGAGATCAATGCCAGGCATCCTTTTGTGAAACAGTATTTGCAAACCGCTAAACGGATGAAACAAAAGACACGGATCAAAGCCAGCGAAGGGGCCACGGTCATTACCTTTTTTAAAAGGCATAATATCCCGGCCTTCGCGACCGGTTACGGCTCTTCCGGAACCGCGCACACCACGGATGAATATGTTTCCATCAATAATTTGTATAAAGGTTCGCAACTTTTAGAGCAGTACCTGAAAGATTATGACGGCCGTTATTAATTTTCATTTCTATATTTTTGCCTTTGTCTTATTTTTTTTAAGTTCCTGCGCGGAGAGCAACGTCTCCGCACCAGCCCCCGTGGTACAGGAGCAGGAAGAGTATCAGTACGCGATCAAGAAATTCGGTGTTTCCGCCGGGGCAGCCAGCTTGGCCTTTAGGGAAGAGGATCTCAACGGCCAGAAAGTCCCCTGCGTCGTTTTTACCGCGAAGTCTTTGAATTTTTTTGATGAAGAGAAGATCTATATGGATCCCAAGACCTTTTATCCCACGGCGGTCAAGCGCGACTTGAACATCTTTGGAAAAAGGGAAAAGATCGACGAGTATTACGACCATCAAAAAGGGGAGATCAAAATAGTAAAAGACGTCAAGGGCCAGAAGGAAGTGCGAACCCTGCAAAAACAGGGGCCCATTGATAACCTGTATTGTTTCCTGTATCGTTTCCGGCAGCAGCCCCTGCCGAAGCCGGGCACGGCCATGACCATACGGCTGCCCACCAAGGATGTCAGGATCGTTTTTGAAGGCGAGGAAAATTTCAAGGTCGGCCGCGAGAAGGTCAAGTCCTATGTCCTGGAAAGCGACCCGAGCCAGTATAAGATCTGGCTGGATAAAGGTGCTAAAAGAGTGCCGCTGCGCATCGACGGCGCGATGGGCGCGATCAGCAGTTCATTGGTGATCAAAGAAACCCCTAGATAGATTACTATCGGTGATATATATTAA
This sequence comes from Omnitrophica WOR_2 bacterium GWA2_47_8, assembly GCA_001805375.1. Taxonomy (GTDB): domain Bacteria; phylum Omnitrophota; class Gorgyraeia; order Zapsychrales; family GWA2-47-8; genus GWA2-47-8. The sequence goes on along the minus strand of MHFY01000060.1, from coordinate 10,825 downwards.
TTAACTTAAAGCTTAAAACTTAAAGCGCAAAACTATGGTGTTGCTTCGCAACCCAAATGTTTTAGTTTTAAGCTTAAACTTAACTTTTGCGTTTTAAATTTTAACTTTTAATTTTATGACATTACCAAATAAAACAGGACACTTTGGAGAATTCGGCGGAAGGTTTGTGCCGGAAACTTTGATCGCGGCTTTGGATGAGCTGGAAAAGAATTTCAAAAAGCTGAAATCGGATAAAAAGTTCAAGGAAGAACTGCATTTTTATCTTACCGAATACGCCGGACGGCCCACCAATCTTTATTTTGCCAAACGCCTAAGCCGGCATTTCAAAAAGCTCAAGGTTTACTTAAAAAGAGAGGACATGCTGCACACCGGCGCGCATAAGATCAATAACACGGTCGGCCAGATCCTGGTGGCCAAGCACATGGGAAAGACCCGCATCATTGCCGAAACCGGGGCCGGCCAGCACGGTGTCGCCACGGCAACGGTGGCGGCGCTTTTTGGTTTAAAGTGCCGGGTGTATATGGGCACGGAAGATATCGAACGCCAGGCCTTGAACGTTTACCGGATGAAGTTATTGGGCGCGGAGGTTTTTCCGGTCCATGCCGGTTCCAGAACTTTAAAGGACGCGATGAATGAAGCGATCCGCGATTGGGTGACCAATGTCCGTGATACCTTTTATGTGATCGGCTCCGTGGCCGGGCCGCATCCGTATCCTTTTATGGTGCGGGAATTCCAGTCCGTTATCGGGCGGGAAGCCCGACGGCAGATCTTGGCCAAAGAAAAGAAACTCCCGGATTACCTCGTGGCCTGTGTGGGCGGCGGGAGTAACGCCATGGGATTGTTCCACGCTTTTTTTAATGATAAAAAGGTCAAAATGATCGGTGTGGAAGCGGCTGGTTTGGGTATTAACACAAAACATCATTCCGCGACCCTGACCCAAGGCAGTATCGGTGTCCTGCACGGCAGTAAAAGCGGTTTGCTGCAGGATAACGACGGGCAAGTGGAGATCGCCCATTCGATCGCCGCGGGGTTGGATTATCCGGGTGTGGGGCCGGAACATGCCTATTATAAATCCATCGGCCGGGCGCAGTATGTTTCCATTAATGATAAGGAAGCCTTGAAAGCTTTGCGTCTATTATCTGAGTTAGAAGGCATTATCCCGGCGCTGGAATCGTCGCACGCGATCAGTTATCTGGAAAAATTAGCGCGTAAGGTCAAAAGCCGATCACTCGTCATTGTCTGCCTGTCCGGACGGGGCGATAAAGATATGGCGCAGTTGAAAATATGAATCGTATCGATAAAAAATTTAAAGAATTAAAGAAGAAAAAAAGAAAAGCCTTTATCGCCTACCTCACTGCCGGTGACCCGAGCCTGAGCGTGACCAAGGATCTGGTCCTGGCCTTGGAAAAGGCGGGGGTTGATATCGTTGAGTTGGGCATTCCTTTTTCTGACCCGATGGCGGATGGCCCGACCATTCAGGCCGCGTCCCAGCGCGCCTTAAGCCATCATGTGACCCTGGATAAGATCTTCGGCCTGGTGAAGGAGATCCGTAAGTATTCGCAGATCCCGCTCGCCTTCATGAGTTATTACAATCCGGTCTTTCATTTTAACGAAAAGCGATTTGTCCAAAAGGCAAAGGCCGTGGGTATCGATGGGTTGATCATTCCGGACCTGCCGCCGGAAGAAGGCCGGGATTTACTTAAGCTGGCCCGCGCGGAAAAGATGTCGCTGATCTTTTTCTTGGCGCCGACCACCACCTTGGCGCGCATGAAATACATCGTGCAAAAATCCACCGGGTTTATTTATTACGTTTCTTTGACCGGCGTAACCGGCGCGCGTAAAGAATTGCCTTCGGACCTGATCAGGAATGTGAAGATCGCCAAGCGTTTGACCGATAAACCGGTCTGCGTGGGGTTTGGCGTGTCGCAGGGCGCGCAAATCCAAATGATCTCAAAGATCGCCGACGGTGTCATTGTCGGCAGCGCCATTATCAAAGAAATAGAAAAGAATAAGGGTAAAAGAGATTTAGTGAATAATGTAAGTCGGTTTGTCACGCAACTAACCGCACACTTAAAGTAAGGACGGATATGTACAAAGAAACGACATTAAGCAATGGCCTGCGGGTCATCAGCTATGAAATGAAAGACAGAGAGAGTATCGGCATCGGGCTTTTGGTGGGCACCGGCGGCCGGTTTGAAACGGATAACGTGAAGGGCGCGGCGCATTTTTTGGAGCATATTGTCTTTAAAGGGACCCAAAAGTATTCCTGCGAGGCTATTAAAGAGAAGGTGGAGGGTGTGGGTGGTGCTTTGAATGCCTTTACCACCGAGGAGATCTCCTGTTTTTATTCCCGGATCCCGGCCAAGCATTTGGCGAAGACCTTTGATGTCCTGTCTGATATGGTTTTCTTCCCATCCATTACCAAAGAGGATGTGTCGAAGGAAAGCGGTGTTATCATCGAAGAGATCAAGATGTACCATGACCTGCCGCAGTACCAGGTCTTGGAGTTTTTGGATAGTCTTATGTGGCCCGGCCATCAGTTAGGAAAAAGCTTGATCGGATCTGTTGAGACAATTCAAAAGATGTCCAATGATGACCTTAGAGGTTTTCACCAGGAGCATTATTCCGGGCGTAATGTGGTGGTCGCGGCCTGCGGCCGGCTCAAACATAAAGAATTAGTGGATATCGTTCAAGCCAAGTTAAAGAAGATCATCCACGGGGAAAAGAAAAGTTTTGTCAAGGTTCCGGAAGCCAACGGCCATCCCGGGGTTAAATTTTTCCGCAAACCGATCGAACAGATGCACTTGGCCTTAGGCGCGCGCGGTTTGGAGATCAATCACAAAGACCGTTATGTTCTAAGCCTCTTGAATATCATTCTGGGCGGCAATATGTCCAGCCGTTTATTCGATGAAGTAAGGGAAAAGCGCGGCCTGGCGTATTCGATCGGAAGCTCTTTTAAGTCTTTTCAGGACACCGGCATGTTTACCGTGCGGGCCGGGGTGGACAATAAGAAGATCGTTGATGCCTTGAAGGTCATTCTCCATGAATTAAAAAAGATGAAGCAGGACGGCGTGTCCGCGGATGAGTTTAAACGGGCAAAGGATTTTTATTTAGGGCAGGTGGTGCTGGGTTTGGAGGATACGCTGGATCATATGCTCTGGATCGGTGAAGACCTGCTTTGTTTGAACCGGACCCGCAGCTTAAAGGAGCTCATCAGAGAGATAGGTAAAGTAAAAGTGCAGAACATCAAGCGCCTGGCCCAGTATATTTTGGATGAAAAGTACTTTAAACTGGCCATTGTGGGCCCGCTGGATGACCAAAACGAAAAAGACCTGCAAAATTTGATGAATATTAATTAAAAAGGATTTTTTAAATTGACAAGATTTTAATTATCAGCTAGACTTTAGCTATTCTTTAACTTATCAACCCATCAAGGAGGCCGTTTATGCCAGAAGAATTGTCATTTTACGACGTAAAGAGCAAATCAAAATTTAAATCCAGCGAGTATATTGTTAAAGAAAAAGCTGGTCGTTTTTTCGCGGTTACGAAGTCAAAAAGCGGTCCCCATGAATGCTGGCGAGTTTTAGGCGCAGACCAAGCCAAGAAATTAAAGAAATAAGGCATCCGCATTCTGGCCCACGGGCCAGAATGGGATCGAAGGTTTAGGCAGAGTAAGATATGTGAAATATCAATTCCCACCACGGGGAATTGATATTTTCTTGTTAACATTGAATCGTGATCCTTCTGTAAGGTCAATATTAAAAAGACTTCTCCCACATCGCAAAAATTAGCCAAAACAATTGCTCATTTAGCTTTAGATAAAAAAGCGACCGATATCGTTATCTTAGATATGCGCAAGCTTATTGATTTTTGCGATTATTTTGTCATCTGTTCCGGTAATACAGACCGTCATGCCAAGGCCATCGCCGATGGTATCGCAGAAGGCTTGGATGAGATCGGCGAAAAGTTGCGAAGCCGGGAAGGTGATAGAGACGCGCGTTGGATCATTCTGGATACCGTGGACGTGGTCGTTCATGTATTCGAAAAACTGACGCGCGATTTTTATGGCCTGGAATACCTTTGGCAAGAGGCCACACAAGTCAAAGTTTAATGGTTTGACGCGCCTGCCTGCGGCAGGCTTGCTAAACACAAGGTTAAAGCGTCGAACCATCCTGAGCAAGTGACGAACGAAGTGAGGAACGCGGCGAAGGATTACCTCATAAATAAATCTAAAGTACATTCAAGTGGCAAAGTTTGTGATAAAACATGCTGTCAAAATTACAAAGTCATTTAAAGGACCTGATCCAGAAATCATTAGAACAGTCCTTTAAGTTATCTTCGAACATCCCCTCCATAGACCTCGAAATCCCCTCTGATAAAAAGCACGGTGAATATTCCTGTAACATCGCTTTAAAGTTGGCCAAGATCCTGAAGAAGAACCCGATGGAATTGGCCGGCCAGATCGCGGAAACGCTAAAAGGCCGGGTTGCCGAAAGTGCGTTCAAAGATGAGGTCAAGAATATCGGCGTTGAAAAGCCGGGGTTCATTAATTTTTATCTAAGCACCAAGGCCTTTGGCCAGATCTTGGAGGAAGTGTTTAAAGAGGGCGAAAATTTCGGCCGTCTGACCACGGGCAAAGGCATAAAGGTGCAGATCGAATTCGTCAGCGCCAATCCGACCGGCCCTTTGAGCGTGGCACACGCGCGGCAGGGCGCGGTGGGCGATGCCTTGGCCAACATTTTAAATTTTTTGGGTTTTGAGGCGAAAAAAGAATTTTATGTGAATGACGAAGGGAATCAGATCAACATTTTGGGCCGTTCGGTTGAACTGCGGGCCCGGGAGATATTAGGAGAAAAGATCGAGTTCCCGGAGGACGGCTATCAGGGTGATTATATCCGCGACATGGCCCAGGAATATTTAGACCGGCATAAGATCAAAAAAGCGGAACAATTGAATGGCAAGTACGAAGACATCCGCCAATACGCGGTGGATCATCTTTTGGATATCATAAAGAAGGAATTAAAAGATTTTGGCGTCAATTTTGATATCTGGTCGCATCAATCCAAGATCGCGCACCTCAAGGCCATTCAAGAGGTTTTGGATTTTCTGGGTGAGAAGGGCTTCCTTTACGAAAAGGACGGGGCGCTTTGGTTTAAATCCACGGATTTCGAAGATGATAAAGACCGGGTGGTTGAAAAGAGCGACGGCAGTTACACGTATCTGGCCCCGGATATTGTGTATCATCGGGATAAATTCAAGCGCGGGTTTAATAAAGTCATCAACATCTGGGGGCCGGACCATCATGGGTATATCCCGCGCATCAAGGCCGCGGTTGACGCGTTGGGATACGACGCGGATGATCTGCACGTGATCATTGTTCAGTTGGCGACGATCTATAGGGATGGAAAGCCTTTGTCCATGTCCACGCGCCGGGGCCAGTACATCAGCCTGCGCGAGGTCATAGAGGAGGTGGGTGTGGATGCCG
>MHFY01000060.1:3662-5311 GCA_001805375.1 Omnitrophica WOR_2 bacterium GWA2_47_8 | reverse complement strand
GATAAAGCGAAAGAATCCCATTTAAAGCTTAAGCAGAAGTCGTTTACCCTTTTAGAGAAGGAAGAAGAGATCGATCTGGTCAAAACGATAGGGCAATTCCCGGACGCGCTGCTTATCTGCCAGAATCAGCATGACCCGTTCGCGTTGGTGAATTATCTGCAGGAATTGGCCGGCGCTTTTCATAAATTTTACAATCAACACCGCGTTATTGATGAGGCCAATAAGGCTTTATCCGAAGAACGTTTAGGATTGATCGAAGCGGCACGGATCGTACTGGGAAACGGACTGCGGTTACTGGGCGTCACCGCGCCGAAAAAGATGTAATAAAAACACTAAACCCAAAACTCTAAACTCTAAATAAATTCAAATGATTGAAACACAAAATCCAAAACAGTATAACTTAGGACAACGAACACTTCAGTTTGCCCAAAGAGCAATGGTTTATGTTAATCGTTTGCCTAAGACAATATCTAATCTTGAAGTCGGAAAGCAACTAAGTCGATCGGCTGGATCGATTGGAGCAAATTATATTGAGGCAGAAGAGTCTTTAAGTAAGAAAGATTTTGTATTAAGAATAAAAATCTCACGAAAAGAATCCAAGGAAAGTCAGTATTGGTTAAATTTAAGTGAACCAAAAGATGAATATATTCAAGAAAAGAAGGCCTTAATTCAGGAATCATTAGAATTGACCAAGATTTTTGGTGCCATTGTTGTTAAATCCCAATGATTTGGGTTTTAAATTTTGAGTTTATTTAGGGTTTAGGATTTAGAGTTTGGGATTTAATAACGTAACTACTCGTAACCATTAGTAACTTATAGTAACCTTTATGTCTCTACTTCTTTCCAAACGCTGGCTTATCAAACACCCTGACCCGAGTCTGCAGGTTTTATTAAGCGATAGCCTGAATATCCACCCGACCGTTGCGCAGTTATTGATCAACCGCGGCGTTGAAACCGTGGAAGAGGCGAAGTTTTTTTTAAAGGGGGATCTGAAGACCCTGCATGATCCGTTCTTGTTAAAGGACATGGACAAGGCCATGGCGCGGGTTAAAAAAGCGCTGGCGAATAATGAGACGGTCTTGATCTTCGGTGATTATGACGTGGACGGTGTGACATCTTCCGCGATCCTGCATAATGCTTTAAAACGTTTCGGTTTAAAGGTCATGAATCATATCCCGCACCGTTTTAATGACGGGTATGGTTTAAATGGAGAGATCGGGGCTTTCGCGAAGGAGCAGGGCGTAAGCCTTCTGATCGCGGTTGACTGCGGCATTACCGCGCATGAAGAAGTTGATATCCTAAATGCTTTAGGCATCGATGTTATTATCCTGGACCACCATGAACCAACCAAGGGCAAACTTCCCAACGCCCACGCGGTTATCAATCCCAAGCGCCGTGATTGTTCTTATCCTTTCAAACATTTAGCGTCAGTCGGGCTTTCGGCAAAATTCTGCCACGCCTTGCTGGGTGATAATGTCTTTGATGAATTCGACCTGGTCGCCATCGGCACGGTCGCGGATGTGGTCCCGCTGCAGGGAGAGAACAGGATCTTTGTCAAAGGCGGGCTTCCCTTGATCAGCAAGACCAAGAATCTGGGGCTGGCCGCGCTTCTGGATGTGGCGCGCATAAAAAATAAACCCATGCTGCCG
>MHFY01000060.1:1762-3652 GCA_001805375.1 Omnitrophica WOR_2 bacterium GWA2_47_8 | reverse complement strand
GTTTTATTATCGGGCCGCGGATCAACGCGACCGGGCGCATGGGTTCGGCGCACAAATCTTTGGACCTTCTTTTAAGCAAAGATCCTGATGAAGCCCTTGCCTTGGCCAATTTTTTGGAAAAGCTGAACGCTGAACGCCAAAAAATTCAAAATCTTATCATCGAAGAGGCCTTAAGCATCGTGGAAAGGGAAGTTAATTTTAAAGAACACAAGGTCATTGTTTTAAGCAAAGAGGGCTGGCATAAGGGTGTTTTGGGGATCGTGGCGGCGCGCATTACGGAGACGTATTACCGGCCGACGATCGTGATCTCGGTCACGGAAGGGGTGGGGACCGCCTCGGCGCGTTCGATCAGCGGGTTCCATCTTTTTGAGGCGTTAACGCATTGCAGTAAATTCTTGGAAACGTTCGGCGGGCATAAGGGCGCGGCCGGGTTGACCATCAAGCAGGAGAACATTGAAGCGTTCCGGACCCATTTAAATGATTTTGCGACATCGATCTTTAAAGAAGAAAGCCTTATCCCGACGTTAGATATCGATTGCGAAGTTCCGTTGGCGGATCTGAACATGGATTTCGTGAAGATCGTGGAAGCGATGGAACCTTTTGGAGAAGGGAATCCCACACCGATTTTCTGCACGCGTCAGGTGACGGTCAAGACCCCGGCCAGTGTTTTAGGGAAAGATACGCTTAAATTTTGGGTGACGGACGGAAAGACGAACATTCAAGCGGTTGGTTTTCGCATGGGAAAATACCGCGAAATGGTCGAGCAGGGCAAGAAGATCGATATTGCCTTCCAGGTCGGGATCGATGACTGGAACAAAGAACCCACCATACAACTTAAACTAAAAGATATAAAATCCTAAACCCTAAATCTTAAACTCTAAACATTCGGTGCTTCGAATTTAGAATTTTAGATTTGTTTAGGGCTTCGTGTTTCGGATTTAGAGTTTGATGTAATTAGGGTTTGGTGACCCGGCCTGATTTGATGCAGGTCGTGCAGATAAGACCGCGTCGAACGGTCCCGTTGATCTTGATCCTGATCTTTTGAAGATTGGGGAGGAAACGCCGCAACGTTTTACCAACGATCTTGGCGCCCGCACCGCCGGTACGTTTGATCGCGCCGCGTCGTTTGTACTTGTTCCCAGGGATCTGGGTTTTTCCGCAAATTTCACATTCTTTGGCCATATCGATCCTTTATTAAGAGGTCAGAGGTAAGAAGTAAAGAGGTCCGACAAGACATTAAAATTTTAAAGTTATTTCTGTTTCCGACTTCTGACATCTTATTTCTGACTTCTTGTTTCTTTAAGAAATATGAGTATAATGGAAAAAGATATTTTGTCAAGAATTTGTTTCCCATGAAAAGAGTATATGAGCACCACGCTTACACCCACAACCGATTTTAGCAAACTCCCCGCTTTTGAAAGGCGGAAATTCCTGCCGCAAGATGCCGATTTGACCAACACAGAAACAATTGTTTCTTTACTTCAAAGGCTTATTCAAGCGCCGATCAATTCCAAGGAGGATTTAGAAGCCTGGCTTCAAAATCGTTCCGAATTAGAGGCCGCGTTTGACCAGGCCGGGTCCGTGCTGTATATCCAGATGACCTGCCAGACCGACGATCCCGCCAAGGCGAAAGCCTACACGGATTTTATCGAGAATGTTTTGCCGGCCGTTAAGCCCTTAAGCCACAGGATCGACGAAAAATACCTTAAAGCACAAAAGAAATTTAAATTGGATAAAACATATCTTTCGATCTTTGACAAGATCAGCCAGGCCGATGTTTCGCTTTTTATCGATAAGAATATCCCTCTGCAAACGCAGGTCGCATTATTGGCCCAGGAATATCAGAGTATCTGCGGGGCCATGACCGTTACTTTTGAAGGGAAGGAATTG
>MHFY01000060.1:389-1754 GCA_001805375.1 Omnitrophica WOR_2 bacterium GWA2_47_8 | reverse complement strand
AAATTGCGTGTGGAGATCGCGAAGAACGCGGGCTGTAAAGATTTTGCCGAGTATCAATTCAAGGCCTACCATCGCTTTGATTACACTTTAACCCAGTGCCATCAGTATCATAAGGCCATGAAAGAGTGTGTTGTCCCTCTTTGGAAAAAGATCTTAGAGCGCCGGCGAAGAGACCTTAAGGTTGAGACGCTTAAACCCTGGGATATGGCGGTTGATCCGTTTAACCGTCCGCCTTTAAAACCGTTTGATGAATCGCAGGAGCTCATTGCCAAGACAAAAGAAATTTTTAATCGCTTGGACAAGGAATTAGGAAAACAATTCACGGATATGGCCGGCTTAGGGCTTTTGGACCTGGAAAGCCGAAAAGGCAAGGCGCCCGGCGGTTATCAAACGGTCTTAGCCGAAGCCAAGAAGCCGTTTATTTTTATGAACGCGGTGGGATTGGACCAGGATGTAAGGACCCTTCTGCATGAGGCGGGGCACGCCTTTCACGCGATCGCGGGTTCCCGGCAGAAATTTTTCACTTACCGCCATGCGCAGATGGAATTTTGTGAGGTGGCGTCGATGGGGATGGAACTTTTAGCCGAGGATCATTTAAACGTGTTTTATTCTCCAGAGGATCATGCACGGTCTAAGATCCATCACCTGGAGGATATTGTTTATACCTTGGCCTGGGTGGCGACCGTCGATTCTTTCCAGGAATGGATCTACAAAAACCCAACGCACACGCAAGAGGAGCGTTCTAAAGCCTGGCAGAAATGCTACGATTCTTTCGGCGGGAAATTTGTGGATTGGACGGGGCTGGAACAAGAAAAAACTAATCTCTGGCACCGTCAGCTGCATGTCTTTGAGGTGCCGTTCTATTATATCGAATACGGCATCGCGCAGATAGGCGCGCTTCAATTATGGCTCAGCGCGAAGAAAAACCTTAAAAAGACCCTTCAGAATTACAAGAGTGCCTTGAAATGGGGCGGATCTGTCCCGGTCCCGGTACTCTACAAGACCGCAGGCCTTAAATTTGATTTCTCTTCCAAAACAGTCTCCCCTCTCATAAAAGTCCTGGAAAAAGAACTGCAGCTCAAGTCTTAGACCGCACGCCGGACTATACTTTCCATAAAAAAACTTGTTTTGCCTAAATTTTAAGGTTACAATTACCCTTATTGAGCGTCAGGTTTTTCGACGCTCATCCTGAGGAGCCCTGCCGGCAGGCAGGAAAGCGACGAAGGATCAACGAGGTCCTTCGCCTTCGGCTCAGGATGAACCCCTCGGTTTTCCGAGGGTTCAAGAGGGGAGATAAACATGAAACGGTTCGTGACAGCAGTGATGACGGTTGGATTAGTGTTGGGTGTCAGCGGCGCGTTTGCC
>MHFY01000060.1:0-327 GCA_001805375.1 Omnitrophica WOR_2 bacterium GWA2_47_8 | reverse complement strand
GTATATCGCGAGTTTGTTGCCGCACTTGAAGTACGCACCAATTGTGTTTGTGTCTGCACTTTCGGGACTTCGAACGAAAACACTGTTCGACGCGATCGACGCGGTATTTGCGGCGCGGTTTATTCACTTGCCGGATGCGGAGACGAAGGCGTTTATTTCGCGCGTGATCATCAAGCACCGCCCAAGTCGCGGCAAGGGTGTGAAACATCCGCGCATCATTTCGTTCTTCCAGTGCGCCACGAATCCGCCAACGTTCATGTTGAAGGTGAACTTGTCGCGTAAAGATTCGCTCGCGGATTCATATTTGCGATTCATCGAGAACGTGCT
>MHFY01000059.1:1079-6692 GCA_001805375.1 Omnitrophica WOR_2 bacterium GWA2_47_8 | reverse complement strand
CATTGTTTGAAAAAAATTGATAGTCATTGTCGCTATCGTAAGCCGTTATTTCCCGCAGTCCCTCTTTATAGGTCACCTGCATCTTTTCCGTCCCTTCGACCAAAACCTGGATGTCCGCGTATTTGCGATGCGCCTCAAACTTATTTTCAGCCTCCGGCTTGGGTTCATACTCCATCACCTTAACGAATAAGTCATCGCCCTTGATCTTTATCTCGCCGGTGGGCAGGGCTTTCAAATTTTCCTTTTTCAAGAAATTAACGACCAGATCGATATGCGGGATCTGCCGGTAATTGGATAATTTGGAATGATGGTCGAAGATCATGCTTAGCGCACCCCCCGATGAGCGTAGATGTCCTGAAAAATGCTCACCGCTTCCTGCGCTTCTTTGGCATTAAGGTTCAAATTCGGCCTTAACCGTATCGATCGATCGCGGGTTTTATTGCAGATCAGTCTCTTCTGCACCGCTGTTTTAAAAACATCATCCCGCTCAACCGCGCTTTCAAAATCAAACGCGACCAACAGCCCTGTGGCCCTCAAATTTTTTAAAGCGGAAAGTTCTTTTAAGCCTTTTACGATCTCTTTCCCTCGGGCAATTGCATTTTCCAAAATATTGTATTTTTTATAAGCCTGTAAAATATATTTACAACGCACCATATCCAGCAAACTGCCGTCCCAGGTGACCTCTAAACGGATCGGTGTTTCGAATGTTTTGCCGTAGGCTGCCTTGGCCATCACCCCGGAGACCTGCGTCTTTTTTCCAAATGCCACGATGTCGGGAATGATGCCGAAATGTTCGAAATACCACATCTTGCCCGTAGCGCCGAACCCGGTCTGGATCTCATCAAAGATAAGGCAAATGTTGTATTTATCACACAGCTCCCGGCTTTTAGTAAAAAATCCCTGTGGGAAATAACTGTCCCCATAGGTGGCTTGAATGGGTTCCACCAGAAAGGCCGGGATGTTTTCCGCGCCGAACTTCTTTATGCAGGCTTCAAATTCCTTTAAAAATTGCGCCAAGCTCTCATCCGTCTTTTGCTTATCGATCTCTCCGTTGCGGTAAACTATCTTCGGGTTATGGATCTTGGGCCAGCCGAAATCCGGAAGGCCTTCCAACCTCAGGCTCGCGGGGTAAAAACGGTCGGTGACAAAACCGCCGTAGCTGTTGATGCCATGGAAACTTTCTTTAAGGCTTATGATGCACGGTTTGGATGTCGATTTTTTATCAATGGCGATCTTAATGGCGGCTTCGATGGCCAGAGCGCCGGTGCAGGAAAAATGGAAGTATTTAAAGTGTTTCATGGACGGATGGCCGGAGAATTCCTTCAGGAACGACTGGGCCTCATCGGAAATGATCTCGCAGTTGGGGATCTTGATGGAGGCCAGGCGGCTGCTTTCAGCTAAAAATTCTTTGGTTTGGAAGATAGGGTGGTTATATCCAAGCGGCAAGGAAGCATACAGGCCAAAAAAATCTAGGTAGGCATGGCCGGTATTCTTATCAAAAATATAAGAACCTTTGCTTTTTTCAAAGTCGATGCGGATATTGAATATACTGCTGTCGTGCATAATTTTCTACGCATTCACGGTTTGTTTTGCGTTCGCCGTGTCCTCTTTATAAATATGAGCGACCTTATCACGGCTGACCGCCAAACGGACGGCGGGCTTGTTCCCGACACAGGTGATCCTATGCCATTTGTTCTTCTCGATAAAGACCACGTCGCCTTCTTTGACCAGGATCTTTTTCTTCTCGATGGTGAATTCCCATTGGCCGGCCACGATATACCACCATTCATTCCAATCGTTGTGATGATGGAGGCGGTTGCCCTCCCCGGGCAGCTGGCTGATCAGTGTCGCACTGTTGCTTTCCGTATTGATAACACGCTTACTCCAGGACTTTGTGTTGTCCTGGCCCTTGATGATCTCACCGATACTCACCACCAGCTTATTCGCATTTTCCAGGTCATTTCTTATCACACCGTCTTTTGTGAGGATGCTGTAAACATCCGTCTCCGCCCGCAATTTGGCATCCTGAGCCTCATAATAAACCGGCTTTTGTTCACTTTTGACCTTCTGAAAAGCCAGCGCCAGTTCCGCCAGCTGAAAATCTTCTTCCTCATCGATATCGATGGTTGAAAATCCTTTCAAGGGGAAATAACCTGTCTTCCCTTTTCCGCCGTAGGTGGCGGCGCCGAGTTTTTTCATGTTTTCGGCGTGGACCTTTGACTTCCAACCCATGATCCCGGAAGAAAAAAGCATGATCGGTTCCAGGTCCTGGGACTTGGGCATGATCTTCAGCGGATCAAAATTAAGGGTCTTGCCCTTTAAGATGCCTTCAATCCTCTCCTGCTTGACCCCGTGCAGGGTATCGTAATTGTTATCTTTCATCGCCTTAACAAATTCCCTTATTTCTTCGACGGTGATCAAGGGCGAGGTGGTATTGATCTGAATGACGATATCGCAAGGCACTTTATCGAGAAAATCCTGCATGAAAAGGTCGTTGGTGACCGCGTCCTCGGCGAATTTCAGCGGGCGTTTATAAAATTTAATGCCGTAATTCTGCGCGACCTCGCCTAAAATGTCCGCTTCCGAGTTAAGATATATCTCATCGAAAACACCGGCCTCTTTGGCTTTTTCGATGGCGTGCGCCACCAAAGGCTTTCCATCCAGAAACCTTAAATTCTTATTTTTAACTCGCTTGCTGCCCAAACGGGCGGGGATCATACAAATAACTTTAGACATTTTTCACCTCGTACAATTTTTTAGCGCAGACCCCTTGATCCACTTTGCTCTCTGGGGGCGCTTCGGCGGGTGGACGTATAAATTTCTTCTATGAGTTTCATCAATTTTAAAGCGTCTTGAGTATTCCCGGTGGGGACGGGACGGTCATTCTTGATGCAGTCAATGAACATATCTAATTCGCGTTTCCAGGAAAAATCCGTATGGAAAACGATATTCTCTTCATCGGTCCAGATCGCGGCGGGCGGGGCAGTGCGGTTCCTGGCAATGGTCATCTCTTCATCGCCGTAGGCGTTGGAGCTGGTTTTTAAACCGTTGATCGTGATGTAGCCTTTCTCCAGGAAAATCTCCAAAGAGAACAAATGGCGCCACTGCGTCATTGTGGAATGAAGCGAGGCCACCTGTCCTTCGCTGTTCCGCAAGATCGCGAAGACATTGTCTTCGATATCTAAGTCCCAATAAAGATTGGAAACATAGGCTTGAACCTCTTGAAAATCGCTGCAAAACATCAAGAAAAGATCCAGCATGTGAATGCCCTGATCCAATAAGATCCCCCCGCCGGCAAATTCCTTTTTTGAACGCCAATTGGAAAAGAACTTTTCATCCACGCTTTTCCCGTACCGGCCGCGCAGCCAGAGGATCTTTCCATAGAGGCCGGAATCAATGAGCTTTTTCGCGTGCAGCATGCTTTCGTGATGACGGTGGTTAAATCCGAACATGAGCTTCAAATGCGGATTTTGTTGCTCCAACTCCATCATGGTCTGCAGTTCCGCGACAGAAATACCCGGCGGTTTCTCGCAGAAGACATGCTTTCCCGCTTTTAAAGATTCTATGACGTATTTACAGTTGAGATAATTCGGTGAACAGACAAAAATGGCCTGGATATCTTTATCCTCTAAGATCTCCCGGTAATCGCTGACGCGTTTCACATCCGTCGGGATCCCCTGTTCGACCGGATCATAGACCTTACGGACAGAGAACTCGGGATTCTCCTGTAATGTTTCATACCGTATCTTTCCCATTTTTCCAAAACCTAAAATCCCAAAATTCATTCTTCCCCTCTAATCGTTATCAGCGGAATTTATAGACCGCGCTGCCGATGACCGCGTCATTGATATAATGGATCAGCAGATTGTGAATGATCTCCGCGTATCCGTACGCCTTGGTGGGGACATAAAGGTTAATGTCGCCCTTTGCCCTTAACGGATTATCTTCTTCAAAAGCGGAAAGCGTGATGACCTTGCAGCCGAAACGCTTGGCCACTTCTACCGCGTTCAAGATATTCGGGGATGTCCCGCCGCTGCTTATCGCAATTAATACGTCGCCTTTATCGGCATACGCCTCCATGGCCTTGCTGTAAACATATTCATAACCGTAATCGTTCGCGAACGTCGTTAACTGCGGAGAACCGCTTAACGTCATGGCCCTTAATTTGGCGTTCTTCGTCAGGTCGATCGCCATGTGCTCGGCGATCGCGGCTGAACCGCCGTTGCCGATCAAGATCACTTTTGTCTTATTCGGTTTGGTCTGTTTGACCATTAAGGCGGCATCCTGCAGAGCCTTTTGATTGGCCTCATTGGCCAGGCATTGTTTTAACGCGTCGCTGAAATCATCAAAGTATTCTCTTAAATTTAATTTTTTTTCCAGTTTGGGCTCTTTTAACGTCGTTTGTGGCATTTTCTGCCTCCTGTTATTTAATTAAAATACAATTAGCATCCCGGTATCGATCGATACGCGGATGCCGTATAAAAGTTACAACAAGCCGTCTTAATGAAGCGTATAAACCAATGGCTTAACGGCCGTCTCTGTGACCTCTGACTTATATAAGAGCACTTTATGAAGATACCCCGGATAGGTTAAGACATAAACGGTGTCCAAGGCATCCAAGACGGAAATCTTTTCATTCTTTACTTTGTGCCAGGTTTGGTTGACGATATCCCCCACGAAGAGCCTTACTGTTTTCATTTCTTCTGAGGCGGGGTCCAGTACCGTCATGGTCTTAGAAGCTTCATAATTGTTAAAATCAACGATAAAGGCGTCCATGTAACTGACCACACCCCTGGCCCCTTCCTTGGTCATGTATTTTTGCAATATCTTATCGATCAGAAAATTATAAAAATCATTTTTGATATCCGGCGAATAAAGCAGTTTTAGGATGTAATAAATATTCAAGCGTTTGAACGGTTTATTCCTCAGGTCCTTAATGATATGTTCGACATCATACACATCATCGGTAAAATACAATTCATCATTGATCTCAGTTAAAAAGCCATCGATCATGGCTTTTAAAGAAGGATATTCCGCAGGCGATATCTTTAAGATCTCCTCGACAACATTTTGCAGGAACGCGATCGGGTTTAAGGCATGCTTTTCTTTGAGGTATCTTAAAACATAAGAATAAATTTTGTATGTTTGGAACATACAGAGGAAAAAGTGAAAAACACGGACATTCATAAAATCCTTGAATGAAAAACTGCTGTTGGATATGACAACCTGATCTACTTCAAGCGAAAAGATCTCTTTCCCCTCATTGTCCATGTATTGAAATCCGCTGTTGATACTGCTTCTTCGCAGGGCTGTTTTGATCTGAAATTTCTCGACATAATCCGGCTCTGACATCTCTGACCCGCGCAGCAGCAACAAGGGATACATCCGTATCTCTCCCTTTTCCGGATCCACCCTGTCCATGATGCTCTTTAATCCGTCATAAAAGGTGGCCAATGTTTCTCCGGGCAAACTGTAGATGATCTCAATTTGATTATTGATCCGCGACCCGTCTAAGGACTGCTGGATCCTTGTAAATGCCTCGGAACTGATATTTTTCCGTTTAATATTGCTCAGGACCGTTTCATTCTCAGATTGCCGGGCAATATTAACCTG
>MHFY01000059.1:195-829 GCA_001805375.1 Omnitrophica WOR_2 bacterium GWA2_47_8 | reverse complement strand
CCTAATTTTTGAGACTTGTAATAAAGGAGTAGCTTTATCGAATTCTCTTTCGCTTTTTGATAAGCGATAAGATCCTTATAGTCTCTATAGCTTTTTTGGGCAGGGACAGCCATTGTGTTCTGTGACTATGTTCTTTGTTCTAATCTCGCCTACGGCAAGATTAGCATATGAAACATGAAAATCAACAAATTTTTTTCACACTTACCGTTAGCGGAGTTCTCCGGAGTCAAATTTCTTTTCGCAGGGAACGCACACATTGCATGGTCCGACTAAAGTTTCAGCCTTACAAACCCTGCAATTTCCGGATTTATATTCGTATTTTCCAGACTTGGTCGACAAATCTCCAAAATAATAGACCCTATCAAATGCGCCGAGCATTTTCAGGGCGTCCATGTTGGAAATTCCCGGACAGTCGCGGAGCTGGTTTATCAAATGTCCCCTTGCAATTAATTCTTGTTCTATCCTTGTTCCTACGACAACTTCTTCGTACGGCGTTCGAGCTCTGTGAATAGCAGTATAATTATTGTCTGCAACTTCGCGGGCGTCATTAAGCGCTGCCATTTTTTCTGCTGTCAGTTCGGCGAGAGTTTTCTTGGTTAAATTAAAGACTAAATCGTTAAAAGTTTTCCCTTCC
>MHFY01000059.1:0-147 GCA_001805375.1 Omnitrophica WOR_2 bacterium GWA2_47_8 | reverse complement strand
GAGTTGGGGGCATCGGCAAACGTTTCGTAAACTCTTGTACATTGTGTCGGGGAAAGAGGTAGGCATACAGCAACGCTTTGAATTCGCACAATGCCGTTTTCCTCATATTTTCGAGTGATAACAACCCGCGACCATTTATAGAAACCT
>MHFY01000058.1:9514-9756 GCA_001805375.1 Omnitrophica WOR_2 bacterium GWA2_47_8 | reverse complement strand
TTATCAGCCTCCCACGGATGTCCGCGCCAAGATCACGATCCTGGCTGAGGGAACGCGCGGGCACCTTACTAAAGTTTTGGTTGATAAATTTAACCTTCAAAAAGACCGCAACCCGCAGATCTATTCTTTGGGCGTAAAAGAGATCTGGGAAGTCCCGGAAGGTAATTTGGGTGTTGGAGAAGTCATTCACACCATGGGTTACCCTTTGCCGTTCAATCAATTCGGCGGCGGTTTTATTTACG
>MHFY01000058.1:8337-9485 GCA_001805375.1 Omnitrophica WOR_2 bacterium GWA2_47_8 | reverse complement strand
GTCCGTTACGGGGCCAAAACCATTCCCGAGGGCGGATTGTTCGCCGTGCCGCAGCTTTATCATGATAATGTCATGATAGTTGGAGATTCAGCCGGGCTGGTGGCGATGCCGAGTTTAAAGGGGATCCATCTGGCCATTCAATCCGGAATGCTGGCCGCCAAGGCCGCCTTTGAAGCCATTAAGAAAAAGGATACATCCAGCAAGCAATTAGCTTTTTATCAGGAATTGTTTGATAAAAGTGCCGTGCATAATGAGCTTTATGCGGTGCGAAACTTTAGGCAAGCCTTTAAAAGTAATTTATTTTTGGGGGTTTTACAATTTGGGACCCAGATATTGACCGGCGGACGCGGATTTTCTTTAACGGGTAAATTAAAAATGGGGGAAGATTATAAGCATTATCAGCCGATCAAAGAATTGCAGGGGAAAACATTTTTAGAAGAGAAAAAAAAAGAATTGGTTTTTGATAAAGTTTTGACATTTGATAAAGAAATGGATGTTTTTTATTCCGGCACCAAACATGATGAAGAACAGCCTACGCATATCGTGGTGCCCAATGCCAATGTGTGCCAGCAATGTATCGAAGTTTTTGATGCCCCGTGCCAGCGTTTTTGCCCGGCGCAGGTTTTTGAAATTGCGGCGGATGGAAAAACCGGGAAAAGGGCGCTTACGCTTCATCCGTCGAATTGCGTGCATTGCAAAACGTGTGATATTAAAGACCCTTATGAGAATGTTCTCTGGCTTACGCCTTATGGCGGTGATGGCCCAGAGTATGAAAATATGTAAATGAGCGCGTAAGTTATGGAGCATAAAGCGACATGACTTACGGGCGCGAATTTATTCTAGGCGTTTGATTTTTATCAAACGCCGCGGAATTACCTTATAAAAGGATTGTGATATGCCTCTAAAAGTTATCAGCTTAATGAACCAAGTCCCTTTGCCGACGGAAATGCGCATGGGCGCCGACGGCCTCATGGACCGTACCAAGGCTAAATCTATCATTAACGTCGACTGTTCTTACGGCCTGGAACAAGGTTTGCAGATCAAGAAAAGCGTCCCCGATGCGGAATTGATCGTTCTGTCCATGGGCCCCCCGAGTTTTGAGCAATCGTTACGCAAGGCCATTTCGATGGGATACGATCGGGTGGTTC
>MHFY01000058.1:1833-8314 GCA_001805375.1 Omnitrophica WOR_2 bacterium GWA2_47_8 | reverse complement strand
GTCCCGTCGCAGGTGGCCGAGAATTTAGGGATCCCGCAGGTCACATTCGTTGAGCAAGTGGAATATTGCGGAACATATCTTAAAGTAAGGCGCATGATCGAGGGGGGTTTTCAGACTTTAAAGGTGCCTATTCCCTGCATCATCTCAGTCGCGCCTACTTCTATCCCGGCCCGGCGCCCCTCTTTAGACGCCGCCATTAAATCCCGGCAGGCACAGATCGAAACATACACGTTAGATCATATTGGTTTAAATCCGGATGCGGTCGGCTTAGCCGGTTCTCCGACGGTAGTCGCGAAAGCGGTCAATGTCGAACATAACCGCCCGCCCGTCACCATGCTCAGCGGGAAGGATTTAGAAGAAATAAGTTCTAGCCTGGTCCAATCCCTGAGTGGGCTTGCGAAGAAATCTTTGACAAAAAATGATGCGCCTGCCGAGCCGGCTTCCGCTGTTGCAGCGACGGAACCGGAGGCAAAATCAGAAAGTAAATTGCCCCGCGTTGATTTTCGGAACGGGGCCAGCGGTATTTTAACCTGGGTGGAAATCCCCGGTGGAGTTATTGCGCGTTCTTCTTTAGAGATCTTAAATCCGGCGAGAAAATTAGCTGACCAATTAAAAACAACCATCACCGCTGTTTTGATCGGTGATAATGTTGCGCATTTGGCGCCTCAGGTGATCGCACATGGAGCGGATGAAGTCATTGTTGTCAACAACCCGCGCCTGAAAGAATATTTGATCCTGCCGTTTGCTTCGGTCATTGCTCAAATCGCCAAACAACGCCGTCCGGAAATCGCCTTATTCGGCGCTACGACATCTGGGCGAGAATTAGCCCCGCGTTTGGCCAGCCGCTTGCGGGCCGGGGTCACGGCGGATTGCACGATCTTAAAGATCGGTGAATTTGTGAATAAACGTTTGAAATCGACCTTTTACCCTTGCTTGGAAGCCATCCGTCCCACGTATGGTGAAAGTAAATTAGCTACGATCATCGGGTTTTGGTGCCCGCAAATGGCCACGGCCCGTCCCGGGACATTTGAAGCACTGCCTCCGGATCATAATCGAAAAGGAAAGATCTCGGAATTCACGCCGGAACTCAAAGAGGAAGATTTTATCGTTGAACTTCTGCAGACAGACCGCAAAGAGGTCGGCGGTTCAAGCCTTTTTTCAGCGGATATCATCATCTCCGGCGGACGTCCCTGCGGGGAATTGGATGAATTTAAATTGATCAAAGATCTGGTCGCGGCATTACAGGAAAAAGGGATCAAGGCCGACTGGGGCGCCAGCCGCCAGGCCGTGGACCATGGTTACGCTCCTTACAGCCGTCAAATCGGACAGACCGGGAAAACGGTCCGTCCGAAAGTATACGTGGCTATTGCCATTGCCGGCGCTATCCAGCATGTCTGCGGCATCAAGGACTCAGGAAAGATCGTCGCCCTTAATACGGATTCCAAGGCTCCTATTTTTAGCAGTTCTGATTACGGGATCGTAGGCGATTATTTGCAAGTAATCCCTATCCTCATTGAAAAGGTTCGATCCGGCTTTACGTTCGGATTAAAAACCACCCAAGACAAACAACCTGTGTCGGTTTAAAAAAAAATAAATAGAAATAAGCGCTCGTCCGAGTTCCATCTATTGGAATATTAAGGGAAAACCGGGGTTAAACTTTTTTATATTATTGGTCATGAAAAGGCCATTATGAAAGAGGGTTTCCAATGAAACATTTTTTCCAGCATATCCGCAGTTGTATTGTGAGAGGGCTTTTAGCCATTATACCGCTTTTATTGTGTCTCCTCGCCGTCGAGCTGCTTTATAGTTTGATCGATAAACGGGTTTTGGAATTTTTAAATCACTTTTGGGAGGTCCGGAAAATCCCGGGATTGGGGATATTGTTGGTTCTGGTCACCTTATACACCATCGGCCTTATTATCAGCAATATCATCGGCCACCAGCTGATCAGGTTCATCGACGCCGTCGGCCAGAGGATCCCTTTTATTAATACGGTTTATAGCGTCGGAAAACAGCTTTCTCAAGGGCTTTCTTTAGTCGACGGAACAAAGGAAACTTCGAAAAAAGCGGTTTTGGTGCGATTAAATAAGGATGGGCTGATGGTCCCTGCTTTTGTCATGAATTCCATGAAAAATAATAAAACCGGAGAAGAATTTTATTTTGTCCTTGTTCCCACGGCCCCAACGCCGGGTTCGGGATTTGTTTGTGTGGTTAAAGCCTCAGAAACGGTCGATCCCGGGTGGACCCCGGAAGAATGCTTGAAGGCCATTGTCTCGGTAGGACTTATCACTCCCAAAGATAAACCTTGGGTTTTATAAAAGGACGTCCGTTAAATCGGGCGAGCCTCGCCATTTCCTTCAAAAAATAGAATGGCGGAAAAATGGCGGGAGGACGCCTATGGCAAAGCTCAAAAGTTTATTTGCAAGAAAGCCGTTGAGCCAGTTGACCAGCGAAGGAGACGAGGGGCAACAGTTAAAGCGTACATTGGGGCCGGCCAGCCTGGTTGCTTTAGGTATCGGGGCGATCATCGGAGCGGGGCTTTTTTCATTGACCGGGATCGCGGCGGGAGAACACGCCGGCCCGGCCGTGCTTTTATCTTTTATCATTGCCGCAGTCGGATGCGCTTTTGCGGGAATGTGTTACAGTGAACTCGCGACCATGATACCTGTTGCCGGAAGCGCCTATACATATGCTTACGCGACGATGGGAGAGTTGATGGCGTGGATCATCGGATGGGACCTGGTTTTGGAATATGCGATGGGCGCGGCCGCGGTTTCAGTGAGCTGGTCAAGGTATGTTGTTTCGTTTTTGAAGGATTTGGGGATCATCTTGCCGGCCCAGTTGGTTTCTTGCCCTTTTGAAAGCGTGAAACTGCTTGATGGAACGGAAGTTACAGGGATCATCAATTTGCCGGCGATCTTTATCATAGCGGTCCTTTCAATGCTTTTGATGATCGGGATCCGTGAATCAGCCCGGGTTAATGAGGTGATCGTGGTTATCAAGGTCGCGGTTGTTCTTATCTTTATATCGGTCGGGTTGTTTTTTATCAAGAGGGAAAATTATACGCCGTTCATTCCCCCTAATACGGGAGTGTTCGGCGAATTCGGATGGAGCGGCATTATGCGCGCCGCGGGAGTCATCTTCTTTGCGTATATCGGATTTGATACGGTCTCAACCGCGGCCCAGGAAGCCAAGAATCCTCGACGGGATATCCCGATAGGGATCATCGGTTCGTTGATCGTATGTACGATCTTGTATGTGGTCTTTGCCTTTGTTTTGACCGGGATGGTCAATTATCAGGCAATGAGAGGGGATGCGGCCCCGGTCGCCACGGCTATTGATCTGACCCCGTTTCCCTGGCTGCAGAAATTGATCAAGCTGGGGATCATTGCCGGATTCACTTCCGTGATGCTGGTTTTGCTTCTGGGGCAATCACGGGTCTTTTATGCCATGTCCCGAGACGGGCTTTTGCCGAAACTTTTTTCCGATATTCATGCGAAGTGGCATACCCCCTGGCGGTCCAATATCTTATTTATGGTTTTTGTCAGTTTGTTTGGGGGATTTGTACCGATCTCAAAGTTAGGACACATGACTAGCATAGGGACTTTGTTCGCTTTTATCATTGTTTGCGGAGGAGTCCTGGTTTTGCGCTACCTTCACCCGGAATGGCCCCGGTCTTATAGGGCGCCTTTTGTGCCGCTTGTCCCGATCCTGGGGATCGTTGTCTGTTTGGCGATGATGCTTTCGTTAGGGGTTGAAACCTGGATCAGGCTTTTTGTGTGGCTGGCTATCGGGAGCGTGATCTACTTTGGATATAGCCGGTTCCATAGCAAATTAGCAAGGTAAGTATCGGAAATTTAAGAATTTAGGTTGACCTTTTTAGGAAAAAATATATGCTATATATTTCAAGCAGGGATATAATGCTCAGTACGTGTCGAGAGGAATAGTAGAGAAACCATGATTCCCGATTATATTTACATCTTGTCATTTATAGGGTTAGGGATCTTCTTTGTGGGAGCGGCCTTTACAGTCTCCTGGCTGATACGGCCGAATCCTCCTTACGACCCGGTAAAAGTTGCTCCCTATGAATGCGGGGAAATAGTGAAGGGGAATTCCCGGGTTCAATTCAATGTGCGTTATTATTTATTTGCCCTGATCTTCGTTATTTTTGACGTGGAAGTTTTATTCGTTGTCCCATGGGCGGTTGTCTTTAAGCAGTTAGGGATGGTGGCCTATATTGAGATGCTTATTTTTATTTTCATTCTTACGCTTGGACTGCTGTATGCTTGGAAGAAAGGAGCGTTAGAATGGCAATAGAAAAACCGATAAATAGAAGTTATGCCGGCGAAAAAATGATGCAGAAGTTTCCCGGCGGTGAAATTATTATGACCAAATCTGAAGATCTTTTTAATTGGGCCAAGGGGTCTTCTCTGTGGCCGTTGACCTTCGGTTTATCCTGCTGTGCCATTGAAATGATGGCGACCGGCGCTTCAAAATTCGATATTGACCGTTTAGGGTCCGGGGTTTTCCGGGCCAGCCCGCGCCAGTGCGATGTGATGATCGTGGCCGGCACCATCTGCGTTAAGATGGGTGAATGCATGAAAAAGCTTTACGCCCAGATGCCGGAACCCAAATATGTCATCGCCATGGGCAACTGCGCCATCGGCGGAGGGATCTTTTATCATGATACTTATTCCGTGGTCCAGGGGACGGAGAAATTAGGGATCCCCGTTGATGTGCATGTGGTGGGGTGTCCGCCCCGGCCGGAAGGTCTCATGCATGGCATTTTAAAATTGAAGGAAAAAATCCAGCACAATGGCAACCCCGAGATCGATCTTCCGGAGAAGTTCATTATGCCGGGGAACGCCCAGGGTGTTATGAAAGAGCAGTTAGAATCTACGGAAAAAGTTATCGAAGGTTTGCACGGCAAGGCGCCGCAGAACACCCCGGAAAAACATCAACCAAAGACAGATCAAAATGGAACAAGCACAGGTAGCTAAGATCATCAGCGAGCATTTTCCCGGTGCTGTGGTTGAAGAACAGCCCAAAGCCATCGTGATCAAAAAAGATAATCTTTTGACGGTCGCGAAACTGTTAAAGGATTCTGACTTGGCCTTTAAAAACTGTCACTGTATCACGGCCGTTGACCGCAAGGATAAAATGGAAATGGTGTATCATCTTTATACCTTTAAACACCGTTATATGCTTACCTTGAAAGTTTTTTTGGCCATGAACGATTTGACCGTCGAGAGTTTAACGCACCTGTGGCGGTCCGCGGATTGGTTGGAAAGAGAAGTGTATGATCTATTCGGCGTTAAGTTTTTAAATCATCCGGACCTGCGCCGAATTTTAAACCCGGATGAGTGGACTGATTTTCCTTTAAGAAAAGATTTTAACCGTCCTGACTTTTATCGGTTGCCGGAAAGCGAAGGATTGAAGGCAGGCGGATAAGTTTAAGCTGTAGCAATACTAGAAAGCAAGTGTATGGGTGAAATTGCCCCGCAAGATATAAAAAAAGGCGAATTCCGTTCTGAAGAGCTCGTCGTTAACATGGGCCCGCAGCATCCCTCCACGCACGGGGTCCTCTATCTGGAGCTGCATTTAGACGGAGAGATCGTTGTAGACTGCCGGCCGCATATTGGATACCTTCACCGCAGTTGTGAAAAGATCGCGGAAAACCGTTCCTACACTCAGTTTATCCCTTTCACGGACCGTCTTGATTACCTGGCTTCGATGAACAATAATTTAGGGTATGTCTTGGCTGTCGAGAAACTTCTCAATATTCAGGTCAACGAACGCGTTTCTTATGTCCGCACCATCATTGCCGAGCTGAACCGGGTCTCCAGCCATTTGATCGGTATAGGGACCTTTGCCCAGGATCTGGGAGCCTATGCGACACCTATGTTTTATTGTTTCCGGGACCGCGAGAAAGTTGTCCAGCTTTTTGACGAACTCTGCGGCGGGCGCTTGACCTTCAATTATATGCGCATCGGCGGCGTGCAGACCGAATTACCGCCCCACGCGGAGAAGTATATTAAAGACTTTATTAAATATGAGCGGGAAAAATTAAAAGAATATAACGAGCTTTTAACCTATAATGCCATCTTTTTAGCCAGGACAAAAAATATCGGGATCTTAAAACCCGAGGTCGCTATCGATTATAGCGTCACCGGGCCCATGCTGCGCGCCTCCGGAGTTAAGTGGGATCTGCGTAAAGATGAACCTTATATGATCTATGACCGTTTTAAATTCGATGTCCCCGTTGGAAAAGTAGGGGATTCATGGGACCGGTTTAAGGTCAGGCTGGATGAAATAAGCGAAAGCTTAAAGATCATTGAGCAGGCTATCAGCGGGCTTCCACCGGGCAACGCCGTGTCCAAGGTCAATAAAGTATATAAAGGCCCGCCGGGAGAGGCTTACTTACGGACGGAAAATCCGCGCGGGGAGTTAGGTTTTTATTTGGTCAGCGATGGAGGCACCA
>MHFY01000058.1:0-1534 GCA_001805375.1 Omnitrophica WOR_2 bacterium GWA2_47_8 | reverse complement strand
AATTTAGTCGTTCATGATCTGAATGTCGGGATCTTATTCATTACGTCTATTACTTCGGTCTGCGTTTTAGGGATCTTTATGGCAGGATGGGGTTCAAACAATAAATATTCACTATTAGGCGGGATGCGCTCGGCGGCACAGATCATTAGTTATGAGGTTCCGTTACTTCTATCCATTGTTTTAGTTATCATGGAAACCGGAACGCTTTCCATGCAGGAAATTGTCCAGGCCCAGCAGCACGGGTGGTTTATTTTGAAACCTAACCTGGCCCTGGCGTTTTTGGTCTATCTGATCTCAGCGACGGCGGAAGTGAACCGCGTTCCGTTCGATATCCCGGAAGCGGAATCTGAACTGGGCGCGGGATATCACACGGAATATTCCGGCATGAAATTTGCCATGTTCTTTGTTTCGGAGTATACGAATTTTTTTATTGTTTCCGCCATCGCGGCGACCTTGTTTTTGGGCGGATGGCAGGGGCCCATACTGCCGTCGGTAGTTTGGTTCTTGCTTAAGAGTTACGGGATCGTTTTTCTTTTGATGTGGGTGCGCTGGACGCTTCCGCGGGTGCGCATGGACCAGATGATGAGTTTTGCGTGGAAGGTATTAACACCGGTCGCGTTATTGAATTTATTGATCAGCGGTTGGTGGATGGTTAAATAGAATATTCGTGTCAAGTTTTAAGTGTCATGTGTCAAGTAAACTGCTGTGAACCTGACACTTGACACTGAAAGGTTCAGATGTTGAGACAAATCAAAGTTGTTTATTTAAGCTTTATCAGCCTTCTGATCGGCATGAAGGTAACGATCAGGAATTTCTTTGCCCCGTCGGTCACGCTGGATTATCCATCAAAAAAACAACCCATGACCAATAATTATCGCGGCATGGTCGATCTAAAACCCGAGGCATGCGTCATTTGTTATCAGTGTATCAAGATTTGCCCTGTAGCGGCGCTGTATTTATCCCACAAACAGGTCCCGGCGGGAGATAAAAAGAAGAATGAGATCACGAAATTTACCTTTAACGCGGAATTATGCTGCTTTTGCGGGTTATGCGATGAGATCTGCCCGACCGACGCGATCTTTATGAATAAGATGTATGAGGTTTCCGCGTATTCCCATGATCAGATCGTTAACATTGATCTTATGGATGCTCATAAATACACGCACGTTAGTGCAAATTATGATTTTGCAGCAGAAGTAAAAAGGAATAATGATAATACCGTGGGGAAAGTTATAAAAGCTGCTCCGGCCCCGGTTGCGGCTGGCGCGAGTCCGGCGGCTCCCGCGGTCGGTACAAGCGCAGCAACGAGTCCGACGAGTGCACCGGCACAAGAGGCCAAGGATGCTCCGGCAGCCCCTAATCCAACAACACCAGAACAGAAACAGCCATAGCCCGTGATCGACATTATTTTTTATATCTTAGCTTTCAGTACCTGTATCTTCGCGCTTTTGACCGTTACGGCCCGCCATATCTTTCATAGCGCTGTATGGCTTTCGATGTGTTTGGTGAGCGTCGCCGCGATCTATTTTTATCT
>MHFY01000057.1:20751-20951 GCA_001805375.1 Omnitrophica WOR_2 bacterium GWA2_47_8 | reverse complement strand
GACCCGGCCGGTCGTGTCGGTGAGGGTTTCCAGACGGTAATCCAGGCCGATCGGGATGCGGGCCGACGGGTTCTGGCTGAAGGCGCTGAACCCGGTAAAAGGCTGTTTGGTCGAACTATACGCCAAGGAAATGGTATTGCTGTTCCGGTCCTGGATGGCGGTGAGTTTTCCGCCGGCGTCGAACTGGTATTTGTCCCCCT
>MHFY01000057.1:19513-20611 GCA_001805375.1 Omnitrophica WOR_2 bacterium GWA2_47_8 | reverse complement strand
CTGAGCCTGTGCAGGCGCATGTAATAATTGAGGGACCACCCGTAGCCGAAGGGGCCGGGAAAGGACATTCCGCTGAAATACGTCTGCTGCAGTTCAACATTGAGTTTCCGGCCCGGGATGGAAAGATCATTGCATTGATAATAGAACTGCCCGCTCTGCAGGTAGACAGGGTCACCTACCCCACATGAATTATTTTGCGGCCTGGGCCGGACATCTTTATCCGCGGGACGGACGGACATGTCTACGGAACCCAGATATTGTCCTTGAGAACAATTCCAGGTTCCTATATTCGCACAACAATAAGCCCAATATAAAGGACAACTCTGATGCGTCACTATTCTATTGCCGTCACACCAACATACCGCATGGGCCTTTCCGGCGGCACCGAATACACCTAAGGACATCAGGACTATAGTTAATATTTCCTTTTTGTATTTATTGTGTCTTATCATCAGTACATTATCCTGATATTGCCGTCTCTGATAAAGCTGACTCCAAAACTATCGATCCCTTCAACCCGGACACGGTAATCACCATCGTCGGTAACCATATCCCCGGACGAAGTTCTTCCTTCCCAAACCAGTGTATATGTACCGGCCGTTTTCGAAACCGGACCTTCTAATGCCGTCAACACCGTATTGCCGTCGGGAGTCAGAATTGAAACGCTGACGGTGGCATTTTCGGTAATTGCATATGTGATCCCGATTATTTCATTATAAAGCGGCCGAATCACATAAGGATCTGTCACCAATACGGGCACATCCAGAGTTGTGGATCGTTTGAGGACGATAATATTCGGCTCTAAAACCTGTGTATTTGTTGCTGTCACTTCAAAAACAGCCCCCGGCGTTGTCAGGTCTAAAATACTGCCACCATCAATACGCCCATCCCAATAATCGATATTTGTCCCAGCATCTCTGAGTTCGTTATCCACATAAGGAGAATAAAAAGCAAATTTGAACGTAACGAAAGCCGGAACATTCAAATCATATTGAATCCGCAACCGTTCCCCCCTGGAGGGGTTAAAACTTGTGGCTGGAGAAATGCTAACATTACTAATATTAGCCTCGCGCAGAATCGGATCAAAAGGGTCATATA
>MHFY01000057.1:14776-19479 GCA_001805375.1 Omnitrophica WOR_2 bacterium GWA2_47_8 | reverse complement strand
CGTATACTTGTATGCACCATCCGGCAAAAGTTGGGCGTTGTCGTCCCTGCCGTCCCATACATCCGAATTTGATCCCGAAGATTTAGGCTGATTATTGAGCAGGGTCCGGACAAGGAGCTGGCTGTCATCAAAAATCTTAATCGTTACATCTGCCGCTTCGCTTAAAGTATAATTGATTTGCGTGGTTTCTGAGCGAACCGGATTGAAAAAGCGCCGCGTTACCGAATTATTGGTAATAAAAATACTTTGTCCGGGGGGCGAGACCAAATAAGGAGCGTAATCCACCCTCGGCCTCCAGTTACTGTCAAAATAGTCCCAAATCGACGCCGGGATCTGGGTGGGATTCGCGGTCCCCCACCAGTTGTTCTCGGCATCGATGATAACACCGCTCACATTGACGTTAACACCGGCGATGCCAGTGTAAAGATCATACTGCCCATTATTAAGAAAAGAATTGTAATGCACGACTGGTATAGGCTGCGGGATAATATTACTCGCCAACAGGTTAAGCCCATAATTGACGTTATTGTCGAATACGTTGTTGGTTATTAAAGACGTGGATGTGCCGACCATCGTGATCCCGGTATTATTATGCTGAAAAGAGCTGTTGGATATGGGCTGAGAGCCATAGTAGATGTAAAGACCTGTGTCCGCATATTCAATATTTGCGTAGTCAATAATACTGCTTGGCGATGGATATTCCAGACGGATACCGGTCCAGTCCGCGACCGCGGGAGTAGCTGCGTTTGACATAAACCGGATGGGAGTGCTGGAGGTCCCTGCCGCGTTTAGAGTCCCCCACCTGATCAACAATCCATAACCACTGTCAAACTTAACCTCCACACCGGGATTAATCGTCAAAGTTTTAGTCGGTGCAATGACCACGTTTCTGATCGCACGATAAGGACTGTACGCAGCCACTAACGTTAAATTCTGATAATTGCCGTACAAACGGTCATTCCAGCTTGTGTTCGGATTGCCGGCGGGAGCGTCTAAAAATGGGGCAAAATCGACAGCCGCATAATTATTGTTGTCCAAATAATCGTGGATCGTTGCTAAAAATACATTTGGGTCATTTGAACCCCACCAATTATTGACGGCATTGATCCTGGCCGTAGCCGGCTCGTTATAATTATGCGTATACAAGTTATAGGCGGTATTGGAATGGATCGAATTAAAATTGATCACGGGGTTACATCCGGTGCTGAGATTACATCCGGCATAGATCCCGTAACTGTTATTGGTAATTGTGTTGTTGAGGATATTCGACCTCGTTGACGGTTCGAAAAATATCCCTCTATTATTGTTCTGAATAAGATTGCTCTGAATGGTCGGCGTGCCGTATACGGATGAACCGGAAGGGACATATACGCCATAGTCCGCATATTCGATCCGGGCGTGGTCGATCGTCGCGGATCCTCTTAACAGCGCAAGCCCCGACCAAAATCCGGGTGTCTGAGTCCCGGCAGGCTGATTGGATGTGAAGATCACCGGTTCGCTGACTGTCCCCTGGACATTTAATCCGCCGTTATGATTTGACGGAGGGTCGCCCATATTGATCCGCTTGCCGGCATCAAACCGCATTTCCACGCCGGCGCCTATCGTCCAAACGGTAGGAATCGGTGTTACATCATGGATGATGATCGGGTCAGTGATCACATACGGTGCGTTTGCCTTTTGTAAAGTGCCTGAATAATAGACATTCCCGAAAAACCGTACAGCATTTTTGGCATTATTGGTGAATGTATTATTTGAAAAGTTTGGATAGCAGGTGCCGCTGGAAAAACTATGCAGCGTCATGGCAAAATCACTGCTGTAAGAAATCGTAGAGTTCGTGATGGTCGGAGAGGATTGCTCCAGATAAATATTCGCTCCGTCGATATTGCCGCCGTATTCGACTATGGCATAATCCAAAACACTGTTATTGCTGGACACGCCATTGAAATAGATCGATTTCCAGTTCCCCGGCGCCGGGGTAGATTGATTGGAGGTAAACCGGATATTCTGTGAAGAAGTCCCTGCCGCGTTTAAGGTACCGTTGACCGTTATTTTGAAATTGCCGGCGAACTTCACCTCCACCCCGGGCTGAATGGTCAAGGTCACGCCGAAATTAATCGTTATATCTCCGGTAACGATATAAGGGCTTCCGTTATTCGGCGGAATGGGCGCAAGCGTCCAGGTGGTATTTTGGGTGATCGGGCCGCTGACGTTGGTTTGAGAAAAAGAATCAGAAGGAAACCCTAAAAGGGCCCCGCCGGTAAGAAGAACAGCAAGAAGAAAAATTTTTCTAGACATACATTATTTCATTGAGGGGGATCGAGAAGACTCTCAAAGTATATAGCCGGCCGATCCATTTGTCAAAAATAATATTCCCCGGACACACGCAAGCCGCCATTGCCCCACTTTACTGAGAAGAATACGGCATGGGAAGTCATTGACTTTTTTTCCCATTTCCTCTATGTTATCAGTATGAAAAATCAAAGTTTACAACATCCCCTGCACAAATTCTTCAAGGAACGCATCCTTATCCTCGACGGTGCCATGGGCACCATGATCCAGACCTATAAACTGGATGAAAAAGGATACCGCGGCAAGGAGTTTGCCAAATATCCGCAGGATCTAAAGGGAAATAACGACCTTCTGTCCATCACCCAGCCTAAGATCATTGAAGAGATCCACGCGGCGTACCTTAAAGCCGGCGCGGACATTATCGAGACCAATACGTTTAATTCCACTTCGATCAGCATGGCGGATTATAAGATGGAAAAGGAAGTTTATAACATCAATTTAGCCGCCGCCAAGATCGCCCGCAGTGTTACGGATAAATTCACCAAAACGGATCCGAAAAGGCCCCGTTTTGTCGCCGGGGCGATCGGGCCTACGAGCCGCACCGCCTCCCTTTCTCCGGATGTCAATGACCCGGGTTTCCGGGCGGTCACCTTCGATCAACTGGTGGAGGCTTACACCGAACAGGTCCGCGCGCTGATCGACGGCAAGGTCGACCTTCTGATGGTCGAAACGATCTTCGATACCTTAAATTCCAAAGCCGCCCTTTTCGCGATCGATGCCTATTTCGAGAAGATCGGAAAACAGTTACCCGTTATTATTTCCGGAACGATCACCGATGCCAGCGGGCGCACACTGTCCGGACAGACCACGGAAGCCTTTTGGATCTCCATCAAGCACGCCAATCCGTTGGCTGTCGGATTAAACTGCGCTTTGGGTGCAAAAGATATGCGCCAATATATTGAAGAACTTTCCAGCATCGCGCCGGCTTACATCAGCTGTTATCCTAATGCCGGTTTGCCTAATCAATTCGGAGAGTACGACCAAACGCCTCAACAGATGGCGGAATTGGTCAAAGAATTTGCCCAAAGCGGATTTATCAATATCTTGGGCGGATGCTGCGGGACAACACCGAAACACATCAAGACGATCGCTGACGCGGTTAAAAATATTGCCCCGCGCAAAATCCCGAACCTTCCGGTCCTATCCGCGTACAGCGGTTTGGAACCGCTGGTGATCCGTTCCGACACCAACTTCCTTAATATCGGCGAACGGACCAATGTCACGGGTTCAAAACAATTCGCGCAGCTTATCCTCGCCGGCAATTACGACGAGGCCTTGTCCGTGGCCCGCCAGCAGGTCGAGGCCGGCGCGCAGGCGATCGACATCAACATGGATGAAGCGATGCTCGATTCTGAAAAAGCGATGGTCAAATTCTTGAACCTGGTCGCCGCTGAACCCGACATCTCCCGCGTGCCGATCATGATCGATTCTTCCAAATGGTCCGTGATCGAGGCCGGCCTAAAATGCGTGCAGGGCAAGGCCATCGTCAATTCGATCAGCCTCAAAGAAGGCGAAAGATCTTTTAAAGATCAGGCAAAAAAAGTCAAACGCTACGGTGCCGCCGCGGTTGTCATGGCCTTTGATGAACAGGGCCAGGCCGATACCGTTAAGCGAAAGGCCGATATCTGCACCCGCGCGTATAAAATCTTGACGCAGGAGGTTGGCCTTCCGGCAGAGGACATTATTTTTGACCCGAATATCTTCGCGGTGGCGACCGGCATTGAGGAACATAGCAATTACGCCAAGGATTATTTTGAAGCCACGCGATTGATCAAACAATCCCTCCCCCACATTCGTATCAGCGGGGGGGTGAGCAACGTCTCCTTTTCTTTCCGCGGCAACAACACGGTGCGTGAGGCCATGCATTCGGCCTTTCTCTATCACGCGATCAAAGCTGGCATGGATATGGGCATCGTGAACGCCGGGATGATCACGGTCTATGATGATATCCCGAAAGATCTGCTGGAACTGGTTGAAGATGTGCTTTTAAACCGCCGGCCTGATGCCACCGAACGCCTGGTTAAATACGCCGAAAATGTAAAATCCAAAGGCAAAAAGGAAGTTGAAGACCTGGCCTGGCGCAAACAATCCGTCAACGAACGGCTGAAACACGCCCTCGTGCACGGGGTCACGGAATTTATCGACGTGGACACCGAAGAAGCACGCAAGAACACCACACGCCCGCTGGATGTCATCGAAGGCCCTTTGATGGACGGGATGAACGTGGTCGGCGACCTGTTCGGCGCCGGAAAGATGTTCCTGCCGCAGGTGGTTAAAAGCGCGCGCGTCATGAAAAAGGCCGTGGCCTATTTAACGCCTTTCATCGAAAAAGAAAAAAGCTCCGCCTCAAAGAC
>MHFY01000057.1:13840-14766 GCA_001805375.1 Omnitrophica WOR_2 bacterium GWA2_47_8 | reverse complement strand
CATTGTGGACTTGGGCGTCATGGTGCCCTGCGACAAGATATTGGAAACCGCCATCAAAGAAAAAGCGGACATGATCGGGTTAAGCGGTTTGATCACACCTTCTCTCGATGAGATGGTCCATGTGGCCAAAGAAATGGAACGCCAGGGATTTAAACTTCCTTTGCTAATCGGCGGAGCTACGACCTCGGTCAATCACACGGCGGTCAAGATCACGGCCAACTACAACGGATTTACCGTTCACGTAAAAGACGCCTCGCGAAGCGTGGGCGTGTGCCGTAACCTCATGGACCACGCGTCCGGCCCGGCGTTCATTCAAAAGACCAAAGAAGAATACGACCGCCTGCGAAAAGAGCACGCGGGCTTAAGAGCTGAAAAAAACTTTTTACCTTTAAAAGAAGCACGGACGAAGGGCTTGAGATCCGATTGGAAAAATATCCCCATCACTACCCCTTCTGTCTTGGGGAATAAAGTCCTGCGACGATTTGACCTGAGCAAGATCCAGGAACGCATCGACTGGACGCCGTTCTTTATCGCCTGGGAATTAAAGGGAAAATACCCGCAGATCCTAAAAGACGCCAAGGCCGGAAAAGAAGCGGCCAAACTTTTCAATGACGCGCAGAAATTATTAAAAGAGATCATCAGCCGCCGACTTTTGACCGCCCACGGGGTCGTCGGATTTTATCCGGCCAACAGCGTTAGGGATGATATCGAGGTCTATAAAGACGAAAAACGCGACAAGGCCATCGCGAGATTTCACACGCTTCGCCAGCAGGTCAAACGGGATGACGATAAACCCTATTTAGCGCTTTCGGATTTTATCGCGCCCAAAGAATCTAAAGTGAAAGATTACATCGGCGCCTTTGCGGTCACCGCCGGCATCGGCATTGAACCGGTCTTGAAAAAATTTGAAAAAGAACACGACGATT
>MHFY01000057.1:12585-13831 GCA_001805375.1 Omnitrophica WOR_2 bacterium GWA2_47_8 | reverse complement strand
TATTAGGTAAATACCAAGGAATCCGCCCGGCGCCGGGCTACCCTGCCCAGCCGGACCATACGGAAAAACCGACGCTGTTTAAATTATTGGAAGTCGAAAAGTACGCAAAAATTTCTCTTACCGAAAGCCTCGCCATGTACCCCGCCGCCTCCATCTGCGGGCTTTACTTTGCCCATCCTAAATCCAAATACTTTGCCGTTGGAAAGATCGACAAGGACCAGGTCACCGACTATGCGAAACGGAAAGGCCTCAAGGTCGAAGAAGTTGAAAAATGGCTGGGGCCGAACTTGGGATATTAAATGAGGCTTAGGCTTACGGAACGAAGTGACGTAAGTTATTGTACAAACCCCTTTGATAATTTTATTTAAGGGGTGCTTTGGCTCAGAAAGCCAAAGCATTTATCCCAGGCGCGCATTTTTGCGCGCCGCGGGATTTCCTCAATCCCGACACTCAATCCCTTTAATTTCCCCATTTTCCACATGCGGATGGCAGCCTAAAACAAAAACATGATCTGAACAAATACCCTGGGTCTTCACGACCAGCTTGCCGTCTTTGATATCTTCGAATTGATTTCCGGTCAGCGCAGCGATACAGTCCCCTTCGCATTCACTATCATCGCTACATATCTTTCCTTTGTCCGTTGTGGGCAAGTTACATCGGCCCGGAATATCCCCTTCCTCGGTCAAGTATCCGCCCTTTTTTCCGCATTCATAAGCATTATCTTTATTCAAAAGGTCCAGTTTCACAGACGTGGGGCCCCAGCCTTCCTGAAACCCTTTCCCGCAAACTTCTTCAAAAGTTTTGCCTTCCGGGATATAGTCGCACATCACGTAGCTGCATTGCATGCCCGTCTTTTGTTCGCACTCATCTTGTGTAACAAAAACAGTCGGCACCTTTACTTCTGCCCAGCCATTCACAACAGGTAATTGAAAAATATATATTAACATGATCAAAAATAAACCTTTCATCGCACGCTACCCCTTTCCCGCTTTACTTCCTTAAAAATAAAATTCTCCAAAAGAATGATCAGCCTTCCCATTAAAAACCCCAGGGCAAAACCAGCCAAGACATCTGAGAAATAATGGACCCCCAGATACACACGGCTTAGGCCAATAAGGAAGGCAAAAAAATAAAAAACAAATCTATATTTGGGGTAATGATAGCTCAATAAAACCGCATAAAAAAGGGATATGGACGCGTGCCCCGAGGGGAAAGAATAACTCATCGGAGCCTGCAAGGGTTCCAC
>MHFY01000057.1:5705-12568 GCA_001805375.1 Omnitrophica WOR_2 bacterium GWA2_47_8 | reverse complement strand
AGACCGCCGCCGCCCAAAATTGCAGTTCGGAAACCATGAACATAAAGCCGTCCAGAAAATCGTCCCTTAGAACATGATTTAAAAAAAATAGGATATGTTCGTCAAGCTGCCTGACCATCAAGGTTCAGAGCCCGTCCTTCCTTTAAAAAGCACAATTGACATGCCCTTTAAATTATGATAAACCATTCACTAAGAAAAACAACCCGCTAGCCCGGATTTCTTAAAACATGAACGTACTTATCGAAAACCTATTCACGACCGTCCCGGAATTTAAAAGCCTCATCGATGAGCAATTTGAAGAAGAGACTATTTTTGTTTTTGAGACCTTCAGCACCTACCTCAAAGATAAGATCAAAAACGAGGACGCGACCGGAACAGTTGAGAAGTCCTGCCAATTCATCAATGAACTGGTAAACAACAAATTTTCCTTGATCGAAGATAAAGGGTTTGATGAATTCCTCATATATGATCTATTCGAGCCCCTCGTATCGTCCAAAAAATGCAATGACCAGGCCAAAAAACTGTTAAAGAACAGAGCCCTGGAATTGTATGATGAGAGCATCAAAAAGAACGCGGGCCGCGCAAACACCGAAGATTAAAGAACCTTCCTTAGATCCGGTTACCTCGAACCAGCTTCCTCTTCACCCTGAAATAACCCTCTTTTAACCATCCGACCCGCTTCAAATTATTTTTAAACTGCTTAACCAGGCCTTCCAGATCATCCGTGAGTTCCCACGAGACCTCAGCGAGAAATGGAGCGGTACGCTCGCGCAGGATATAATGCTCCCCTCTTAAGGAAAAATACGCTAAACGTTGCGGGTCTTCCTTAAACCAGGCCAGGATATCCTTTAAGATCGTTTCCAAATACGTAAACCGCATGCCTAATTCTTTTTCGATCTTTGTGTTATCGCATATCATATCTTCCCGTGCCCAGGGGATAACAACGGAGACATGCCGTTTAGGTTTGGCGTATCGATAATTTTCATATTGAACGAGGGCATCGACATATTTGATCTGCGGTGAGACCGAAACAATGTGGCCGCATAATTTAACAAAGTCCTGGGCCGTTATCATCTCATAGCCGGTCACCACATAAATTGAGCCGAAGGCCTTAGGGTTATTCATGCTTAACACGCACGCTTCAACAAGGTCGTGGACGGATAAATAACTCGTGCGGCCGCTATTTTTAGGGATCAGGATCGGGAGGGAATGAACTAACCGATAAAAAACAAGCCCCGCCACCGAGGCATCATGGGCGCCGATGACCCCGTGCGGCCGAAATATAGTCACGGGAAAACGGTGTTCCCGAAACTCCTTTAAGAGAAATTGCTCAACCAACGCCTTATCACCGCCGTAGGTGTTCGGGGTGAGATCGACCGGGCTGTTTTCGTTAAGCGGGTTAGAATAAGGTTTTTTATAAACAACGGTGCTGCTTAAAAAAATATAATGGCCGATGTGCGGACGGTAATTTTCGATGATCGGCTTCACATGATTCAAGGTGAATCCGGAGATATCAAAAACCACGTCGAATTTCTGAATGAATAATCTTTTTAGATCTTCCGGATGGTTCCGGTCGCCTTTGACAAACTTGACCCCTTTCGGGAAAGGCTCGGGAGGCGGGCTTAACTGGCGGTTAAAAAGGGTGACCTCATGGCCTTCGCGGTGCAGGGCCTTTAATAAATGAAAGCCGATAAACCGCGATCCGCCAAGCAAGGCAATTTTTTTCACTGCGCTTCTCCGGGCTTTCGCCGGCTTATTTCACCCTGCGGCCCGATCTCAGTGAGTTCCTGAAATTTGATCTTATAAACGACGAATTCGAAAGGAATGCCTAATTCAAAATGCTGATGTTTCTTCTGCGAGCGGACCCCGCGGATGATCCGTTCGGTTGACAAGGCGATCTTCCTTGCCTCAAGCCGGCGCATTAAAACTTTCGATATGGCATCCTTCGCGATGACCTTAACCGTGCCGTTGACCTTATAACCTTTAAGTTCCTCCGGATCAGAAAAGGACAGGGATATCCTCGGGTTGATCTTCAAATTTTCACAAGTCCTTCCATTCGAATAATCGACCAAATAAATAAATTTATCATCGACATCAAGGATCATTTTTGGCGCGGCATTGGGCTGGCCGCTCAGATCGCTGGTCGCCACGCTGACAAATTCCCGTCTGGCTAACAATTCTTTTATAGATAACATCTTATCTGGGCCTTCCGGTTGAATGTTAAGAACCTTATCAACCCAAGCATCATACTATAATATTTGAATTCTTTAAAACACCCGCCCTCTCCTCGGCTATTATAACGGAAAATATAGGCCTAGGCAGTGTAAAAAAGAGTTGATCCCGCAGGCTATTAAGAAGCCTACATAATAGGCCCCAAAAAGGTAAAGCGCCGGCTTAAACCGCCGCAGATCACAGATGCCTTTGACCACCAAATAGAACACAAATGGCGCAAAAAACAAGGTGATCCGCTCTCCCATAAAGGGATATTTCTTTAAAATACCCAACAGGAACAATTCGGAGAACAGGACCGCGGTCAAGGCATTGATATCAAAGATCTTGAACCGCGCCTTTATCAGTCCGCCAAAACCGTAGCGGACCAAGGCATAAAGGAACAATCCGATGAACGGTGACGCCATGACCTTAAAGATCTTTTTATCGGCAAACCACCAGGTGGCAAAACGCTGTACGCCTTCAAAAAAAGTTTCCATAAAGCATCCCAGAGAGTCCCGGCATAAAAAGTACGGCATCCAATAATCATCCTGCGGGTGTTTCTCAAAAAGCCCATGCATATCCACCGCGTAAATCAAAGCAAGGACAGCGAGCGATACCAATGAATAAATGATCAAAGGAACAACAATCTTCCTGTTCTTCCCTATCATCCCTAAAAAATTATACCCCACGATCCAAAACACCAGAAACCCGGCATAGGAAAACAAAAGCAAAAACGGTAATAGAACAACACTTGCGTATAATTTTACATCCGGAGGCTTATCTTCATACTGCTTTTGGTAATTCAAAAACAGGAAAAATACCGCGACCACCAGCAGTTCCGTGGCGTAAGGTTTGAATTCAGCCGCGTAATACATCATGCGGAAACTGACCGCGAACGACATGGCCGCCAAGATAAAGACCCAATCTTCCGTAAAAGCCCGGCGGTAATGCTTCATCCAGATCAGGAATCCCAACAGCATGCTGAACAGCGACACAAACCTTAAGCCTAAAACATGATAATCAAAGGGCTGGGCCAGGAATTTAGTCAGGATCAAAAACCCGCGTGGGCAGATCTGATAATGGACCAGGAAATCCGCCGTAAAAGCGTTATAAAAATTCTTGGTGCTGATACTGGGCAGAAGCGCGTTTTCATCGGTCCACAAAGGCCGTTGAGAAAAATAATGCAGAAGACTCACGAAAACAAAGAAAATAACGAGGCTTAAGTAGATGATCTTATTTCGGTTATTTTGGAATGTCATTTTTTAGAATAAAGGATTGGCGTTGGATTCCTTATTGTAATAATATTAGTAAAATTCATTTGAGCTGTATATAACTACTTCAAAAAAATGCTAAAAGCCCCGTCCTTAAAAGCTCTTGTTATCCTTGCCGTCCTCATCAAACTAGCCCTATTTAGCTACGTCACGCTCTATGCTCCGGAAGGCCGGATGGAAACGGATTCCCACGATTACCTGGAAACCGGCCTGACCTTGGCCCAGCACGGGGTCTTTGCCCGCAACCTTGAAAAAAACAGCGCCGATAAATATGACTACGAACTTTTCCGCACGCCCGGATACCCTTTATTTTTAGGGGTCCTGCACGGGATCCTAAAATTACCGCTGGCGGGAGTTATTTTTGTTCAGATCCTTTTAAGTTTACTGACCGCCCTGTTTGTCTATAAAACAGCCCTGCTCATCGACTCGCGATTGGGCGTGTTAAGCGCTGTTATCATTTTATTTGATCCCAATTTAACACTGCACTCGCTTTTGATCATGACGGAATGTGTGTTTGTATTTTTGCTTTCAGCCTTTTTATACACCTTTGTCCGTTATTTGAGAGAAGAAAATTTAAAATGGCTAATGTGGTCCACGGTTATTTTAGCGGCGGCCACCTATGTGCGGCCGGCGAGTATTTATATAGGCATAGCCGTTGGGGGATTCATGCTTTATACCTTCCTCTTGAAGAAACCTAAACAGGCGGTCACGCACGCATTGATCTTTCTTATCCTGGCCTACGGCTTGCTCGGGCCTTGGACGATGCGGAATTACGCGCGCTTTAAACAGATCAGCTTCAGCAATATCGCGAATGCCACCATCCGCGCTGAAGGATTAATTCATAGTTATGCACGTAATAAAGATCAATTCACCCAAGGCTGGCCGCCTCTTCCGTATTATTTAAGTGCCACAACGAGAAGCCTCATGTCGCTGTATATGCGCCCGGCGTCGTTTAAATATTTCAATGCCCGGCCGCTGACCGCTGTGATGAAAATTTTTGATTATCCTTTCTTGATCTTTTGGTTCGTGGGATTTTGTGCGGGAATATTGGGTGCGGGAAAAAATGTTTACGGCCGGTTTCTGCTTTTGCTGGTCCTTTATTTTACCGTGATCAGTGTCGTG
Source organism: Omnitrophica WOR_2 bacterium GWA2_47_8 (assembly GCA_001805375.1). Taxonomy (GTDB): domain Bacteria; phylum Omnitrophota; class Gorgyraeia; order Zapsychrales; family GWA2-47-8; genus GWA2-47-8. Next base: position 7,964 of record MHFY01000057.1, on the reverse strand, counting down.
GGGACGCTCTGGGGGACGGGCTACCGCTTCCGCGTGCCCATGATGCCTTTTATCGCCGTCCTTGCGGCGTGGGGCTGGATGGCGATTTCAGAAAGAATAAAGCGCGGATAAACTATTTTTTCGTCTTCTTTTTATTAGCAGGATATTTCCTGCTCTTTTCAGCGAGCCGGACAAATTCATTGGCCTCTTCCAGCCACCGCAGGCGGTCGGCGTAGGTTGTGTTCTTCACCCAATGCTCAAGATGTCCATGTGGTTTTAAATTTGGCCTTGTTCGAAATTTATCATTGTCTGTTCGACTGGCAATCGACACTCTAATGCTTCCCATCCAACGATCAATCCGATTTTTATAAATCCGGCGAAATTGCCCGGAACTCTCCGAACAAACATCCAAAAGGTAAGCCGGTAATTTCCTGTTAAAGAACGAAAGATGCTCGTTTGCATCAGTGACCTTGAGAGTGTATCCTGCCGATTTCAATGTCTTAAAGAATCATTCAAAATTTTTTGTTTCCAATAAAACATAAAGGTCCAAATCCTGTGTGAATCTTTGATAACCGTGCAATGCAACCGCCACGCCGCCGGCTACCACGTATTTCACCTTCGCTTTGTTGAGGGCTTTAAAAACTTCGCCGTAGAACATATCTTCATTATAGCGGACACCCTGCTTGCGGGCAGACGCATCCACCCGTTTTTTTCGCGTGCCCATGATGCCCTTTATCACCATCCTTGCGGCGTGGGGGTAGATGATCCTAATCTCAAAAATCAGGGGCACTTCCCGCAGGACCCAATAGCAGCTACTCACCTATTAAGAAGCGGTCCTATTTATCTACCGCAAAGCATTCTCTTACTTAACCGCCCGAACCTGTATCGGACCAGTACAGCTTCTGCCCCATGAAAGACAATTTTCTACAATATGAGAATGTAAGACATTACCGCTTGAGTCAATTTGCTTATAAAAGATCTGTCCTTGTGAAGAATAACTTATCGGCCTATGAAATGATAGCGCTATAGTGTTTCTACCCTGATCAATTGAAGCATAAAAGGAGTTTGTAGTATTTGGAATAGAAAGCATAACATTGCGGATTATCGTACTGATTCCATCATGCAAATAATAAACTAAATCCCTTTGATTATTGCCTTCCTCTTCAACCAGATTAAAAGTTAAAGCAGTACCATCAAGAAGTGCGGTACTGCCCGCTTTCCCGTTAGCTGCTAAGAGTTGTGGCGGAGAATTTGATTGAAAATTTTTTACATAAAAACCTGATATACCTGGATTTTGCAAACGTTCAATATTAAAGCTCGACACCTGGGAACCACTATTATTTTGTCCTAAAAAAAGGAAAAAGTAAGGAAAATACCCTGGTGGCGGCCCCTGAACTAAATCTATATGAAAATTAGTAAACTGTATTTGAGGAGTACCGACTATCCATCCGGGCTGTGAAATATTTACTGTTTGCCGAACATACTCATAGCTCGATGGCAAATTAACTGGGCTACGCATGTAATCAATATGAATTAATTCTGTCGCAGGGTTGACTTTTTCATAACTAATATCAAAGCGCATCGGAGGAAAATTTACTCCCCCTGACAAGCTTAGTGGAATTGCCTGAACAATCCAATTTCCACTGTTTTGTCGTTCCGCTAAATAATAACTAAATGAACCAGTGCCAAGGCCATTAGATATCAAAGCCCCCACCATCACTCTACTTCCTGTTGATGGATCAGTTAAGACGATATCCGTATCAAACACCATTCCACTTGGAGGTAAAACAGGATACGGTATTGTTTCAAAAGAAAAATTATTGTTTTGAATATTTTTATGCGCATAAACCGCTATCCCGGGAATACCGGCCGCAGAACGCTTTGGATACACAATATTAATTTCATTGGTTGCCGGGGAAAGAACCGTATCGGGCACACCCAAAAAGGTATCATCTTGTGGAGTTATAACTACTGAGTCAATTGGCTGTTTACGGATTACCCCTGACTGGTTGTTAATATCTGCAAAATTTAAATTTATAACATTTCCGGAAAGATCAAAAGTTGTATAGCTTACTACCGCGTCAACCGGCGGAACATAAATCGAAACTGTCCCCGTTGGCGAAACTATCGATGGCGGGTTATTATAAACTGGGGATGTATTCGTCGGCTGCGGCGCAGCTGATATCGATTTTGCAAAAACATTAGCACAAAACCCAAAATATAAAACAAAACCTAGAAAATAACATGTAATTTTTTTCATTTCGACCCTCCGATTGAACG
>MHFY01000057.1:5375-5692 GCA_001805375.1 Omnitrophica WOR_2 bacterium GWA2_47_8 | reverse complement strand
CTATGCCTATACGTCCTGTTTATGTCGTGCCCAAACATCGACCAGTCATGCCGCGTCACATTCATGCTGTTTAAATCAAAGAAATTGATTGATGTGTGAAGCGGGATGTTGCCTTGGAACATCAAAGTCCCCGGCGCGGCCACATCAAGATCATTGTCGTTGTCAAAATCACCCACAGCCAAAGAAGCCGCCGTGTTGGAATTATTAATGTCAAACGTCAAGGACGGCATCGGACGGCCATCCCCATCCCACGTAAAAATACGAGTGATATTGTTCCATCCATCGTTTAATATTGTTGAAACTTTACTGAAGGCCGG
>MHFY01000057.1:2465-5310 GCA_001805375.1 Omnitrophica WOR_2 bacterium GWA2_47_8 | reverse complement strand
TGGTGGCCTGGGGCCAACGCACGTTGACGGTATTTATGCTCCAGCCCATGACCGGGTTAATGTAAAAATTAGTCACAGATTGCGGCCAACCTGTGACCGGAGTCCCATTTTCAGCATTGAATGCATAGATCATAGTCAATGCACTAAATACGGGATTTAAATTGACATTATCCTGGGTAATAACGATCTCCAGCCCGGGATCACCGTCGAGTTCTCCCACACTTGCCGCAGGTAAAACCGTAGCTAGTTGATGCGTAGTAGTGATTGTTTGCGGCCAACCGGGAACCGTTGTGCCATTTCCTCTGAAAACATTAATGAATCCTTTGTAAGTAAACACATTTAGATCGTCTTCGGCATAAACGACTACAATTTCATCTGTGCCGTTACGATCGATATCGGCAAACGTAGGACTCCAGTTCCAGTAATAAACCCCCGATGCCGGAGCCCGAACCAGAGGTTGCGGCCAACCGTTGACCGTTTGGCCGGTATGGTGATACGCATAGAGGTCACCATGGTTCCCAAAATTAAGATTGGTCAAAATTGCGGCGAATACAATCTCTAAGTCTCCATCACCGTCTATATCTCCAACTGAGGGAGGATTACGTATCCCATGAGTTAATGGCTGCCCTCCGCTGTTATATACGACAGGAAGGCTGACGGGCATACCAGGCAATAATTGTCCTTGTCCGTTCCATATAAAAACCTGGCTACCGACAAAACATGGATTAGTAGTTACAAAAATTTCCGGATCAAAACCGATCACCTCCGGTGTGCCGTTATTATCCACATCGGCAATGGCGCTGACCTGAATATAATTAAACCCACCGCTGCAGCCTGGCGGAATTTTAGGCCAGCCGGCGACGGGAAGGCCGGTATGATGAAATCCATGCGCCCACATGAATATCTCCATATCCCCGTCCTGATCGATATCTCCGACAACCGGATTATTACCATGGCTATAGGCTACGGATCTCGACTGTGGCCAGCCAGGCAGGAGATTTCCCCGATCATCAAAGATCCAAAGTGTATTTGAACTACCCGATACGGTTACAACAATTGTTTCTTTTCGCCCATCGTTATTGACATCTGCAACCACCATGTCGCCGCTGATTTCTACCCCCGGCATCGTCAAAGGCCAAGGATAACGCGAGAGCGTTTGCGGAAGACTGATCAGAGAGGCAGGATTATCATACGGCAATCTTTTCACTCCGGTAATGGTGCCATCCGGCGTTGCGGTTATTTCTAAATTATTATTGTGGATAGGTACCTTTTGAATTGCCTTTGCCGGCGCTGCGGCGAGGACCATACTTGTAAAACCAAAACTTAAAATAAAACTCAACAACAGATTTCTAAATAATACTGTAAATTTCTTCATTTTGACCCTCCGGTTAAATGTTTATTAGAAAGCCTCAAAGTGTGTGGCAACACTCCAAGACTTCCCTGTCCGGCAAACTAAACTAAACCCCACCAACCCACCCCCGTGGCCGGACGTCACGGAAAAATCTAGTTAGACACAGTGACTGTCACAGAAATGGCCTAAAAAGACTATTCCTGCGAGATTTATTTGATTCATATAGTATTTAGAATGATAGACAAACAGAATCTCATCTCGGAGAGAGACTTTTTTCAAGGCTTAAGACACCTTGGACTCCATTTATCTATCTAAACCGTAGGGCCTTACAGCGTGTCTGAGCGTTACTTTATATTCTCATGGTTTCCCGTGGCGTAAACCGAAAGTAAAGCCAAAACACTACAGGTACGGAGAAAGGCGATGTAAATAATCCCTTAAATCATCTATTTAAGGGATGTTTTGGCGCCAGAAGGCCCAAAACAAAAAACCGGATTGCTCTTGGCAACCCGGCTATCCTTTCATAAATCTGCGACGAGGACCCGTGGCTTTGTGTCCTCACCTTTCGATGAGTTTACCTGCGCCACATAACATGGCGCATCCGCCACGTCGTGTGGCGGACTTTCGACACTCAAAGTATGCCATATAAAACGATGAATGCCAGATAAAAATCGGGGGACAAGAAAACGGTTGCAGTTCAGATCGGATCAAACAGGCTTAACTGCGAAGATTCTTTCTTCTTTTTAGGCAGGGACAGGCGCTCCTGGTAAGTTTTCAATTCTTCCTTAATATCTGCTAAAAATATGGAAGACGCATTAAAGCAGGGCTTCCCGAATATAAATCTGCGCTTGGCCGAGACCAAAAACAGCCCTTCCTTGGCCCGGGTCATGCCGACATAAAACAACCGCCGCTCCTCTTCGATATCGGATCTTAACCCTGCCAAATTCAAAGGCAGCAAATTTTCTTCGCACCCGACAATGAATACAACCGGAAATTCCAAACCCTTACTGGCGTGAAGGGTCATTAGTTTTATCTTTTCACTCCGCTCCTCATATTTAGAATTATTGCCGGCCGGCAAAAATTCGTCTTCCAAAGATCTTTCTCCGGAAATTTCATAAGGGATCCCGCTGCGCTCTAAGGCCTCTTTAAGCGCATTTTTCTGGCTGTTTAACCGGTACAAAACCGCGATATCACCAAAACCGCGCTCGGCCGTCTTTCCTTTAGCCACGCGGGCGGAATCGTGCGAGAACATGCTTGTCCCGCCGACCATTTTCTCGATCTCATGCACCACGTATTCCGCTTCCGCCTTGTCGGTCGGCGCTTCATAGATCGTCAAACGCCCTTCTTCAAAGATCTTCGCGGTCAAAGGAGAAACATACCGAAAACGGCTCTTGGCGATCACCTGCGTGCAGGCGGTCAAAAGGTTGGGGCTGGAACGGTAATTTTCTTCCAGGGAGAGGACCTTCGCGCCCGGAAAATCTTCCTTAAAACTTTCAA
>MHFY01000057.1:0-2455 GCA_001805375.1 Omnitrophica WOR_2 bacterium GWA2_47_8 | reverse complement strand
GCGCGTGCTGAACGCGGTTGATGTCCTGATATTCGTCGACGAAGATATGCTTGTAAAGGGATAAGGGGTATGGGATAAGGGGTAAGGATTCTAAAAGCAAGTCATCAAAATCGAAAAGATTCCGTTCGCGCAGGAAATTATTGTAGGCGATGACTTCTGCCGGCGGTTCCTTGTCAAAATCGATGGCTTTCCAGCGGTAGATACTCTCCAACATATCTTTCCGCTGTGAAAGTTTTTTACCGGGCCATAAGATCTTTGTTAACTCTAAAATTTCTTCCGGCAGGGCGACTTTGACATCTCCCTTATGCTCTTTTAGAAGGCTCAGGCAAAAACTATGGAACGTCCCCACGAACATTTTATCGGCGTCGACCGAAAGCTGCGCCAAACGGTGCCGCATTTCCAGCGCGGCTTTGTTGGTGAAGGTGATGGCGAGAATTTTTTCGTTATCCTTTAAACTTTGTACCAGATGAGCGATGCGGTGAGTGATGGTGTGGGTTTTTCCGGTCCCGGGGCCGGCGATGATGAGCAAATGACCTGCTTCATGGTTAACCGCTTTGAGCTGGGAGGGATTTAATTTATTTTGCATATTAAGATGCCAGAAGCAAGAAGCCTGAAGTCAGATTTTTCAGACCTCTGGCATCTTGCCTCTGACTTCTATTTAAATAAAGTCATCTGCCCTTTTTCTTCCAGCGCTTCCCTTTCCTTCTCCTCAAAAATCTTGATCTTCCCGTATTCTCCGTCGTAACCGGCAGCGATGTGAACCTGGCCTTTTCGCATGCGGTCAATGCCTTCGGCAATGAGAACTCCGGCGACCTTTTGGATCTCATCCAGGGACGCTTCTCGTAAGATAAATATTTCGTTGCCGATCTTCGAAAGCATGTCCATATAAACCGTCTGGACCGCCTTGGAGGCCGGGCCCACAGTTTTGGCTTCAGCGATAACCTCGGGAAGGGGGATGATGCTGTAGTAAGGCCTGGCGCGGGGAGATCTTCGGCCTTCGGGGTGATCAGCCAATTCTTCAACTCTCGCCATGACACCCACCGTTACCGCCTTGCCGCAGGCCGGGCAGAGGCCTTTATTCTTGATCGTTTCCTTCGGATGCAGGCGTGTTTTACAATCCCGGTGCCCGTCGTAGTGATACTTCCCCTCTTCCGGAAAAAATTCTAGCGTCCCGATCAAGCCCTTATCTTTTTTATCCGACAGGGCTTTATAGATCCCCGGATAAGAAAATTCAGTATCATAGATCGTGGCCTCGCGGGCCAATTTTTCCGCTGAATGCGCGTCGGAGTTGGAAACCAGGACATACGGATCCAGCTGGCTTAGACGCCAGTTCATCAAAGGATCCGATGAAAGGCCGGTCTCGACGGCAAAAATATGTTTCGACAGATCGGCGAAACAATCGGTCATTTTATCAAAGCCGCTTTTTGAGCCCATGGCCGAAAACCACGGGGTCCAGATATGCGCGGGGATCAAATACGACTGCGGATCGGATCCCAGCACAATTTCCAAAAGATCGCGCGAATCCAACCCTAAGATCGGCCGCCCGTCGGAATAAATGTTGCCGATATTACCCAATTGCGATTGGATCTTCTCGGCGGCCTTAAAATCCGGCGCAAAGACAACGTTGTGGACCTTTCGCACCTTGTCGAGGCGTTTATAAATATTGGAGATCTCGCAAGAGAGCATGAACCGGACTTCCCCCCGGCAGGATGGGAACAACCGGCCTTCGAATGTTTTGGCATATTTCCTCTTTAATTGGAAAAATCCTTCTTCGGCGGGCTCAAGCTGTTCTTTTAATTCTTTCATCCACCCCGGATGGACAAAGTCCCCGGTACCGACGACTTGAATGCCTTTGAGCTGTGCCCAGAGGGCTAAATGCGGGAGGTTAAGATTGGGGCTGGTCGCCCGGGAAAAATGGGAATGAAGATGGACGTCGGCGAAGAATTTCATAATTTACACGGTGCACCAGAGCACTAGCACAGGAACACACGTCGCTGCATGTGCTCGGGTGCTCATGTGTTCTTGTGCTCTTAATTAATTACTTTTCGCTTCCACACTAAAACTTATTTTGACATCATTACCGACCACCAAACCACCGGTATCCATTTGCTTACTAAAAGAAACTCCATAGTCCTGACGGTTGACCATTAAGACGCCGCCTAAGCCTATAAGCGTTTTATCACCATTCTTGACCGGACCGTTGATCCTTAACGGTATCGAAACTTTTTTAGTGACATCTTTGATCGTCAGATCACCTTCGAGCATGAGGGTGCCTTCGTTTTGCGTTACAGCAGCGCTTTTGAAAATTATGGCGGGATATTTTTCAGCGTCAAAAAATTCCGGTTTGCGCAGATGTTCATCGCGCCCTTCCTGGCGGGTATCAATACTTGCGGCCTGAATGGTCACATCGATCTTTGTCGCGGCGACATTCTGCGGATCATAATCCACTGTCCCT
>MHFY01000056.1:1708-8610 GCA_001805375.1 Omnitrophica WOR_2 bacterium GWA2_47_8 | reverse complement strand
CGTACATTTTCCTCAAATGATGGGCGATCTCGATATCCCGTTTAAAGATCCCGAAATTCCCGTCCGCACAATAGAGATATTTGTTCGCCGGCTTCGCCGCTCGGATATAATCCAATTCGGCAATGACCCTTTCCATGGAATACGTTTGCAGTTTCGACAGTGTCCTTGCGCCCCAGCAGCAGAATGTGCATGAATAAGGGCATCCCCGGCAGGTCTCAAAGATAGGGAATAGATCTTTATGCGCTAAAAATTCATCCATCAATCCGGTCAAATACGGGCTGGGGATATAATCCAGGTCTTTCTGCGTTTCAAACATCTGGGTGCTGCCTCTGGTGATCTGGCCGTTGGCATGGGCGATCAAACCCGACGGCAACGGCTCGGACTCCACGAACTTTTTCATATTGAAATCATGTTGGGCTATTTTTTTAACAAAAAAATTCATGACCTCTTCGGGAGTAAAATGAATATGGGCATCGATGAACGGATTGTTGCGGAAGAAACCCTGGACGCTTCGCGAATCATTAACGGTCAAATTAAGGCCGCCGTATACGGTCACCATCCCGGGATTATGTTTTTTGGCCCATTGGGCGATGGTGAGATTAAGCTGATTATTCCAAGAAAAATTAGACATTCCCAGGATATCTGGAGGGGCGGATTGGATATCATCACATAATTTATGCGGATCTTTATATAATTTAATGGATAAATTCTTGTTCTGGCTGAGCAAATAGGAGGCGATATAACTGACGTTCAGCGGAAACGGTTTACCACGCAAGTCATTATTCAGATCGGTAAGATATATCTTTATACTACTAGTCATAAACGTCCCCCTTTTGCTTTCAAAAGCCTAACTCTTCCAGTTAAATAGTGCGGGTACCGCAGAAACAAAGCCGTTTTGAATTTGAGAAATTATAACACTTCACGCTCTGGCTTTCAATCAAAAATCCCTCTGTCTTAATCGCCTTAACCCCAAGTGAACATTGAACTTTCGCTTCAAAATCAACTTAAATCCAAGGCCGCATTAGGGACCGGATCCGCCTTATCCTTATGATAAGATTTTACCTGGGCCGGCACACCGCAGGCAAAGCAACCACTGGGGATATCCTTCGTTACGACAGACCCCGCGCCGATGATCACATTGTCCCCGATCGTAACACCGCCCAGAATAATACTGCCGGAAGAGATATAACACCCCGACCCGATCGTAATATCATGCCCTTCGTCCGGAACTTCCTTGTAAAACTCCGAATTGGGGACCAATTTCGCCCTTTTTCCTTTATAAAAACGATGCTGTCCGGTCAAGATCATGCAATCATAACCAAAGATCGTATTATCCCCGATCGTCACAAAGCCGCTGTGCGTGCTGAATTTCGCGTTCATGATGGAGCAGCCTTTCCCGATCTTGATGCGGTTGGGATATCCGTTGACCCAGTTGTAATCCAAATTCCAAAAACCCAGCCACAACCCAAAGCGGACAAAAGGCAATTGAAAGTAATATTTCACTCTCTGCTGCCAAGTCCGGAAGATCAATCGTTTCGGATTTATGAAAAAGGACATTAAAAAACCTCCCTTACTCTTTTATATTCTGGAAATGAATGGCGTATTGTTTCTCATAATCCGCGGAAAACTGGTCCAGCGTTGCAAGAGCCTCTGCGGAGACCTCATTAACGACAAAATTTCGGCAGCGCTCAAGTTCTTTCCGCTCGTTAGAACCCTTTTGCGGCGGTTCCCAACCATTTCGCATATAAATTTTCAATGATCTCCCTTCCGACGACAATTTGCGGGGGACGTTCTGTTTTTTCATCATTCTTCGTGTGGTTGATGTGATCTTAGAATCTAAAGCCTGGGCGATCCTTTCCAAATAAGGCATCGGCTCCAGCACAAAGTGCTCAAACGGAACAGTGATAATATTTGCGTTGTAACGGTCGATCATCAGCTGCCTCGCCTTTAAATTAGCGCGGAACGTGTGATCGATAAAATAAATGGCCCTTTCAAACTTGTTTGACCGGACAAAAAGTTCTTCCCATCCATGCGTGTAATAGGGGATCTCGTGACCCTTGTACTTAATATGCAGTCCAAAATTTCTCGCGCTGGAAAATACCTGGTCCATCTCAAGAAGGACTATTTGCTTGATCATATGCAACGGATGCCGGACCATGTCAATAAATACCAGGCGGTCTCCCAAGGCCTTAAACACGGGTTCGCCTATATTCAGCAAGGTATGCGTTGTCAGCAGAAGAATGGGCCTCTCTTTCGGGATCCTATCCGGGACCGCGGCATCGCCTCTGGATATGATCCTTTTAAAATACCGCCAGGGTTTGGCATCATTAAAAACGCTGGAAAGGTCAGGCACCCTAAAATTTGTATCCCGGCCCATTAAAGTATTATAAAGTTTCAGGTCGGTTATCATCCGTATCATAGCTACCGCCACATCATCATCCAGCCTCTTTAATTTCCACAACCCGCAAATATGTTCTGTTTCATACGAGTAAGATAATAGTTCGACGCGGTCCAAAGCTGAAACGATAGGCGCGAGCATGGTCTTGCCGCATCCCCCCTGTCCATCGACGATCACGATCTTCTGAGCCAGGCATTTCGACCGGGACACTTCCGGGGTTTTCAGGTTCATCTGAGCCGCCATGGCATTCACTGTATCTTTAATAAATGATTCCATTTTTCTAAAACTCCCGTCCTTTCTCCATCTTTCCTGAAAGGAAAGACGAGGCTCGCCCGCAAAAGAGAGGCGGCCTTGTTAAATAATTGTCCAGCCCCCGTCGACCATGACCGCTGACCCTGTCATATAAGAGGAGGCATCCGATGCCAGGAATAACGCGACCGAAGCGACATCCTCCGGCGTTCCCATTCTTTTTAACGGGACTTTGTGTTCATAATTCTTTACAAAATTCTTATTCTGATTATCAAATATCCCGCCCGGGCAGATACAATTCGCCCGTATGCCGCTGGAACCAAAATGCGACGCGAGATACCGCGTAAAATTATGGATCCCCGCCTTCACCGCGCAATAGATCGCCTCACCGGTCATCGGCGTCCCTTCATAGACCGTCAGGTCATTGGCCTGCACGCCGTAAATGGAACCTAAATGGATGATCGAGCCTTTGACCTTATTTTTTTTCATCAGCAGCGCGGCCTTGCGGCTGGTCCAGATACAGGAATTCAATTGCAGGTCCACATTCTCCTTAAGATAACCCAAAGACATCTTCTCAAGCGGCTGCGCCCAATCTTTTGTTCTGGGATAAGCGGCGTTGATCCAGACATCCATGCCATAACGCTTCGTTAAATTCTCCAAAGATGATTCCGCGCTGTCTAAGTCCGCAAGGTCAAAATAGGAAAAGTCCGCCTTCTGGCCTTTTTTCTTTATCTCCACGGCCAGGGCCTTCCCTTTCTTCTCGTTAACATCTAAAATAAGGACATGGCCACCGGATTCGGCAACACTTTTAACGATCGCTGTGCCTAACAGCCCCGTTCCCCCGACGACATGAACCGCCTTACCTTTCAAAGAAAATCTATCCGCGAGATTTTTCATTTTATCCTTTGGCTAACGCAAGTTTACCGGTTTTCTTAGGTGCCGCTTTTAAAAACTTAAGGATGAGCTTCGCCACCCTCTCCATATCGCTTTTCTGATAACGCGAATCCATCGGTATCGAGATGACCCGTTCATAAAGATTGTTCTTTATCCCTTCAATGCGCGGCCAGTGGACCGCCAGAAAGACCTTATGCTCGGTTAAAAATTTCCGCAATCCATCGCGCCGGTCGACACTTAACACATAATACGATAAGTATTCCGGGTTCAATTTGATCTTATAACCCCTCAAATATTTATCCAGTACCGCGCGGTTCTTCTTCTTTATATCGTTCTCCTTTTCCAAACGGCGGTAAAGATCCAATAAATGAAAAATACTTTGCCTGGAGGCATTGTAAATTTCCACCTGACGGTCCAGCATCCCTTCCGCCTCCTTAAAGATCTTCACATAATCTTCTTCGCTGTATGAACCCTTATTAAGGTAATCAAATTTCATCCCCTTTGCTTTGTATTTCAAGACTGAAAAGGGAGGCGTTTGATCAAAAACCGCATCCGGCTTCAGGGGCAGCGTTGAACACAGCAGGCTGCCGTCCGCCAAAAAACTTATCTTCCTTAAACTGTTAAAACCGATCCACTGCTTGATACGGTTATTTTTCTCGACAACGGGAGAAAAAACATTATCCTCGATCACGATCTTATCCGCCGAAACTTTGTCCAGCAAGGCATTACGCTGGCCGAAATAATTAATGACATATAAAACATCAAATTTCTTATCCTTGATCTCTTTGAGATCCGACGACAGATCCTCATTCACCCTGTAAAATTCGTACGCAACCTTGAATTCCTTAAGAATATTAAGGATCACCTCGCACAAATAATCAGGGATCAGGAATTTTTTATCCTTTAACCCGCTTTCAAGGATCAACCGCAGAGACGAACGGCCCGTGTCCGTTATCGCATAATATAATTGATCCTGCCCAACTTCCGCCTCGCCGCCCATGGGTTTTGTCAAAAGCTCTTTCATACGCCGGCCCTGACATCGTAAAATTTCTTTTTAAGGTCTTTCAATTCCGCTCTCTTTAAGATCGCCTTAATGCGGGCCGAGCTACGGCCATCGCCGTAAGGGTTGATCGTTTTCCTGAACTGTTCTTGAAATTCTTTCGAATACACCTTTCTCAAAGCCTTTTGGATCCCCTCTTTGGTGGGAAGACAGTCGATAACGCTTTGAGCCCTGATCCTTCCCCTTTGCCGGTCGCCGATATTGACGGTCCCGATCTTAAAACTCGGCGCCTCCACGATCCCGCTGGAAGAATTCCCCACCACCGCGTCGACATATTTCATCAAAGATAAATACCTCAACTGCCCCAAGGAAGTGAATCCGCTCGCCTTGTGCGGATTTTTTGCCACATACGCGTCTATCATCTGATTAATGATCCGCCCGTCGGTATCGGCGTTCGCCTTGGTAAAGACCAGATGCGTGTCTTTTAAACTGTCCAGCACCGCCAACAGGTCCTGGAACTGCCCCTTAGATGTATTATTTTCCAGCGTCACCGGATGAAAGGTGACCAGCAAATTATGTTCCTTGAACTTAAAGTTAAGCTGTTTTTCCAATTCCTGCTTGGAAAGCAGTTTTAAATTACGGATATTATCCAGCGCGATCGCCCCGACCTGAAAGACCCGCTTGGGATCTTCGCCTAACTGGATCACGCGCCTTCGGTACTGGTCCATGGATGTAAAATGCAGATAACTTAACTTGGTCAAACTGTGGCGGATGGATTCATCGATCAATCCTTCCGTCGACTCGCCCCCGCTTAAATGCGCGATCGGGATCCGGGCCAGCATCGCGGCAATGGCCGCGGCCAGCGCTTCAAAACGGTCCCCCAGCATGACCACAACATCCGGTTTAAGCCGGGCGAACACTTCACCAAAGTTCATAACGCCCAACCCCATGGATTTGGCTATTCCCGCCGGCGTGTCAGACCCTAATGAAATATCCACCTTTTCATCGATATGAAAACCGTCCCGTTCGATGTCCTTATAAGTATTCCCGAATTCCGGGGAGAGATGCATCCCCGTGACCAGCAGCTGAAGGGTCAATTGCTTATCGTTCTTGATCTCATCCAGCAAAGGCTTAAGCAGGCCATACTCGGCGCGTGTTCCGGTAAAAACACAGATCTTGCGTTTCATCCCGTTAGACCTTCTTTGAGTCGATTTCTAATATACCTTTTCCCCATGCCGGTTTTGAGGTACTTTTCCCTGCGATATGCATCATTTTTATTTAAACAAGCCTCAAAATAAATTAATTTTATAGGAAGTTTATTTCGAGTATAAAATACCTGCCCTTTGTTATGCTGCTCTAACCTTTCTTCTAAATTACCAGTAGCCCCTGTGTAAAAAATCCCCGTTTTTTCACTCTTAAAAACATATATATAAAACCACAGGGGTCTAACGGGATTCATACGATTTCCTTCAGCAGCATAAAACTTTCGGCATAGCGGCATCCGGCCATAGCCCCGCGGAAGGTGGCCAAGGCCTTGATATTTTCAATGCTCCGGGGGAACGGGTGTTTACCTAATTCACTTTTATAGATCTTCATGATTTCCAGCTTCTTGGCCAAGAACTTACTGACATCCACAAAATGATTCGGCACAAAGGCGTCGCTCGGAATGCTGGGCGCAAATTCTGTCTCGCTGATCGTCTCCATCATCAGGACCTTTCTGATGGAGGGAAAACGAAAGCTCTTGGTACAGCTGAAAACCGCGTCAAAAAACTTTCGATGGTCGCTATGCACATCCCCCCTGAAGGGAAGATAAAGGATCGTGGGGTTGATTTTTTTAAAGACCTTCGCTACAGAACCGATCAGCTCCGACATGGGAACGCGGTCCACTTTCACCGCGGAGATATCAAGGGAAACAATTTCGGCAACACCCAGTTTCCGGCCCACGGCCTGGATCTGCCCGTCCCTTTCTTTGATCTGCTCACTGGTAAAACCGTCCTCGCGCTTCATACAGGTCACGATCAGCCAGATGATCTCATCCCCGGCCTGACGATGGCGCAGCAATGTCCCGCCGCAGCCTAGCGTTTCATCGTCCGGATGGACCGCAACGACCAGTACTTTATTTTTTTTCATCCTAAATACTCTCCCACCTTGGGCTTTTTCTGAAATTCATGCTCGGCTAAAAGGACCGCTCCCTCTCCACATTTAACCAAGACCTGCTTTCCTGCCTTCAAAACCTGCCCCGGCCCTACATTTTGATCGCGCGACTTAACTTCCCGCACACGCCAAACTTTTATATCCTTATTTTGATATGTCACATGCGCGCCAACGTACGGTTTGGTCAAGGCCCGGACAAGGTTATAG
>MHFY01000056.1:0-1678 GCA_001805375.1 Omnitrophica WOR_2 bacterium GWA2_47_8 | reverse complement strand
TGCGCGTAACTTTATCATACAATGTCCGGGCATTATCCTGATACGTGATCGCGACCTTGACCTGGCTTAAAATATCTCCGGAATCAGCCCCTTCATCCATAAAGAAAAACGTCGACGCTGTTTCCTTCAATCCCAACGCCAGCGCCCACACCAGCGGATGCCGGCCCCGGTTTTGCGGCAGCTTGGCCGGATGATAACCGATCACGCCCATTCTAGGAATCTTTAAAAACTCATTTTTGATCAGCTGCGAAAAGCCGAAGCACAGAGCCACATCCGGTCTTAACGCCGCCATCCATTTCAGATTATCCTCTTCGTTGATGTCATCGACATATCGAAATGGGATCTTATGCCTCCGGCACAGCGGCGCCAAATCCATAAAATCAGCATTGAAGCTCGATTCCTTCTTGGTTAAAACCCCAACCACATCCGCTTTAAGCTTAATGAGCTTTTCCAACGCCTTGCGGCTCGACTCCACATTTCCAATGAAAACAATACGCATACCCTGATTACTCAACGATCATGTACGACTGCACCGAAGAATGCCGGCTGCGCTGGACCCTGATATTATTTAATCCCAGCTCTTCTCTGACAGCCACCGTTTCACCCGGCCAGCTAGAAACGTTTAACTCATCGAACCCGATCACGCTGCCCTTGGTCAAATGGCTTTTGATAAGCGCCAGACATTTCTTGGTAGGCTCATAGATGTCAAAATCAAAATAGGCCAAGGCGATGATCGTTTCGGGATGATCTTTCAGATATCTCTCCACCGTCACCGTGGCATCCCCTTTAATCAGCTCGTATTTCTTGATATGCCCGATCGGGCTTTCCTGCTCATGGCATTGCATGATCTGGTCCAGATATGCTTCGTATCCTACGGTCGTGGCGTATTCTCCCTTACAGGCCAATTCAGCGCCGCCGTCCTTTGCGTGGACAGACGGAAATCCGGAGAAGGTATCAAAGGCCACGATCCGGCGGGAATGATTGTAGGGCTCATAAATGCCGCGGAACGATTCGTACAGCGCCAAATTTTTTCCCCACAGCACGCCGAATTCCATGATGACCCCGTGCACGTTGAGCATTTTTTCATACAGCTCCTGCATGAATAAAATGCGCATCATTTCCCGTCGCTTGATAAAAAGCGGCAGGTTATAGAGCATCTCTCCCTCGGGGATAGGGCTGTTCTTGAACAGCTCTAAGAGCTGTTCACGGTTCTTCAATTCTTTATTAGAAAATGTTTTTGCAGCGGCTTCTTGGACCATATGTCCTCCTCAATTATTTTGTCGTTATCAATTCGTCTTTTAAAAAATCTCTCACGGCCTTTTGGCCGATGATCGCATCCCAACGCATAGGGCTCGTCCCTGTGCCCGGGCGCTTGACGGTTAAATTTTCTTCGCTTAAGATCTGGCCCTTCTTGATCGGACGGGCCGCGACAATGCTTTTGCGCACGATAGCGAGGTTCTTCTTCTCCGACCGCGAAGGTTTCTTAACGCCATCGCCCATGGCCTTCTCGATATTACGGATGGCCTTGACCACGGCCTTTAATTCTTCGATGGAAAGCGAAGCCCGATGGTCCGGGCCTTCCATATTTTTATCCAAGGTAAAATGTTTTTCGATGATCGAGGCGCCTAACGCGGCAGCGGCGATAGGCACTTCGATGCCGACCGTGTGATCGGAATAC
>MHFY01000055.1:29139-32751 GCA_001805375.1 Omnitrophica WOR_2 bacterium GWA2_47_8 | reverse complement strand
CGGGCTGTTGAAACACGGTGAACAACACTTCGCTGCCCTTTCCGTTAGGGATCACGCGCATGGGGACGTAGATCTCGCCGCCCACGGGCGGCTTAACATAATGGTCCAGAATACCGAAACTGTTTTTATCAACGATACGCATAGCGACCGGGCCCTGCGGCGTTTCGGCGATCCATTCGTTGTTCACTTTTTTGATCGAACGGATGAACGTCTTTGCCCATTTGGGAAGGTTCTGGGCGTTAGACACGAAATCATAAACCTTTTTCGGCGCGCAATTGATAGAAATATTTAAGGTGGTGGATGTCATAAACAGGTCAACATTCTTTTGAGCACCAATTAGAACGAAAGCTGTTCCCTTTTCATTCGAGAATTTTTCTCGGCGGGACAAAAGTTCCTTCAATATACAGATTCCCCCAGCGGATCATCTCTATCAAAATAGGCTGAAGATCTCTTCCCCTCCGGGTGAGGATATATTCATAGCGCAGCGGCGATCTTGTGTAGGGACGTTTTTCAATGATCCCGTGCTCTTCCAGGCGTTTTAAGCGCTCGGTTAAAATGTTCGTGGCGATGCCTTCGGGAGAATCCAGGAATTCATTGAAGGATCTCTTTTTAAGAAACAGCATGTCCCGGATGATCAACAGCGTCCATTTATCGCCGATCAAGTCCAACGTGTTGGTGATCGGACATTCGGAACGGTCAAGACATCCGGTGATCTTTTGATGCTTTTTGGAATTTTTCATACGATATTGTAACAAAAAATTCAGGGGGCGTGTCCTCAATGTTATATTTAGGAAACACGCCCCCAAATTTTAAGTAAGTTCTATTTACCCGCTTTCGCGTTCATCATTTCCTGAACGAATTGGGTATAATCCTTGTAGCACTTTTGATAAAAGGGCTGGGCTTTTAAACCCGCTCTCCATTTATTGATCGATGGATATTGGTCTATGCTGATCTGAGACAACTCACAGGGATCAAGCACGGCGAGCAGATTAATATCCGCGAGGCTGAATTCCTTGCCTGCCAAATAAGGATTAGCGGACAATTGTTTCTCCAGGATCGGAAAATATTTATCCAGGAATTCCAGTCCGACCCGGACAGATTCCTGGTCAGATTTCTGCCCCGTCATGGGAGCAAAGACACGGTTAAAAAGAACACGGCCCACCGCCTGCCCCACGTGGATAGAAGCATAATCCATCCAGGCATCTATCACCGCCCGTTTTTTGGCATCCTGCGGATAAAGCGATGAATTATTGACTACGGCCAGATAGCGGTTGATGGCATTGCTTTCGAACAGTTTGAATCCATCGATATCAATGGCCGGAATTTTTCCCGTCGGACTGACATCCAAATATTCCGGCGCCTTGTTTTCGCCGGCGATCGGGTTAGTCTGCACCCACTCATACTTAAGGCCAAGATGGTTAAGACAGTAACGCACCTTGCTGACATTGAACGAAAACCCTAATCCGTAAAGCTTGATCATAACGCCCTCCCGGTTAAAATGGTTGTATTAGCTTGCATTTTGCAAGTAACTTAAATCCCAAAATAACATAGTCACTTTCAAATTGCAAGTTATTTTCTTAAGGCAAGGGAATAAATAAGAACTCCCGGAAAAACTCCGGTGACATCATACCTATCTCAAATTAAGTATTGTGTCCACCGAATGCCTCACTTCTTTTTCACATCCTTGAGTTCTTGTAAAATGACCGAACGATTGGAATCCGCAACTTCATAATGCGGATCCAGTGCGAGCGCCTTGTCAAAATTTTTAAGGGACAAATCCAATAGCCCCTTTTGAGCGTAAATCATTCCAATATTGTTATAAAGCTCGGGCATATCAGGCCCGAGTTCTATGGCCCGCTGACAATCAGCCAGCGCCAAATCCAATTGGTCCATGACCCCATACTGCGAACAGCGGTTAACATAGGCCTCTTGGAAAGCCGGGTCTTTTTCAATGGCCCTGGTAAAATCTTCAAGCGCGCCTGTCTCATCCTGAAAATAGTGGCGCACAAGGGCCCGGCTGTTGTAAATGACTGAAAACTGCGGGTCAAGGCGGATAGCTTGATCAAAATCGGCAAAAGCCTGCTGATACAAACCACCAGCTTCTTGATATAATCTTTGCTTCAATTTTTCCTGCGCCCGTTCCTTGTAATAGACCCCACGGTTAAAAAGAGCCAAGATCTTAGTTGATGACCCTATCAGATCGGGTTTATGGCCATTGATAGATCCTCCCGTGTCCTGCACCGCCAGGCTCTTACGCGGCATCCCTTCATCCTGCGAACACGAATTGATCATGTAAGTCCAGAATGTTGCGCTGTCTTTCCACACCAAAGAATATCGGAATGTACTGATAATTAAAAAAAGAAAGACCCCGACGATAACCGCCATGGCCGCTCGACCGTAACGCGTCATAGCTTGATCCGCCTTAACACCCAGCCAGATACATATCCCCGTTCCCGGCAAATACATAAATCTGTCCGCAACAATATTACGGTCATAGACATCAAAACGCAAAAGGAAAAATATGGACAGGAATAAAAAACCCGCGGCCCACAAGAGCCAGCGGTCGCGCTGCTTTGCGGCCGTACGCTTCAAGATCCACATCACCAGGCCAACAAAGATCACAGAAGCGAGATAGACCGGCCCCGCGATCCCCGAGGATGGCAATTCATACAGCGGACAAGGCATCTGCGGCAGGAAGGTTTTCAAGATATAAAACCCGAGCGTCCACACCCACAAAAGAACATTCAGGCCTCCGTCTCCCGCAATAATACGGGCATGATGCACATAAGTCAATACGCCAATACCCGCCGCCATCACAACAACCGGCACATACGGTATCCAGCGTACCGGACGGCTGCTACGCCACCATTCCATGAAAATCATGACCAAAGGCAGGCTCACAGCCATGGGCTTTGCCAAAAGGCTTAACGCTCCCCACACAAGCGTCAGCCCAAGATCACGGAATTTCCTTGCGTCGAGGTAGCACAACCATTGCCGCAGTGCCAAGACATAAAAAAAAGCGTAAAGCACATCCTTGCGCTCAGTGACCCACGCCACAGATTCGACACGCATAGGATGCACCGCAAAAAACAGCGCGCCGCAAAAAGCGGCACGCAAGGGCGCCCCGAGCCGCAGAAATAACCCCATCAAAAGCCCAGCCACCGCGATATGTAAAAAAAGATTGTCTAAATGAAAAACACGGGGATTAAGGCCAAAAACAGCCTTTTCAATGGCAAAACTAAGGCTGGTCAGCGGAATATAAGCGTCAGTGGCAACCTGCGTGAACATCCCTCTCACGTCAAACGAAAGGACTGCCGCATTGTTATAAATGTGAACGTCGTCATCCCAATTTAGAAAATCCGCCTCAAGAACAGGCAGGAAGGAACAAAAGATGATCACGGTAAGAAGGAGATAGTGCCGAAAGGACGTGGACTTAACCGCCATATACAAATTGACCTTCCCCGATCCAGCGGACATTTTATTGATAAAGGAACTCCTATTATTCCTGATTAGGCCCATCGGGTTGTAATGGATAACCTGAAACTTGCTGGCTCGAAGGCTGCATGTTATCCAGAAAAAAATTACAACAAAAAGGACAACCCGTAAGAATTG
>MHFY01000055.1:1109-29109 GCA_001805375.1 Omnitrophica WOR_2 bacterium GWA2_47_8 | reverse complement strand
CTTTAGAAAAAATATTAACATGGAGGCATGAATGGAACAAACAAAGGACCCGTCGACCCACCATACGACCGCCAGCGCAGACCGCATTTCATTTTTTCAAAAAGCCGCATACAGTATAGGGTCACTGGTCAATCAATTCCAGGCCGCCGCGATCAGTAACCTCGTCATTGTTTTAAACCTCGGGCTGGGCATGAGCCCCGCTTTGGTCGGCGTCCTGGGAGCCATTCCCCGCCTTGTCGATGCCTTTTCCGATCCTTTGATCGGTTACAGTTCCGATAATACCCGCACCCGTTTTGGGCGCCGCAGGCCCTGGATCTTTTTTGGCGCCATTTCGTCGGGCTTTTTATTCGCCTTGCTGTTCCAGCTCTATAAGGGACAAGCCGAAGGTTTCTACTTTTGGTATTTCTTAGTGATCCAATGCCTCTTTGTCGTTGCCTTTGCCTGTTATTCGATCCCCTGGATCGCACTGGGGTACGAAATGACCCCGGATTATCATGAGCGGACCCGGCTGCAGGGGTTCAGCAACTTTTTCGCCCAGATTGCCTGGCTTGTCGCGCCATGGTTCTTCAAGATCATGAACGATAAGACCATGTTCACGGATATTGTCCATGGGGCCCGGTCGCTCGCCATTATCGTCGGGGTATTTATCCTGGTGGGCGGTATTTTACCGGCCATTTTCAACAAGGAACTTTTCGGCAACTTACCGAAAGCTAACGATAAAGAAAAAGGCTATGCCAATATCATCAAAGACCTTTGGAGTAATTGCGCCACATCCTTCAAGTGCATCCCCTATGTCAAACTCATTGCGGTAACATTCCTGATCTTTAACGGATTCATGCTCGCTTCCGCTTTTACGCTGTATGTTATTGTCTACTATGTATACGGCGGCGATTGGGGAAAGGGCGGCACATTGCTTGGTTATTTCGGGACGTTCAGTTCCATCTGCACTCTCGCGGCTATTTCCCTGACCACATGGATCTCCACTAAGATCGGAAAGCGTAAAACATTTTTGATCACCATGGTCCTGGCGATCATCGGCTACGGTTTAAAATGGATCGGCTATAACCCTCAGCATCCTTATTTACTCTTGATCGCGGCTCCCTTCCTGGCGTTCCACCTGGGAGCGCTTTTCACCATGGTCCCTTCGATGGTCGCCGATGTCTGCGACCTGGACGAACTGCAAACCGGCACCCGCCGGGAAGGCATGTTCAGCGGCATTTACTGGTGGATACAAAAACTGGGAATGGCCGGCGCATCGATCCTCGCCGGGGTCCTCCTCGTTTGGACCGGTTTTAATGTTGAACTCGGCGCCAACCAATCACCGCAGGCTTTACTATTGATGCGGCTCTGTGATATCGGCATCCCGATCGTGACCACTTTGATCGCGATCTACATTATTGCGACCTTTGACATTTCGGAGACCAGGGCCTATGACATCCGCGGGCAGGTCGAAAGGCGGCGGGAAGAAAGACGAAAAGAAGAAAGACGATCGGAGGAAAGGCGAGCCGAGGAAAGGCGCAGCGAAGACAGGCGAGAAAAAGCATAAGAATTTTACATTGCGAAGGCAGCTAAAACCCTGTTTCTCGATGAGAGAAACAGGGTTTTATTTTGGCTACAGACACTCATTTTCTCTAATAATAGAAATAAAAAAAGCCTAGTCATACGACCGGGCTTTTAATTAGCTTGCCCCTGCGCTTTTTCTAAATAAAGGTAAACGCAGGGACTGCATCACCAAATAAAAATGCCCAGCCATACGGCTGGGCATTTGGTGATTTGGTTGCGGGACCCAGATTTGAACTGGGGACCTTCAGGTTATGAGCCTGACGAGCTACCTGGCTGCTCTATCCCGCGATCAATGAGCACATAAGTTATGGAACATAACTTATGCGTGCGAATTGATTCCCGCAAACCTGAGCGAAGCGAAGACTGCGGGAATTCAATTGCAAAATCTATTGTTTTTCCTTCGGCGGCTGTTTCGCCGGCACTAACTCTAAAATATACTCGCCTTCTTTGATCAATCCCATTTTCTCGCGGCCGACCTTTTCCAAATATACCGGGTCCTGTTCCAAAAGTACGCGCTCTTCTTTAAGCTGTTTGTTCTTTGCCTTTAAGGCGATGATCTGTTTCTTTAACGTCAAATTCTTCTGCCGCAAGTCCTGCATCTGCGTGTACGACGGCAGGAACATGATCAAAACAACGATCGAAAAAATGAATAACCAGAGGGCATTTCTTATCATAATCTTGATAGGGGCAAGGGATATGGGCTAAGGGTTAAGTAAAACCTACCGCTTACCCCTTACCTCTTAGCCCTAAATCAATATATCTTCCCCCACAGCGGTCCCGCATCCCGCGCTCGGCTTCACTTCGTTCAGCACTCGCTGGGATTTGGCCCGAGCGAAAATCTTACCAGATTTTCCTAAATAACGGGCCGGCATACACCGCCTTACTGCCTAACTCTTCCTCGATCCTCAACAGCTCGTTATATTTCGCCAAACGGTCGGTGCGTGATAAAGAACCTGTCTTGATCTGTCCGATATTGGTGGCAACGACTAAATGGCTGATCGTGGTATCTTCGGTCTCGCCGGAACGATGTGACATGATCGAGGTATATTTATTCTTCCTGGCTAAATTAATAGCCGCTAATGTCTCGGATAAACTGCCGATCTGATTGACCTTCACTAAGATCGAATTGGCAACGCCCTGTTTGATACCTTCCTGTAAAAGTTTAACATTGGTCACAAATATATCGTCGCCGACTAACTGAACTTTATTTCCCAGGACTTGCGTTAATTTCTTCCAGCCATTCCAATCGTTTTCATCTAAACCGTCTTCGATCGAGACGACCGGATATTTGCTGACCATGTCGCTGTAGACACTGACCATTTCTTCGGCTGTCAGGTCTTTTCCATTATAGCTGTATTTTCCGTTTTCGTAAAATGATGACGCGGCCGCGTCCAAAGCGATAAAGATATCTTTTCCCGGTTTATAACCGGCCTTTTCGATGGCCTCAATGATAACGCCGATGCCTTCTTCGTTGGATCGCAGGTTGGGCGCGAAACCGCCTTCATCTCCGACGGAAGTGGCCAGGTCACGGTCGTGTAAGATCTTCTTTAATGTGTGGAACACCTCGCAGGCCATGCGCAGCGCTTCACTGAACGTGGGCGCGCCGATGGGGGCGATCATGAATTCCTGGACATCCAAATTATTGTCCGCGTGCACGCCGCCGTTTATGATGTTCATTAACGGCACGGGCAGGATCCTTGCCTTTGTTCCGCCTAAATATTTATACAAAGGGACTTTTTTCTGATTCGCGGCGGCTTTGGCGACCGCGAGTGAAACACCCAGGATCGCGTTGGCGCCTAATTTCCCCTTATTCTCTGTCCCGTCCAATTCAATAACGAGCTTATCGATCTTTTTGAAATCCGCTTCTTTGCCTTTGATGGCCTTGGCAATGACGGTATTGACGTTGCCGACCGCCTTTAAAACGCCCTTACCCATATATTTTGATTTGTCGCCATCACGAAGCTCAATGGCCTCGTGTTCGCCGGTTGACGCGCCGGATGGGACCGCGGCCCGGCCTAAAACGCCGGATGACAGGATGACATCAACTTCTATGGTGGGATTACCCCGGGAATCGATGATCTGGCGGGCTTTAACTTGCTTGATCTTAGACATCACTATTTCCTTTATAAAAATTGTCGTTCGTCGCTCGTGAAACGTGAAACGTAAAGACGAAAGACGCTTCACGAACGACGATTCACTAAAAAGTTTATGGTCAAAGTTATCACAGTTCGATTTTAAAGTCAAGCAGTTCTTCAGGTTGGGATGAAATTTATTTTGTTTCCTGTTCAAATAAAGGCAATATGCTATACTTTTGCTATGAAGAAACTCATCATTTTCTTCCGTATTTACTGGCTGCAGATCCTCACCATTACCCTCATAACCCTGGCCATTATGGGGACTATTTGGTACATCTACGTTTCGACTGTAAATTATTACGCCTTAGAAAGCTTTACGCGCCGGCAATTATCCGGACAAATGGCCGCCACCCTGCCGATGTTCATTATCGCCCAGGTCGTGGCTATCATCATTATGATGGCCTTTCAGCTTTACATCATGTCCGGAGGCACGGTCGCCAGTTTCAACAAAAAACGCCTCGACGGCGCCAAAATGGATGTCAAATGGGCGGATGTGATCGGCATGGAAGAAGCCAAACGCGAAGCCTGGGAGATCGTAAAATTACTCAAAGACCGTACGCTGGTCAAGGCCATCGGCGGAAATATCGTTAAGGGGACCATGTTCTTGGGCCCGCCGGGATGCGGTAAAACCTATCTTGCCAAGGCCATGGCCACCGAATGCGGCCTGCCGATGCTCACCGCCTCCGGCAGTGAATTTGTGGCGATGTTCATGGGCCAAGGTGCCGCCCGCATCAAATCCTTATTCAGCAAGGCCCGCAAGGTCGCTGAGCTGGAAGGCGGATGCATCATTTTTATCGATGAGATCGATGCCTTTGCCCAGCCCCGCCAGATGGAAAAAGGATACGGGGCAACGACCTCCCATAACGCCACCATCAATCAATTTTTGACCGAACTCGACGGATTAAGGCATAAAGAGAACAACATCGTGGTCTTTGCCGCGACCAATGCCGATGAAAACGATCTCGACCCGGCCCTGATGCGCTCCGGCCGTTTTGACCGAAAAATTTTTATCGATAAACCCAACGCCAAAGAACGCGAAGCTTTACTGAAATTTTATTTGACCAAAGTGCAGTCCGACGGCAAGATCGACATCCCTTATTTCGCGGAAAAAGCCCAGTGGTTCGCGCCGGCCGACATCAACAATATGGTCAGAGAAGCCGGCCTCTTGGCCTTAAGAGATAACCGAAAGGTCATCAACGGCGAAGACCTTAAGGCGGGATTGAGCCGGGTCATTTCTTCCGTTGAAAAAATGGGCGAGAACAAAATTTTAAGCGACAAAGTCAACGTGAAATGGGAAGACGTTATCGGCATGAGCGATGTTAAGGAAGAAGCCTGGGAGATCGTAAAACTTTTGAAAGACAGAAAACTCCTGAAAGCCATCGGCGGCAAGATCGTCAAAGGCATTGTGATGTTCGGCCCTCCGGGCTGCGGCAAAACATATCTGGCCAAGGCCATGGCCACCGCGTCGGGGTTCCCTTTCATATCCGTTCCGGGGAGCGAATTTGTCGGCATGTATATCGGGACAGGGACCGCGCGGATGAAAAGTATTTTTGATGAAGCGCGTAAGGTCGCCAAGGCCGAAGGCGGATGCATCATTTTTCTCGATGAGATAGATTCTTTTGCCCGGCCCCGCCAGGCGGATAAAGGTTTCGGCGGGATCATGGACCATAACGCGACGATCAATCAATTTTTGACCGAACTGGACGGCCTCAGGCAGACCGAGAACAATATTGTTGTCCTGGCCGCGACCAACGCCAAAGAAAACGAACTTGACCCGGCCATCCTGCGGGCCGGCCGGTTAGAGCGAAAGATACATGTCACTCTCCCGACGGCAGAAGACCGTAAGGAATTATTTGCCTTTTACTTTTCGAAGGTCAGCACGGCCCCGGATGTCAATCCGGAAAAGTGGGCCAGGATCGCGGTGGGGACAACGCCGTCGGATATCGATAACATTGTCCGGGAAGCCGGCCTTCTGGCGATGCGTGACAACCGCGATACGATCACCCATAAGGATCTCATGCTGGCCTATGACCGTATCTCCATCGGCGCTCTTTCCAGAGAAAAGCATACTGAGAAATCACTAAGAAAAACCGCCTATCATGAATCCGGCCACGCACTTCTCGCCTATATCCTTCATCCCAGCTCCGAGGTTATCAAAGCCACAATAAGAGCACGAAAAGGGGCCTTAGGATATATATGGAACAGACCCGTTGAGGAGCTTGCTATCAATTCGCCGAACCGTGAACTTTGGTTGATCGAAATTCAAATCGCTCTCGGTGGATATGTCGCGGAGAAGCTTATGCTGGGTTCGACCCATTCCGGCGTCGGCGGCGGGCCCGGGTCGGATTTCTACCGCGCTATGTCCATTGCCTCCATGATGGTCTGGAATTTGGGAATGGGAAGATCCGGGATCATCGGAGACTTTTCAGCTCTCGATGACGGCCAGATGTCTGAGAAAACACGCGAGATCCTGGATACGGACACGCAAGAGATCCTGCAAACATCCCTTAAGAAAACCACAGAATTATTGACACAACATAAGGACCTGCTTAGTTATTTTGCCGAAGAATTGATCAAAAAAGGCGACCTGGAGTTTGACGAGATCGTCGCTATCTTTGATAAATTCGGTGTAAAGCCGGCAACGCATTCAGAAAATAAAAAAACTTTTTGATGATCCCGCACAAAAAAATCTCCGGCGGCCTTGTTGGGCTGCTTCTTATCCTTTCGATCGGCTGTCGGCCTCCCCCGCTTTCCACATTGACGCCCAATGAAGCCCGGCAGAAACTTTTAAAAATATTAAAGGAAGAATATCAGGTCAACCATATCGTCACGCGGGATGTGGGCCGTACGGTATGGATCTATCTGCCGATAGAAAAACCTTTGTTCGATATCGGCGCGAACCCGGCCGGCAAAACGCCTCCTTCTGAAAAACCGACCAAGGGTTTCAGCCTACAATTCGTGAAGGCCGGCTTGGAAGAAAAGAACTTTACGGTCCAGTATGACATCGCCGAGACCAACAAATATAGCAAGGACCCTGGGTATACGACGACCTATACCGAGGACGCCCAAAAACTGCAGAACGGCCTGTTGACGGCCGTGTACCGTTCCTACGGCGAGGCCCCAGACGCGCCGGATTTTTTCAACATCGTGCTTGCGGATATCGGCAAGGGCATTGAGATGAGATTATTGTTCTATTTTCCTGACCTTAAAAAAGTGATGTCCCCTTCCCAGGACATCCCCCAGGAAGAATTCATCCTGCGTTACATCACGGACTTTTCCGGGGATAAAGAGATCATCGGGGATAAGGCGGGGCGGCATCTTTCTTTTAAAGAAACGACCTGGCCGGAATTCCTGTCGCGGCAGGTGGAAAACCGGATCAATTTCAAATATGGCCGGAGCAGTTTTCCTCCGGGGGATGAGGCGCAAAAAGAGGTCTTGAGCGCCGTGAGCGAAACGTTACGGGTGTATGATTTCCAGGATTTTGAATCGGTGATGCTGGTGGATCTAGTGACGGAAGAAACTAAGCAGATTGATAAAAATAACTTATAAGTACACTAGAACACTCGAGCACCGGACACTCGAAAAAGCTTTTAACCACTTGTGCTCTAGTGGCTAGTGTTCGTGTGCTCCTTTTCGAGTATTACCACTGTCCTTCTTTTAACCTTCAACCGTCCTTCGGCAAATAACTGGATCGCTTTGGGCAGAATCTTATGTTCGGCTTCGTGGATCTTTGTTCCCAATGTTTCCAGGGTATCTTTTTCGCTCACCCGCACCGGTTCCTGCAGGATGATCGGCCCGTGGTCCATCATTTCATCGACAAAATGCACAGTGGCACCGGTAACTTTAGTACCATAGGTGAAGGCATCCTTGATCCCCTGCAATCCCTTGAACGACGGTAACAGCGACGGGTGGACATTGATGATCTTTTGCGGAAAGGCCTTCACGAAATAAGGCGTCAAAAGCCGCATGTAGCCGGCCAAAACGATCAGGTCTATTTTTTCTTCTTTTAAGGTGATGGAAAGCTGACGGTCATAACTCTGCGGGTTGGTGAATTCTTTGGGGCTTAAGAATAACGTTTTGATCCCGGCTGATTCCGCGCGCTTGAGGGCGTAGGCCTTGTCGCTGTTGGAGACGACCAGCGCCAACTCCGCCGCGATCTCCCCTTTTTTGACCGCGTCGATAATGGCCTGCAGATTTGTGCCGTTGCCGGAAGCTAAGACCGCAAAACGCATATTCTTTTATACCTTTACGTTTATACCCTGCCTGACCTTCATCGGGACACTGCTCCGAAAAACAAGCAAATTAATGATACTGACCAGCCCAAGTATAACACCCACACCCGCTAAAATCCAGACGCGGGGGATATATTCCGCCAGGAAAGAACTGATGAACATCGCCACCAAAAACGCGAAATGGATGACGACCTCCAGCGCAGTAAAGACCTTTCCGCGCATATTCTCATCGCTGACGATGTGGGTCACCGTGTTCGCGGCGATAAAGATCGGGCCGATGCAGAACCCCAGAAAGAACGCCAAGATACAGGCTGAGAGCAGGTCGGTATGGCGATACACAACAAAGGCAAAGGCATTGATGACCAAGCTGGCCAACATGAGGCAGAAAAATATGGTCTTATACCACAAAAACCGCGTGCCCCACTTGCCGTAAGCCAAGGCCCCTAAAAAAAGCCCTATCCCTAAACATATCGCCAGTACCGCCAGGTCTTTGGTAACACTGCCAAAGGCCTGCTGGATAAAGACGATAATGACCACGTACACGGCCCCGGCCGCGCTCAGCAATATAAAAAGCATGTTGATGATAAAACGGATCTCTTTGTGGTTGATCAGATAGCGGATGCCTTCCCTTATTTCTTCCCAGAGGGACGTTTTAATGACCTGGACAAATTCCTTAAATTTCTTTCGGTTGATATTCAAGTGAAACGCCTTAGGGATGGAACAGATCAAAAGCCCGGAGATAAAATACGTGGCCGCGCCCCAGACAAAACCCATGCCCGCGCCCATTTTATCGACGACAAAACCGCCCATGGCCACCCCTAAGACAAAAGCGAGCATGCCCGTCGTGCTCATCAGGGAGTTCGCCATCAATAAATGATGGTCATCGACCAAATCCGGGATAATGGACATCTTGGCCGGGACATAGAACCGGCTCACGCAAAAGGTCAGGAAAACAATAATATAAATGGGGACAAAGGACGTCTTGCTAAAAAAGATAAAAGGAATGGTCAGGACAAGCAGGCCCCTTAAAAAATCGCAGATAAAAAGGACACTGCGCCTGTCCCAGCGGTCGACATAGACACCAGCAATGGGCCCGATGATAAAAACAGGGATGATGGTGAAAGATAAAAGCTTGGCCAGGTCCATGGCAGAGCCCGGTGAGCGCTCGGCAATGATCCCCACCAGCGCCATTTGAATGATCCGGTCCCCGAACTGGGCGATCACCTGGGCGAAGAACAGCCTCAAAAAATTACGGTTCTTTAGGTCAATGAGGAATGTGAGCATGGTTCATTTTTTTCCTTAAAAAAGAAAATATTATAACATAACAAGTGCGCCAGAGCACTAGAACACTGGGCACACGTTTAGAGCCTTTACGAGTGTCCGGTGCTCTAGTGTTCTTTCTTCATCTCTTCCGCGGCCTGGAAATACCCTTGCGCCTTTTCATCTTCCCCTAACTCACGAAAGATCTCGCCCAGGCGCAAATAGGACTGATACGCTAATTCACCTTTGGTTTGTCCGGTGATGACTTCCTGATAATAGATCGCGGCCTGACCTTTATCAGTTAAGATCTCCAGGGAAACAGCAAGGTTAAATTGCGCATCCTGGTATTGGGGGTCAAGTTTGAGGGCCTTTTTAAATTGCTCAACGGCCTTTTCGATCTGCTGATCCTTGAAATAGATAACGCCCAGGCTGAAATAGGCTTGCGGGTTTTGCGGTCCTTGATGGATCATGTTCTGATACTGCACGATCAGGATCTGGTGGGTCAATTTTATATTATCCTGCAGGAGGTCTTCCAGGCCTCCGGCGTCGGTGATCTGCTCGTATTGGTTCAAACATCCGTTAAATTTTCCTTGGTCGCATAAAGCCTTGCCGAAAGCGATGCGGGCGCGCACATTCCAGGGCTCGGCCCCTAACACACTACGGAATTCGTCCGCGGCCTCGGCGAAAAGTTTATTTTTTGCGTAGGCCAAACCTAACGACGTGCGCACGCGGGTGTTGGCGGGGTTGAATTCCAGGCTTCGTTTGAACATGGCGATCTCATTTTGCGAATAGATGGCTTGCTGCAGGCTTCCCAAGAATAAGAAAATAAAAATTCCGCCTAAGATCAATGAAAACGCGGCCTCAGATATGGGTTTGCGCCTTCCCTCTGATTCATAAAATCGTTTTGCCCATAGCACGAGCAGGGTTAAAAAACTCACCGCTGGTAGGTACAGAAAGTGGTCCGCGCTTGAGATGTACCCTTGGGCAATGATAATAGGCGTAATGACCTGCGAGACTGGGAACATATCCAAGACAAACCAAGCCATCAGAAAACGTTCCAGGCCGGATAACCTGCGCCAAATTTTCATGAGGATAACGACCCCCATGATCAAAAAAACAACCGTTAAAGCAGAGTCGAGGTTCAGAAAGTCGATCAAAACCTTTTGACTGCGGTCGTAGTAAAGATTATACGGAAAAATAAGCAGCCGGATATCGGTGATCAAGCTTCTTAAGAACGTAAAGACATGCCAGAACCATTCCTGGAGATCACGTTTGAAGAGCACATTGGTGATATGCAGCGAAAACCGGATCCCAAGATAGATCCCCGTTACCGCGCCGTAACCCGCCAGCCAATAAAGTTTTTTTCGGGGTTCATCTTTCCCGAGGACAAAATAGATGTAGGCCAAAAGCACGAACGGCAGCATGATGGCTGACTCTTTGCTTAACAGGCTTAAGGCAAATAAGATCAACGACGCGGCGTACCACAGATACTTTTGGGTTGGTTTGTTTTGGGACAGGTAGAAACACAGGAAGGCATTCACAAAGAACAGCGCGCACAAAATATTGGAACGCCCGGCGACATTGGTGACCGCTTCCCAATGAACGGGGTGAAGGACGAACAAAAACGCCACGTAAAAGGACAACTCCCGGGAGGGTAAAAATTTCTGAAGAAGAAAGAACACGCTCACCGCCATGGCGATGTGCAGGAAGATATTGGTCAGATAAAAGAAGAACGCGTTTGGCCCGAAGAAAAAATATTCGAGCATGAAGCTTAAGGCGACAGCCGGACGGTAATAATTATTGCCGGTGAAGAAGGATGAAGCAAAAACCTTATCAATATTGGCCAGCGACTGGATGTTTTCGTTGTCCAGGATCGAGACCTGATCGTCCATCGACTTAAAGCCGGAGGTCAAGGCCAGGCCGTACGCGCAGAAAGCCGTAAGCGCCAGGATCCCGATGACGGTTAGATTACGCTGGGTGATTGATTTAAACGACATAGCACTAATTTAACACAGACCAAAAGTAAATAATCGAAGAAAGTAAGAAATTTAAGGAGGAGAAATCAGGACTGCGCTGCACGGATAAAGAGAATAAGTCCCGACTTTTCTTGAATATCATTCTGGAGGAAGTCGGGATTCTGATTTCCTCCAGAATTATTCTAGAAAAATCAGAGCTGGCGACCAGATTTGCCCGCCCTGAACTGGTTCAGGGCGAGGTCTCGCCCCACGAGAGTGGGGCGGACACCTCAAGAATAAGCTGGCGAGAGGAATTGCACCTCCGGCCCGCGCATTACGAATGCGCTGCTCTACTAGCTGAGCTACGCCAGCATTATTTCAGATTTGAACGAGCGGAGAAATAACAAAGTGCCGAGACCCAGAATTGAACTGGGGACGCAAGGATTTTCAGTCCTTCGCTCTACCAACTGAGCTATCTCGGCACAAAGTTTGAAAAAAATTCGTAGTTAGCTGCTGATCTTACTGTATCAACTCTACCAATCCCGACTTTCCTTAACATAATCTTGAGGAAGTCGGGACCCTGATCTCATTAATTTGTTCAGTAAAATCAGGGCTGAGCTATCTCGGCACAAAGTTTGAATAAAATTCTTAACTTATCTATTAATTATCTTAGAAAGTTCCCCATTGTATCCAATCACTCTAAATATGTCAATATTATTGAAGCTCAGTCATGATCTTGATATACACATCCTGGGCGACGCTGATCTTGGGAAAGAAAAATTTGCGGGCCTTGACACGCAACTTAACGGAGGACGAACCGATGGATTGGATAGTGATATAAACACGGGCACCCTGGATCTTTGTTGCCATGGTCCCGGCAGATTCCTGCTTGTCTTCAATCACGCCCATGGTCGAGGTTATTTCGATACTGGCGTCCCATACCTCATCGGCATCCTTATCGGTGATGCCTTCAACCGTATCCGGGCTGACGACATATCCGCCTAAAACCCCAAGCCCGCCGATGACCATGTAGACACACCCGCTTGAAAATGAAACAACCGCCAAGACCAAGCACGCCCGTACAATGTTATTGACCTTAAGGCTCATCACTCTTACCCCCCTCGGCTGGGTTTCTTACCGTGGTTGGCTTTTTTAGAACGCCAATTTAATTTACCGCGTCGTTTACGTTTACTCATTTGAAGATCCTTTCTGTTTTGATGATCCTGCTTAAAATCATTTAAGCAAAATCTTCTGACAAATTCAACTGCTTATTTAACTCTTTTCAGCTTCCAATTTCAAGATAATACCACTTAAATGCGAAACATTCCGGATAATTTTAAAAGGTTTATCCCGGCTGATCTCCTTTCGTGTGCTGGAACCGGTCAGGACGGCGACGGTCTTCACCTTCGCCCGGCGGCCGGTCTGAACATCCAGCGCCATGTCCCCCACATACAACGCCTGTGAAGGCGAAACAGAGAACTTTTTCAAAATATTCTGCAGCAGCCCCGGATGCGGCTTAAATTTTTTTATTTTATCGGCGCAGATAATGTATTTGAAATATTTCTCCATCTTAAGCCGCCGGGCAATGATACGGGTTGAATAGGTCGGACGGTTGCTGGCCACGGTCAGGATATAATTCCGTTTCGCCAAGAATTCCAGGACCGCTTTCGCCCCGGGCAGAAATTTAACGCCGCTTTTGAGCGCCCGAATATGATGCCTGCGGTAGATCTTAAGCGCCTTGTCGAGGTCTCTTTCTCCCACGAACGGTTTAAAAAGGACCTTCTCTCCCCACCCGACGGAACGGCGCACGATGCTGTCCTCTTTTAACGGCAGCCCTAATTCCCGCATCACGTGGTTAAAACTTTTAAAGATCGGCCAGTAGGCATCGACAATGGTGCCGTCCAGATCAAAGATGATGACTTTAAGTTTGGGGTCATTCATTACGTATCGAATAAAGAATAGCCAATCCTGAGACCGCCAGGATGATCCCCAATCCTCCCCGGAAAATGCGGATCACGTCCGGCCAAAAGGCCAGGACCATGGTGATGCCGATGATGATAAAAACGCAGGCCACAAGGCTTAACACTGTTTTCTTGGCAAATTTTTTTTTGCTCATAGAGTAGGCTCCTGACTCAATTCATTCGCGTGCTGCATGGGAGGAGGCTGAGACTTCCAGCGCCTATGCATCCATCCCCACTCACTGGGATATTTGCGGATATAACGCTCAATGACCTGGGTGATCTTTGCGGTATTAACGGTGAGCATCTCACGGTCCTCGCCGCCTTGCTCCAATTCCAGCGGGGGTTCAATGATCACCTTATGCGTGTCGTCTTTTTGTCGGATGATGAACATCGGGAGTATGGGCGCCTGCGTTCGTTTGGCAAAAATGACCGGCCCCGTCGCTGTCGCTGCCTTGCGCCCGAAAAAATCCACGAACACGCCTCCCCCGCTGCCGAAATTCTGGTCCAAAGGGATGAACAGCAGCTCGTTATTGCGCAGGACCCTGATCGAATTTTCAACGCAGTCCTTGCGGGGATGGCTATAGATCGTATTTAACCCCATCTTGGTCCTGAGGTCCTGAAAATATTTCTCGATCGCCTGATCGCGCGTGGAACGGATGATCGCGCTGGTCTTGTAGCCTTCCTGAACGAATTTTAAAAGCATCAGCGGAAAATTACCGAAATGCGCGCTCACCGCGATGGCCCCGCGCCCTCTTTTCAAGGCGCTATCCAAATGTTCTTTTCCCTCGATCGCCACCTGTCCCTTGATATGTTCCGGGTGCCCCATAAAATAGATCAACTCCGTCATTCCCTTGCCGACATTCTCGAAACAATCTTTGAAGATCTTCTCCACTTCCTCTTTTGTTTTTTCCCCTCCAAAAGCGATGTTCAAACTTTCGCAAGCGACCCTTTTTTGACGGATCGCAAAACAAAAACCGATCGCGATCAAGGTCTGCGTTACCTTACGCATGGCCGGCAGGGAAAGCCTATTGATAAAACCCGTGACCGCAAATAATCCGTGACGGGCTAAGGCCCTCACGAAAGCTTTTCTTCGATCATTGAATGTCATAGAGATAAGAATATCAGGTTATCAGAACATCGGAGTGGAGAATATCAGATTTCAGAAATCAGATTAAAAAATGGCTTGCCCGATAACCTGATCCTCTGATCTTCTGATACTCTTTTTTATGAAGACCCTATTGCTTTACGTATTTCCTCCAACAATTTTGACGTATTGACCGGCTTGGTAATGTGCGCCAAACCTCCAGCCTTGATCTCTGCCTCCACATCATCGGGAGAATCTTTGGCCGTTAAAAACATGACCGGGATCCGGCTTGTTTCCGGAGCATTCTTTAATTTGATACAAACCTCCCGCCCCTTGATCCCGGGCAGCAGGACATCCAGCAGGATCAGGTCCGGCTTTTGGTTCTTGGCCACCTGCAGGCCTTTTTCCCCCGACGCGGCGGTCAAAACACTGTAACCGCTGGACAGCAAGGCTGACTTCAACGTTTTTAAGATAGCCGGATCATCATCAACCAGCAGGATACTTTTTCTAAGCTGGGCCGCCGGCCCCATAATGGCCAACTTCACTTTAAGCTGGTTAAAATAGAGGCACACGATGATCGACAGGAAGATAAACGCCCCGACATAAAAACTGGGGTTCTGCATCGGGATAAGGTACAGCGCGGTCGCGGTAAAAAAGAAAAAGATGGCCACATTGGCCAGGATCAATAATTTACGGGCCCAGTCCTTCAAAGCCGCGGTCCCTAACGCGCTGAGAGCCGCGATAATGAGCAGGATGTTGAGGATCTGAAGATGGATCTGAAAAGAAACGTTCTGAAAGATACAGAGATTTTTAAAGACCGTAAACCCATAAAACAACGCCAAAAGCGCACTGATGATCCTGATGGCATTGACTGACATATTTATCCTCCTTCAATGAGCGCATAACTTATGGAGTCCTTAAACGACATAAGTTATGCGCGCGAATTGGATCCAGCACTAATTTTGATTAAAAAAATTAGTGCTGGATAAATTCCGACTACAGCTTACGTCATTTCATTCCCGTAAGCTGTGTCGTCATTTATATTATAATTACTTAAAAGTACTAATAAATTTATTTTTTAATTATTAATCATCGGGCTATTTAGGTTACCACACCCGATGATTAATCCTTAAAGCCCGAAGGGCTAAGGAATAATCGTACAATCCCCAGGCCAAAAACTATACCGCAGCCCAAAACAAAGATATCCCCATAACGCGCGTAAAATGTTCCCGTATTATTTAAACTCACCTGTTCCATGGTAAACCCTGTGATAAACGTTTTCTTTCCCTTTGCATCCCTCACATATTTCGTGACCTTCCCCTGGGGGTCAATAAAACAGCTGACCCCGGTATTGGCCGAGCGCACGACCGACCTTCTATTTTCAACCGCGCGGAACACGGAAGACTGCATATGCATGAACGGTTCTTTGGAATCCTGGAACCAGGCATCGTTGGTGATATTGATCAAAAAATCCGCGCCTCTTGAACTCATCTTCCTGGAGATCCTTTCGATCGCGTCCTCGAAACAGATCAAAACAGAAAATTTAGCCGGCCCCGAACCTGACAAGGCATTTTTCAGAGAGAACACGGTCGCTTCTTTCCCGGCGGTAAAATCATCGATCGGCACGATATCCGCCAAGAACGGCAGCCGGCCCCGCAGCGGGATATATTCACCGAAAGGCACCAGGTGCAGTTTATCGTACTGCTGGGCCAATTCTCCGTTTTTATCCAGCAGCAGGGCCGAATTATAATAACGGCCGTCGCGCTGCGTTATCGCCCCAAAAAGAAGCGGCACCTTGTGTTCGGCCACGGCCTCTTTTAATTTTGCAAATAACTGCGGCTCTTCCCAAATAAATCCCGGGAAAGACGACTCCGGCCAGATCATCAGGTCCGGTTTCAGAAGCGCGGTCTCTTTCGTTAGATCTAAATAGGTTTTCATGATCCGAATCGCCTCACGGGGGTCGTTCCTTTCCTCCAGCGGAATGTTGCCCTGGATCACAGCCACGGAAACCGTCGAGCCGGAAGAAGGTTTCCATAATTGATACGCCCCGTAACCTTTAACGGCGATCGCAATGACAACAATCACAGCCAAGGCACGTATCGACTCTTTGTTCAGCCATTTTCCATGCGTGGAATGATGGGCATACGTTTCTTTTAAAAAGACATTGACCATCACGATCAAAAAGGAAACACCCAGCATTCCGGTGATATCCGCGATCTGGATGGTCAGTAAATTTTTATACTGCGAATGACAGAGGCTGGCCCAGCCGAACCCGCTTAAAAAATGCCCTCTGGTATATTCCAAGATCACCCATAAGGCGGGAAGTAAAAACATCTTCTCCAATAAATTTCTTTTAGAAAAATAATGATACCCTAAAGCGAAAAACCCGGAATAAAGCGCTAAATAAAGGATAAGCAGGGTCGTTCCTAAAATGGTGACATGTATGATCCAAAAGATCGTAAAGCTGAAGAATAAAACCCCCAGCAGATAACCGGTGCCAAAGGCGGCGCGGGCGGTTTTTCCATCCAGGGCCATAAAGAACGGGACCAAGGCGGCCCAGGCAAGGATCCAAAGATCCGCCGGAGGAAAGGCTAGAACAAGAAGGATGAGCGATAGAAGAAGCGGAATGATAAGCCGCGCGGCCGGAAAGCGGAAATTGGCAAGAAATTCATCCACGTACTTTTCATAAAAATGAATAAACGTTTCCCAGAACATATTTCAAATTATTTTCCGCAGCATTTTTTATACTTCTTGCCGCTGCCGCAGGGACAGGGGTCGTTGCGGCCGACTTTAGGCGCGTCTTTGCGGTATGTTTCGACAGATTGGCGTTCTTGCTGAGGCGGTTCGCCGCGTTCGCTTTCAGCCGGCGGAGGCGCGGCTTGCGCGCGGGCGGATAATCCGGAAAATTCATCGTGCACCATCTTTTGCGGAAGAGAACCAAAGACACTGCGCATGCGCATTTTCTCCGGCAACGGCTGGATCTTGAAGATGTTCTCGCCCACTTCCTGAAAGACCAAATTGTACATCATCTGGAACATGGCAAACCCTTCTCTTTTATATTCCACGACCGGGTCGCGCTGGGCATAGGCCCTTAAGCTGATGCCCTCCTTTAACTGGTCCATGGCATAGAGATGGTCTTTCCATTTCGCATCGATGGTGTGCAGTAAGAATATCTTTTCTATATGGCGAAGATGCTCGGCCGGAATGGCTTTTTCTTTTTCCTGATAAACAGCCAAGACCTTCTCCACGATCAGCTCATTGATCTTTTCCTGCGGCTGGTCATCCAATTGGGCCTTTATTTCATTTAACGAATAATTAAAGTTCAGTTTCAGGTAGGTGTTCAACCCTTCCACATCCCATTGCCGTTCATTCTGATCTTTAAGGTTAAAAAGAAAATCCTGGATAGCGCCGGCAACAGCCCCTTCCACCGCGTCTAAAATATAATCCTTAACATTGTCGCTTTCCAAAATATCCCGGCGCAGGGCGTAGATGACCTCGCGCTGTTTGTTCATGACATCATCAAATTCCAAAAGCTGTTTGCGGATCTCAAAGTTATAGCTTTCCACTCTCTTCTGCGCGATCTCCAAACTGCGGTTGACCAGGGGATGCTCGATCACCTGGCCCGCTTCCATCCCGAAACGGTCCATGATCAAACCGATGCGGTCCCCGCCGAAAAGGCGCATCAGGTCATCTTCCAGCGAGACATAAAAACGCGAGGAGCCGGGATCTCCCTGGCGGCCGGACCGGCCGCGCAGCTGGTTGTCGATCCGTCGGGATTCGTGGCGCTCGGTCCCGATAACGTGCAGGCCACCCGCCGCAACGACCTTTTGATGCTCCTGCTTGACCTGCTCTTTGAATTGGGTCAAAAACTTTTTTACCATTTCATCTTTGTCCGGGGCCTCCTCTTTGGCGTCTTTTGATTTCTGCTCCACCAAAGTTTTCGCCAAGAATTCAGCGTTGCCGCCCAAAAGGATATCGGTCCCGCGGCCGGCCATGTTCGTGGCGATGGTGACGGCCTTAAAACGCCCCGCCTGCGCGACGATCTGCGCTTCTAATTCATGATACTTGGCGTTCAAGACCTGGTGCGGAATACCGCGCTTTTTTAACAGGGCGGATAAAATTTCAGATTTGGCGATAGAAATGGTGCCGACCAAGACCGGCTGGCCGGCGGCGTATTTTTCTTCGATCTCCTGCACGACAGCGTCAAATTTTTCATTGGTGGTCTTATAAATACTGTCCGGAAAATTAACGCGGCTTAAGATACGGTTCGGCGGCATAACGATACAATCAAGTTTATAGATCTGCTCAAATTCAGTGGCCTCAGTGTGCGCGGTCCCGGTCATACCGGCGAGTTTTTCATACATCCTGAAATAATTCTGGAAGGTGATGGTGGCGAGGGTCTGGTTTTCGCGTTCGATCTTTATCCCTTCCTTGGCCTCGACCGCCTGGTGAAGCCCATCCGACCAGCGCCGGCCCGGCATCATACGCCCTGTGAACTCATCGACGATCATCACGCCTCCGTCCCGGATCACATAATCCACATCGATCTTAAAGAACTCTTTCGCCCGTAACGCCTGCAGGATATGGTGGCGGTATTCCATGGTTTCGATATCATGCAAATTCGCGACACCAAACAACTTTGCCGCTCTTTCTTCCCCTTCATCGGTCAAAGAGATCGATTTTCCTTTTTCCTCGGCGATGTAGTCATAACCTTTCGTAAGATCCTCAGACCGGTATTTGGCATCCACTTGTTCGTGTTCCGTCGTGCGCCGCCCTTTTAGCTGTGTCGCCGCATGTTGCGCTTTATAATATTTATCCGTTGATTCCTCGGCCGGCCCGGAGATGATCAAAGGGGTTCTCGCTTCATCGATCAAAATGCTGTCCACCTCGTCCACAATGGCAAAATGGTGCGGCCGCTGGACCATCTCTTCTCTAAAATTCACCATGTTATCTCTTAAATAATCAAAACCGAATTCATTATTGGTCCCGTAGGTGATATCACAGCTGTAGGATCGCTGGCGGGACGGCGGGTCCATGTCATGCTGAATAACTCCGACTGTGAGGCCCAGAGATTCAAAAAGCGGGCCCATCCATTCGCGGTCGCGTTTGGCCAGGTAATCGTTAACGGTCACGATATGCACGCCTTCGCCGGTCAAGGCGTTTAAATACGCGGGCAGGGTCGCCACAAGTGTTTTTCCTTCACCGGTCGCCATTTCCGCGATCGCGCCTCTATGTAAAACCATGCCGCCGATCAACTGCACATCAAAATGACGCATGTTCAAAATTCTCTTGCCTGATTCTCTCACCACCGCAAAGGCCTCGGGTAAAAGTTCATCTAGGACCTTCCGCTTCGCTTCCTTTAGGTCCTGTTTGGCCTTCTGCATCTGCTGCTGCAACTCAGCGCGCTCCTCATGGGAATGGCTTTTCTGTAAAGATCCTTCGATCTGGTGTATGGCATCTTTCTGGACTTTCACGGCCTCTTGGTATTTCCGCTTGAACTCGTCTGTTTTTAAACGGAGTTCTTCGCTGGACAAGCTGCTGATCTTCGGTTCCAGGGCGTTGACCGAAGAAACCGCGGCGGCCATCTTCTTGATCATTTCAGCCGACGGAAGCGGAATGTCCTTGGGGATGTGGACATCGATCCTGGGATTCAATCTATTGATAAATCCCTGGGCTTGGCCGATGACCGGTTTTCGGATTATGAAATCGAACATAATTTACGTGAAACGTCTCTCGTCGTTCGTGAAACGTGCGCTTCACGCTTCACGAGTGACGATCTACGATCCTTTCCTCCATTTCAAAAACGCCTGGATGAACATATCCAAACTGCCGTCCATGACCGCCGTGACATTGGAGGTCTCAGCGTCGGTCCGGTGGTCTTTGACCATAGAATACGGATGCATGACATACGAACGGATCTGGCTGCCCCATTCGATCTTTTTCTTTTCGCCGTACTCTTTGGACATGCGCTCTTCCTGTTCGGCGAGCTTGCGTTCATAAAGTTTGGCTTTAAGGACTTTAAGCGAGGTTTGTTTATTTTGCAACTGCGAACGTTCGTTCTGGCACTGCACGACAATTCCGGTCGGAAGATGCGTGATCCTCACCGCGGAATCGGTCGTGTTGACACTCTGCCCTCCCGGGCCCGAAGAACGGTAGACATCGATGCGCAACTCTTCCGGCCGGATGTCGACCTGGATATCATCCTCGATCTCCGGAATGACATCGACCGAAGCAAAGGACGTATGCCGGCGTTTATTGGAATCAAAGGGGGAAATACGCACCAGCCGGTGCACGCCCTTTTCGCTTTTCAATAACCCGTACGCCATGTCGCCGTCGATCTTCAGCGTGACGCTTTTGACCCCCGCTTCTTCGCCGGGTAAACTATCAATGGCCTTAACGGAAAATTTCTTGTCTTCGGCAAACCGCGTGTACATCCTCAGCAGCATGCTGGCCCAATCGCAGGACTCTGTCCCGCCGGCGCCGGCATTGATGCTCAAGATCGCGTTATTCCGGTCAAACGGCCCGCCCAGAATGGCATGGGTTTCGATTATGTCAATTTCATCTGAAAGGGTTGATAACTCCGCACTGATCTGGTTAAGTAATTCTAGATCATCTGCCGATAGGTCCAATAATTCCTTCAGCTCTTCCAATTTATGCGTGATCTTATCGAACGGTTCAACGCAGGATTTAAGATATTTCAATTCCTTCATCAATGTGTTGGAAGTTTGGGCGTCATCCCAGAAATTAGGCTGGGCCATCCGCCCCTGGATGGATTCGATCTGCCTTATCTTGCCGGGAAGGTCAAAGAAACCCCCTGAGGTAGCGGAGTTTTTCCAATAAAGCTGAAACCCTATTCTTAATTTCCTGTGTCATATATAAATATAAATATTAATAAAATTTGAAGCCTATTATAACATAAATGATTCGGGAGGGCAGAAATTTACTTTTGGAATCTTTTAACGCCTTTTAATTCGAGGTTAAATTCATCGGAGCTGTCGGAGAATTGGCGGGCGTCATCTTCGTGGACCAGGCCGTCTTTGACCAGCTTAACGAGGGATTTTTTGAACGACTGCATGCCGAACAATTCCCCTTCATCGATAAAGGCCTGGATCCCCTTGATATCGCCTTCGCGGATCAGGCGGGAGATGGTGGGCGTGACAAGCATGGTCTCATAAGCGGGGACACGGCCTTTGCCTTCTTTAAGAGGGATAAGCCTTAAGGAAACGACCGCTTTTAAGATCATCGACAGCTGCATCCTCACCTCTTCATGCAGATACGGCGGGAAAAAGTTGACCATGCGCACGATCGTCTGGATCGCGTTGACCGTGTGAAAGGTCGTGATGACAAAGGCACCCAACTCCGTGGCCGTGATCGCGGCCTTCATGGTATCCAGGTCGCGCGTATTGCCGATATAAATGATGTCCGGGCTTTGCTGGGTGACATGCTTTAAGGCCGCGGGATACGTCTCGATGTCGATCCCCAACTCGCGCTGATTAATGATGCTTCTTCTGTCTTTGAACAAGAATTCGATGGGGTCTTCGATGGTGACGATGTGTTTGGACTGCTGGGTATTCACGTGCTCGATCATGCTGGCGATGGCGGTCGATTTGCCGCTTCCCGCCGGGCCGCAGACCAGGAAAAGCCCTTTGGTCTCTTTGCAGAATTTCTCGAAAAATTCCGTGGGAAGGCCTAATTCCTGAAAATTGCGGATACTGGTAAAGACGTGACGGGCAACGATAGCCGGCGAACCG
Organism: Omnitrophica WOR_2 bacterium GWA2_47_8; assembly: GCA_001805375.1. GTDB lineage: Bacteria > Omnitrophota > Gorgyraeia > Zapsychrales > GWA2-47-8 > GWA2-47-8. The sequence goes on along the minus strand of MHFY01000055.1, from coordinate 7,168 downwards.
CGCTGGGTAAAAATATTGACACGAAAACGCCCGATCTCCGGCTCGTGATAAATGAACTCAATATCTTTTCTTTCCTTAAAACGCTTTTTCTGGTCTTCCGAGCCCAAAAGGAAGTTGGTGATGCTGATCATTTCCTCTTTGTTGACGATCTCTTCGCTGATGACCTGGATCCGGCCGTCGATCCTCGCGCGGGGCGTGGCATTGGTGCGCAGGAAAAGGTCCGAGCCGTTCTCATCCACCATAATTCTAAAAAGTTCTTTTATTCGCATAGGTTAGTACCTAAGAATACCAGATCATCAGAGTATCAGATGGCAGGGTATCAGGAAACCAGAATATCAGATAACATTTTAATCCTAACATCCTGATACTCTGATTTTCTACCCTCTGATATTCTGGTATTCTGGTATTCTGATAAACTATTCCTATTCTACCGGGTTTATTGTTTTTTCAAAAACACTTTTTCCTCTTTTTAACCGGTGATAGTTGATCGCGAACCGGTGCGCCTCATCGCGCACCCGCTGAAGTAATTTTAATCCCAAAGAATCCGCCGGCAGGATGACCGGGTCTCTTTTATTAGGCAAGAAAATCTCTTCTTCTCTTTTTGCCAGTGAAATAATGGGGATCTGCACTTCGAGTTTCTTTAATTCCTCGCACGCGGCGGATAACTGGCCTTTGCCGCCATCGATGATGATCAGATCCGGGAACAGCAGGCCTTCTCTTTTTAAACGGCTGTAGCGCCGCCGGACAACTTCCGCGATCATTTTAAAATCATCGATGCCCAAAACCTCCCGAATCTTAAACCGGCGGTAATTATTTTTATCCGGCTTGCCGTTAAAAAATGAAACCATGGACCCGACCGCCTGATCGCCCATGATATTGGAAATATCAAACGCCTCGATCCGCCGCGGCGCCTTGGGTAAATTCAGCGCTCTTTCCAATTGCTCGGCCTCCTTATAATAATTAATATCCTTGGTCCCAGAATACAACGCACCGATTGCTCTAATTTGATCGCGGACCTTGGCCGCGGCCTCGAATTTTTTTTCTTTCACCAACGTTTCCATATCTTTATGCAGACTCTTGAACAGTTCGTCCTTTTTACCTTCCAGAATCAGGATGACATTGCGGATATTTCTGGCGTAATCTTTTTTGGAGATATTCTGAATACACGGCGCTTCGCATAAACCGATATGATAATCCAGGCATTCTTTGTGCGGAAAAGGGTCGCAGGTACGGAAGTGGAAAATTTTCCGGATAATGGACAGTGCCTCGCGCACCAGGGTGACTTCAACATACGGACCGTAATATCTGGATGTCTTGGTTTTTTCCCGCGGCCGCACGATCGCGATCCTGGAAAATTCTTCGCCGGTGATCTCGATGTAAGGATAACTTTTATCATCCCGCAGTTCGATATTGTACTTCGGCTGGTATTGCTTGATGAGGCTCGCTTCCAAGATCAGGGCCTCCGCCTCCGAGGATGTCGCGATGGTCTCAATATCCCTGATGTGCGAGACCAAAAGATCGGTCTTGGAAAAATGCTTTTGCTTCCTAAAATACGATTGAACGCGCTTATTTAACGACACCGCCTTGCCGATATAGATCACAGCACCATTCTCATCTTTCATCAGATAGACGCCGCTGGAACGGGGGAGGATTTTTATTTTATCTCTGATATCCATATCGAAATGAACTTACTTCATCCGGCCGGTGGCCCACAGGCAAATCTTCTGCGCCTGCTGGACTTTCAGGACATACGTGGCAATGCCGTAGGCTAGGAGGCCTAAGCACCCGACGGCCATTAATTTGATGAATTCGGACGGGTAGGCCCATTTCTCCCAGGTGTAAAACACAACCAAACCGGTCAAGAACGTCGCTATAAATATCTTCGAAACATACCGCGCCATCTCCTGACGCATGTCGCCTAATCTTTTATCCATCACAAAAAAGAGAATCATAAAATCAACAGTGCCGGCAATGGAGCTGGCCAACGCGATCCCGCCGACCAGGAAAGGGTACATCAAAATAAAATTCAAGGCGGTGTTGATACATAAACACAACGCCGCCACCTTCACGGGGGTTTTGGTATCCTGCAGGGAATGGAACGCCGTGACCATGATCTTAATGGCCCCGAAACTAAAAAGGCCTATGCAGTACGCCATCAGCGCCATGGCTGTGACTTCCGTCGAATATGGATTAAATTCTCCCCGCTCAAATAAGACCCGCACGATGGGCCTGGCCAGGATCATGGTCAGGATACTGGTGGGGAACATCACAAAAAAAATATTTTCCAACGCGAATATCAGTGTCTTCCGGAAACGCGGCAGGTCGTTCTTTGTGGCCAATTCAGAAAGTGTCGGCAAAACAGCCGAGGCCATCGCAAAGGTAAAGATCCCCATAGGGAATTGGATGACCCGGTTCGCGTAATAGATCGCTGAGATCCCGCCGGCACCGACGACAAAAGACAGGGAAGCGCAAAACGTGTCGATAAAGACCGCCAATTGATACACCCCCGAGCCAAGGATGCGCGGCAGCAAAAGCCGTCCCACCTGAAGCGCCCCTTTATGGTTCAGGCTGGCGGGTTTTACAAATCTTATCCCCATTTTCATGATCGGCCTAAAATGCGCCAAAAGCTGCAGCACCCCTCCCACCAAAACGCCGATCGCGAGGCCATATTCCGGCTCTTCCATCGTATAAAAAGAGATCACCGCGCTGATAATGAGCGCGATATTCAAAAGACAGGGGCTGAAGGCCGGGACAACAAACGATTTAAAGGTATATAAAACCGCCATGCCGTAAGCGGTCAACCCGATCAGGATAAGGTACGGGAAGATGATCCTGGTCAAGCGGACGGTCAGTTCAAGTTTCTCCGGTTCAACGACAAATCCGGGGGCGATAAGTTTCACGACCCACGGCGCCAGCCAGATCCCCAAAACCGTGATCGCGCTTAAAACCATCAACCCTAAAATAAAAATAACGCTGATAAATTCCAGCAGTTCTTTTTTGCTTCTCGTATGGACATATTCGGAAAAAACCGGCACAAAGGCGGAATTCGTGGCGCCCTCGCCGACCAAGTCCCTAAACAAGTTAGGGATCTTCTGCGCGACAAAAAAGGCATCCGCCTTAAACCCTGTCCCTAAGAACCTGGCCAGGATAACATCCCGTAAAAACCCTAAGATCCGGGAACTTAAGGTCCCCAAAGAAACGATCGAGACGGACTTGATGAGCCCACGGTGAGATTCGCCCTGCGCGGATTTATCCATTGACATCTTATAGCCTCTCTGCTATATTTATGCCTTCACAAAATTTTTTAAGCGTAAGAAAGGAGTGAGTACCTTTGCCACAAAGAAGATCCGGAATCCAAGCGTTACGCAAATACCGTAAAAATACCATGCACAACATGGATATCAAGACAGATCTGCGGAAAACGGTCAAAAAATTTCTTAAGTTTGTTAATGAAAAAAACCTTCCAGAAGCCCAGAATCTTTTAAAGACCCTCTACAAGAAATTCGATAAGGCTGCCAAAAGGAACATCATGCACAAAAAAACAGCCGCTCATCGTAAAAGCCGTTTAAGCAAGATGCTCGTCCAAGTCAAGGCCTAAACCAGCTCACAAAGCCTCGTCACCAGAACCTCCAAAGCATATTGAGGTTTTAGACGGCTTCGTTTGATGTTCAGATCCGCCTCTTGCAGCAAAACAAGCCCGTCCTGAAATTTTTTCTTCGAAATCTTTTCCTTCACTTTATTGCTCCAGAACCACAGAATAGCGCCTACCATCTGCGGAGGATAATCCCCGGCCGTGACCAGTTCATCCAAAAGCCTTAAGGCCTCGGTTGAATTACGCATCCCGATCGCCCGCGTCATATCAAAGACATTGGCTCTTTGCACTACGCCGAACTCGAATATTTTCGTTTTGGTCCGCAGCGAGGCCAAAAGCTCATCCTTACTCTCAACGACCTCAAAATCCAGGATCAAAACAAGATACTCTGACGTTTTGGAGATGAACTCTAAAAGGACCCTTTTTCCTTGGGCGTTCAATTTTTCTGTTTCGCGGATGATAACAAGGCGCTGAGAAGCGATCACGGGAAGCGCGATCAGGGCCTGCTTTAAAACATCGGGGTCTAACTTGTGGGCGTGCAGACTTTCGTAATCGAAATTAAAATAGTCTTGGGACTTGAAGAGTTTGGCTTTTACTTCTTCTATTTTTTCTCTTTTGGCGTTTGTATCCTGCCCTAGGAAACAATAGATCATCCCGATTTTCCTCTAATATTACCTAATTTCTCGAGATGAAATCGGGATAAGTACTTATTACATCTAAAAACATTTAGAGAAAATAAGTACATCCCGATTTTCCGTTACCAGTTTTCAATGGTTCGTTCGACGACCCGGTGGGCAGTATCGAGAATGGCGTCCTGAACAGCGTCCGCTTCAGATTTAGACAAACTGCCGGTCGCAAAATACGTTGTCTCACCGACAAAACCGGTTTCTTCAAGGAATACGGCGTCTTTCTCCCGTTCAATGATCGTAAGATTGATCACAACATGGATGCGGTATTCCAGGGGATCGTTATTGTCCGTGTAGCGCAGGACATTGCGTTCATAATTCACAAGCTCCCCCCGCAGGATCAAGTCCGCGTTCTCTTCTTTGGCGATCTTCAAATGGCCGTCGAATAAGAAGCGGTTGATGATCTCATTGCGGATGGTGACTTCCATCAAAGGGAAATAGATGTTCCGCTTGGCTTCGGACGTGTAATCGACGCTGTTCTTTAAAGGTTCGACATAAATGGTCTTCAGATGGCTGGGGAGCGTGGAGGCGGTTGTGTAACCGCAGCCCTGAAGAACAAGAGGCAAGGAACTTAACATCAAAAGAAGGAAAATTTTTTTCATGAACAGGGGCTTCTTCTACTTGACCTTTGAGTTTATTTTCTGGATCTTTTCTAAGGCCTTTTTGGCCCATTCCGTGTCGCGGTAATCTTCAACGATGGAAGAATAATATATCTTTGCGGCGTCGAACTTTTTATGTTTTTCATAAAACTCGGCGACCACATAATTATTTTCCGCTTCTTTTTCCCGCAACGACTGGATCTGTTTCTGCGCGTTGTCGGACAATTCCGCGTCAGGATATTTTTGGGCAAATTCCTTGAATTCCTCCACGGCTGTCTTTGTCACCTGCTGGTCATACTGCGGGTCGGAAGAACGCTTGGAATCCGACATGGCGATCTGAAAGCTGGCGGCCTTGGCCCATTCGGTATTGGGATAATCATTGATCGTTTTTTCGAATTCATCCCGCGCTTCCTGGTAAAGCCTTTTTTCCAAAAGATAGAGGCCGATCTTATATTGGGATGGGGCGGCGTATTCGCCGTAAGGGGCATTCCTAATGACGGTCCGGAACACTTCAATGATGTCATAATCTCCGCCCACGACCGCCTGCAGGACCTCACTGCGCTTTCCCTTGCCTTCCAAGAACATATTGCCGATCTCATATTGTTTTTTAACGATCTCGGGGATGCGTTCGCTGAACGGATATTTATCGATAACGAGCTGGTATTCCTTAAAGGCCTTAAATAAAGTGCCCTCTTCGGTCAAAACAACACCCAGATAATACTGCGCTTCGGCGGCTTCCCGGGCCTTGGGATAATGCTTGATAAGCTTACGGAACTCTTCGGAAGCTTTTTTATACTCCTTGCTATTATAAAATTCCAGGGCGTAATCCAACTGCAGCTTGGGGTTTTCTTTGACGTTATACTTAGGGTTGATCCATCGGTTGGTTTCCGGGGTCCAAACCCAAAAGGCGTGAACGGCTGGAGAAAAGCTCAAAAGACTTAATATAAATATAAATATTCTTAATTTATCCATTACGGCGTCCACTCTATCATAATTATTTTCTATTGTCAATTTGACGCCATCTTACTTTATAACCCCGCTTTCTCCTCCTTTCTGTGCTTAAAAACCCAAAAAAGGGCCCCTAACACAGCATAATAAAGCACTACCAGCCAAAGCGGCACATCCTTGAAATAAAAACAGCTGGCCGGAAACCGGTCAAAGACAAAGGTCAAAATGACCATC
>MHFY01000055.1:131-1068 GCA_001805375.1 Omnitrophica WOR_2 bacterium GWA2_47_8 | reverse complement strand
GAAATACGTTTTTACCTGCCCTTTTTTAAGGTATTTTTCAAGTGCAAATGCAGCAGAACCAAAAAGTTGTATTCTGTGACTTCCTTTCTCTCGAACATCTAAATTTTCAAGCAAATATGCACATGCACGGTAAAAATCAGGCACAACCAGACCTCTTTCCTTGAAAAGAAGTTGAGATGTGTTTCGTTTATCAAAATTAATATGGACTTCGGGATGGGCGAAATCGTCTGGAGGGATTCCTTCAGCCACCCATTCTGTTTTTAATTTTATAACAAGGCCATCATCAGACTCTTCTCCAGTTAATCTGACTTTTTCCTCAATGCACATATCTCCAAATACTCCAAGAAAATTGTTGAACGCTTCACGCTCATTATCGGGCTTTTGTGTGGTCATGGTCCTAAAAGATATAGAATTCTTTGAAAACTCTTTAGATTGGCGAGAGAACTATCGGAAAACGCGTTCTTAATATCTGAATAGTGGTAAGTAAAAAGTGCTCTCCTTGCGCTCACAAAATCTTTTCTTTGTGCCGCAACAGATAGGTTTCCTGTTTGAAGAGCCGTCTTGAAACCCACTAATTTTGACTCCATATCCATGAGAAAATCCTGCGCTTCTTTTCTCATGTTCTGACCGCGAATTATAACATTCTTAAAAGAACCTTTCTGATAATTCAAAAGAACATCAATCTCGGCAAGCGTCACTTCTGGAAAGCCAGCTTGACTAAAACTCTTGTTTAACCCTTCCAAGTACTTAGCGTCCTCTTTAAAGAAACTATCCAAGTCTATGTCATCACTCACTAAACCAAGCCAAGCCATACTAGAAATTGTCCCTTTTTGGGTATAAAAAGCTTGCTATTTTCGTTTGAGAAACAGCTCTCCAGAAATCAGATTATCTTAACGCATTCTCCAAATCGTCTCTTGTTAGCCCTGCTTGTTTCAAA
>MHFY01000055.1:0-67 GCA_001805375.1 Omnitrophica WOR_2 bacterium GWA2_47_8 | reverse complement strand
CATCTTTATCACCGAACATAATCACGTGACTACCATTCTGATCAAGCACTTTGAAACCAAACTTGCC
>MHFY01000054.1:3153-9995 GCA_001805375.1 Omnitrophica WOR_2 bacterium GWA2_47_8 | reverse complement strand
TACCTAAAAAAAAGCGCCAAAAGGCAAATAGCCGAAACGATCAAAAATCTATGGTTAATTTTCCGATGATTGAAAAATTGACTAAACGCTGGCATAGTTTATGTTAACGAGGCCTTCCAGGGCTCTTTTATCTTTGGTTACTAAATAATCTCCAATAGCAAGGACATCAAAATCCGTGCGCAGGAAACAATTCACCGCTTCTTCCGGTGTATTGACGATCGGCTCGTTCTCATTGAACGAGGTATTCAAGATCACCGGCACGCCGGTTATTTTTTCGAATTCGCTGATCAATTCCCAATACAGAGGATTTTGTTTTTTATTAACGGTGTGGACACGGGCGGTGCCGTCGGCGTGCGTGACCGCGGGGATCGCGTTTTGTTTTCCCTCTTTGACATCACCGATCAGGATCATGTACGGCGAAAGCTGGCCTTTGGGCATGACAAAGAGATCATTCACCTTCTCCTCCAAGACCGACGGGGCAAAGGGGCGGTAATATTCCCGTTTCTTAACGCGCAAGTTCAGCCGGTCTTTCATTTTACTGTCGCGCGGGTCGACCACGATACTGCGGTGCCCTAGGGCGCGCGGGCCGGCCTCCATCCTCCCCTGGAACCATCCGACGATATTCCCCTGACTGATGCACCGCGCGGTATCTTTGGCGATCTGCGCCGACTTTTGATACACCACATTCTTTTCCTTTAAGACCCTTTCAATGGCCTCATTATCATATTCCGGGCCCAAAAAAATATTTTCAAAAACAAATTCCCGCTTCTTATTCAACGTTTGATGATAATAAAAAAGCGCGCTGCCCATCGATGTCCCGGCGTCGTTGGCGATCGGCATGGTGAAGAAATTCTTGAACGGCGTTCGTTCGATGATCTTTTTATTCATCAGGCAATTCAGCACCACTCCGCCGGTCATGCAGAGGTTGGGGCATTGCGTGCGTTCATATAAATGATTGGCCATATGCACGCCCGCCTCTTCCACGCGCCTCTGCAGGCTGCAGGCGATATCGAAATGACGCTGATCATATTCCGCCTTTGATTCCCGCGGAGGGCCTAACTTTTCAATGAAATACGGGCTCACCCAGCAGCCCTGCCCATGCGTGTGAAATTTAAAATATTTTAAATTAAGATCAAATCTTCCGTGATCTTTTAATTTTAAGATATCGGCAAAGACATCTTTGTAGCGGTCTTTTCCGTAGGCCGACATGCCCATGACCTTCCACTCGTCGAACAGCGGTTTAAATCCCAAGAAAGCGGTGAGCGCCGCGTAGAGGTGCCCCAGGGAATTGGGGACCTTGATCTCGGAAAGTTTTTTGATCTTGTTCCCTTTCCCGAAAGCGGACAGCGCGGTGATGGATTCTCCGCGCCCGTCGATGGTGAGGATGGCGGCCTCTTCAAAAGGAGAAACAAAAAAACAGCTCGCGGCATGCGCAAGATGATGTTCGATAAATTCAACCTTGGGCTTTTGGGAAAGTTTTAAGTGCTTTCTTAAAGCGTTCGGCAAACCATACATGCTTAACACACGTTTGGAGAAGGTCAATTCACTGCTGCCCGAGGGCGCTTTGAGCAGATTCAGGCTTTCCGGAAGATATTTCAAGAAGTGCGATAAATTCTCGGTGAATTCCTTATACGGCTGCCAATAGAACGTGATACGGTCCACGTCATTAATGGTGATCCCTTCCATGGCAAGGCAGGCCTCGATGGCTTGGGCGGGATATTTCCAAGTATGCTTCTCGCGGTTGAAGCGCTCTTCTTCGATGAGAGAACAGACGCGCCCGTCTTTCAGCAGGCAGGCGGAAGCTTCATGGGCATAACAATTGAGGCCGAGGATATACATATTGATTAAAGATACAATGACCAAGAAACAATAACCAAATAATTTACAAATTACAAAATCAAACAACACTATTATCTATCTTTAATTATTGGTTATTATTTGGTCATTGGTTATTGGTGCTTGGTTATTAAATAAATTTAATCTTCCGCATGGCGAACATACACATCCGCAGAAGCAATAACCCGTGCTGGAACCGCTGGATCTGCGTTGTGCCGTATTGCCGGCTTTTGTAATGGATCGGCAGTTCAATGATCTTTAGGTTCATCTTGGTCGCGCCGAAGATCAGGTCAAAATCGCCGAAGGGGTCAAAATCGCCGAAGTACGCGCGATTGGCCGCCAGCTCTTCATAATGGTGACGGAACATCACCTTGGTCCCGCATAACGTGTCCTTGAACCGCTGGCCCAAAAGCCAGGAAAAGAACAATCCGAAACATTTATTCGCGATCAAGTTCAAGAACTGCATGGATTCCTTTTCCATCGGATAAACCAGGCGGGAGCCGTTGATAAATTCCCCGCTGTTATCACGGATCGCGCGATAGAATTTGGGAAGCTCCTCCGGCGGGACCGTCAGGTCCGCGTCCAGGATCATCAGGATATCCTTTGTGGCCTTGCTGAAGCCTAAACGCACGGCATCGCCTTTCCCTTTTCCGGCCTGCCGGTACAGTTTAATATCCTTTTCCGGATATTTCTTCATGACGCGTTCCACCTCTTCGTAGGTGCCGTCCCTGGAATGGCCTTCCACAAAAATAAATTCCTGGGCGCTGCCGAAGGCAGGGGTGCGGGTGATCGCCTGTTCGATATTGCCCTTTTCATTGCGGCAGGGGACCAAGATCGTCGTGGAATATTCTTGGTGGCGCGGGAAGATCGGCCTGGCCACCACAAAATTACTTAAACAGAAAAGATTAAAGAACGGGAGCTTGGCGATGATCTTATTGATGAGGAAACTTAAGACAGGAATGTTCTTGGGGAATAAGATGCAGCGCTCTATTTTAATAAAATCGTATCCGGCGAGAATGAGAAAATTCTTCAGGTCCTGGCTGGTGACCCAATTCTGGGTCCTTTGCGGGATCTTCAGATGCAGGTGCTCGGCGATCTTGAGGATGGATTGCCAAAAGTAACTGAAATATTCAATGACCAGGCGCGTGTCTTCTTTGCTGAACCTTCTTAATGATTCTAGAAATGACTGAATGTCCTCGATCTCACCGATCAGGCCCGATAAAACAATAAAATTAAACTTTTCGTCTGTCTTTAGATCATCGATCTCGCCGTCCTGAAACTGTAAATGCGGGTATTTGGAGCGGGCGATCTTCAGCATCTCAACGCTGATATCAACGCCCACGCCCACGGACGGCTTTAGGAAATTAAGCAGGTTCCCGGTGGAACATCCCACCTCCAGCACCTTTTTATATTCCGGGATGAAATAACGGTATTGTTTATTAAGGAGAGAATGGTAATACCGGTTCCTTTTGCGGTATTTATCGCGTTTAGCAGCGATGTTATCGTAGTGCTCAGCTATTAGGTTCATCGAGGAGGAGACACACAGCCTTTCATTTTTTGCCCAACATTATACCCTATTTCAGAAAATCTGTAATATTTCATTACAATCAAGCCTTCTGGAGCTCGATGGTATAAAACATCCCGACCCAGCGGCGTAGGGGCCTTAGCACTCTGCCGAGAAATTTAAAAAAATGATACATCCCGGCCGGCACCAGCGGCCGGTATGAAACCCCGCCGCTTAAAAGGTAACAAAAGGCCGTATGATGATCGATATTCTTTATCTTCAATTTAGGGAATGTTCCTTCAAATATTTTTCTATCCCGGATAAAGATCATCCAGGGAAGGGCCCCGTTGGCATCGGTCAGCGGGCCGCTTCCCTCCAACTTCCATCCGGCCTTCACGTCAAAGGGCTCGTGGTGAAAATTCCGGTACACAAATCTCCCCCAGATCGTATTAGCCGGCTCGATCATCACGAACTTGCCGCCTTCTTTAAGGCAGCGGTTTATTTCTGAAAAAAATTGTTTAGGGTCCGGGATATGATGCAGGACATTGAGCATCACAAAGGCATCGACGGTTTTATCGCCGAACGGCATATCCTGGCCGGAGAAATGCATGTCCACGGGCGAGGAGTTAACGATATCGGTCGTCATGACCTGGGGAAGGACCTCCTTGATGAACCCGCCTCCGCTGCCCAATTCAACGATCGTGGCGGTTACCGGAAGGTCTTTCAGCGGGCCTTTCAATTGCTCATAAAAATCAATGTATAAATTCTTCAAGAACCGATTTCGCTTGATGATCTTGGCGTGGATAAAAACGGTCGACGGGTCATCGAGATTTTGGATCTCCTTGGCTTCCGGAAGCTTTAGCCAATCTAAAAATTTATTGATGAGGGTTTGTTTCATTTTGACTGCTCATGATAGATCTCTTCCAATGTCGCGGGAAGGTCAAACCGCTGTTCCCAGGAGGGATAATGCCTTTTAAATTTTGTCAGGTCCGAGATATACCAGATATGGTCCCCACAGCGGGCGCTATCGATATAACCGTATCTTAATTTTTTGCCGCTGATCGATTCGCATAATTTAATAGCTTCCAGGACAGAACAGCTGTTCTGCCGCCCTCCACCGATGTTGTAAACCTCTCCGGCCCGCGGTCGTCGGTAAAAATGGTAAAAGGCGTTCACCAGATCATAACTGTGGATATTATCCCTGACCTGCTTTCCTTTATAACCATAGATCGAATATTTTTTTGACGTTACCGTACACTTCATCAGATACGCTAAAAATCCATGCAGTACGGCACCGGAATGCTGAGGCCCGGTGACGCATCCCGCCCGGAACGCGGCTGTCTTTAAACCAAAATATCTCCCGTATTCCTGCACCATAATATCCGCGGCCAATTTCGACGCGCCGAACAGGGAATGCTTGGAGGCGTCGATGCTCATGCTTTCATCTATTCCTCTATAATAGGGGTGCGTCTTTTTGATCTCCCAGCGGGTCGGCAATTCCACCAATGGTAGAGTATTGGGCCGGTCGCCGTAAACCTTATTGGTGCTGGTAAAAATAAAGACCGCTTTGGGGCAATAGCAGCGGGTCATTTCCAATAAATTCAACGTAGCGCCGGCGTTGATAGAAAAATCCGTGAAAGGCTCTTGGGCGGCCCAATCATGCGACGGCTGGGCCGCGGCGTGGATGATCAATTTGATATTATTTTTGTATTTCTTGAATATTTTTTCCAGCTTGGCGAGATCGCGGATATCGAAATTTTCCTGCTTATAACCCTTGAACTGTTTTTCTAAATTCCGGCTAACCCAACGGGTCGAGGCGCTTTTTCCAAAGAAATAACGCCGCATGTCATTGTCGATGCCAATGACTTGAAAGCCTTTCTTCGAAAAAAAAGAGACCGATCCCGAACCGACCAACCCTGAGGAACCTGTGACCAAGACGATAGACATCTTTCCTCCGATAAGGTGAGTATTTCTCTTTAATAAATTGTACTATTATATAAAATTCCGACAAGAAATGTGCATAATTATTGGCTCATGATATAATGAACGCGCCATGAAAAAACTCCCTGATATTTTCAAAACAAAAGAAAAAACTTTTTCCTTCGAACTTTTTCCGCCCAAGACCGAGGAGGGATATCAAAAGCTCTTAACAACGGTAGAACAACTCTGCCGGTTGAAACCTGATTTTATTTCCTGCACCTACGGCGCCGGCGGCGGCAACCGCGATAAGACCCTCGACATCGTGGAACATATCCAGAAGAAACACAACATCATTTCCGTGGCCCACTTGACCTGCGTTCTAAGCACAAAAGAAGAGATCAAGAATATCATCACCGATATCAAAAACCGCGGGATCAACAATATCCTCGCCTTACGCGGCGACCCTCCGAAAGAACAGCCCGATTGGCAGCCGGGGCCGGATAATTTTAAATACAGCAGTGAACTGACCGCGTTCATCCGTAAACTTTTCGGCCCGCATTTCGGGATCGGTGTCGCCGGTTTCCCCGAAGGGCACATCCTCTGCCGGGACAAGGACCGCGACGCGCAGTACCTGAAACTGAAGATCGACGCCGGTGCGGATTTCGTGATCACTCAGATCTTTTTTGATAATACTTTTTATTTTGAATATATAAAGCGTTTAAAAAAATTGAACGTCCATGCACGCGTCATTCCCGGCATCTTGCCGATCACCGATTACCAAAGCCTTTTGCGCTTCTGCGCTCTCTGCGGGGCAACCGTGCCGCAGGAGGTGAAAAGGATCTTTGAACCCATTCAGAATGATAAAGACGCGACACTTAAAGAAGGAATTAATTTTGCCGTCCGGCAATGCCAGGAACTCCTGAAGAACGGGGCCCCCGGCATTCATTTCTACTGCCTGAATAAGTTAAGCCCCACCGACGCTATTCTCACTGCTATTCGGTAAATGGTCACGGTTACGAAACCCGTATCGGCATTGGGCAACGTGAATCGGCTTTTTTACGTGACCTTGACCGAAAATCGAAACGGGCTTCGTTACCTTAACCCAAAATCGTCTTCCCGAACTCTTTCTGCAATAACTGAATGCCTTTTGAGATTTCTTGCGCGTTATTCGCGCGGCTGTCCCATTCAAAGGTAATAGGTTTCTTTTCAAAAAAATCATAAAATTCCTTTAAGACCTTCATCTGCCAGGAATCTTTGCTGTGCACATAATGGAAATCAAAGCTCCCGTCGTTATCCGACAGATGAAGCTGAAAGATCTTATCATGATACTCCTTTAATAAATGCCGGGCATAATCGACGCTATCAAACCCCAAAAAGTGTCCGGCAACGCACAAATGCCCAAGATCGAGCAAAAAACCTAAATTTTTGTAAGGCTTGCTGAATTCCAAGAAACCCTCTATCTCATCGGGCATGGCCATCAGCGCGTAATTCTCGGTCTTTGATTTCGGCGTCAGGTTTTCGAGGGCGAATTTTCTTTTGGGATCAATAAAGATCTTATCCATGACATGCTTCACGTTTTTAT
>MHFY01000054.1:336-3145 GCA_001805375.1 Omnitrophica WOR_2 bacterium GWA2_47_8 | reverse complement strand
AAGACATCCAGATTAAGCTTATCCATCCAAAGAGCCGCGGAACTGACAAGCTTCAGCGTGCTTTCGATGATCTTTTTATTTCTTGAGGCTAGATTCAGGACAAAATCCTCCTGGGGAGGCGGGAAATAATTATGAAGGACATACTTTAATAAGAATTTATCCCTTAAAGCAACGGCCTGGTCAAATAAATCGTCTTCACATTTGATATTGCCGGAGAGTTCGATATGGCGCACACCTAAGGCAACCAGTTCATCAACGATCGTAGAGAATTTTTTTGATGAAGAACACGTCGAAGAAAGATAAAGCATAAATTTATGGGTTCTGAAAAGGGATTTCCGAAAAGAGATCACTCAAAACTATCGTGAGGCAACGGAAAGTTTGGGGTCCAGTATTTTGCGGTAGATCTTGTGCTTAAGCATGTCCTTGATATGCTCGACGGTCTCTTTGCCGAACTTACGTTCGATCATGCTCAAATATTCAGGGCGGCTGGTGTATTCGATAAAGGCGTTATCGCGGAAGCGCAACACATCCTCGGGGGATGCGAATTTTGTCGGCATCGGGATAATATCGGGGCTGTATTGGGAATAGCCTTCCCAGGTTTGCGGGAGCCTTAAACCCTGGGTCAAGGCTTCTTCATATAACTGAGAACCCGGATAGGCCATCGTGCAGTAAAAGTTCGCGTATTCACAGTTGATCGCTTCGGCAAGGTCAAGGGTCTCCTGCATGGTCTCAACCGTGTCATTGGGAAGGCCGAACATAAAATTACCGATGATGTGAATTCCGGCGTCGTACGTCCATTTTACGGCCTGTGTAATTTTGTTGCCGTCGAATTGCCCTTTAGAAACCTTGGTGCGGATCTCTTTGTTGCCGCCCTCGATCCCATAACAGACCCAGGTCACGCCGGCTTTTTTAAGTTTGGCCAGAATAGTTTCGTTGACCGTGTCGATCCTCGCGTACACCCAGATATTCAAACCGTAATTCCGTTCGATCAAAAAATCGCAAAATTCATTCAACCGCGCGTGATGTTTGGGTGTGACGTCGATGACAAATAATTCATCCAAAAATTTAAAATTCTTGATCTTGTAATTCTTGACCAGATAATCGATCTCGGCGACGACGTTCTGGGCGCTGCGATAACGCATGCCCGGCTTCTCGCCGTAAAGATCGTGGATATTGCAGTAATGGCAATTAAAGATGCAGCCTAAGCTGGTATAGATGATCGCGTACGGGGAACGTTCGTTGATGTGGCCATAGCAATGCCAGGTGTGCGCGCGGTATTTATCCATCGGCAGCATGTCCCAGGCGAGCATCGGAAGTTTATCCAGGTCCGGTTCCTGCTCCGCCCAGCCGTTACCGATGATCTCATTGCCCTTCTTATACCAAATGCCTTTGATCTTCGGCTCGCCGTTAAATTTGCCGCTTTTAATTTGAGTTAAAAGCTCGGCCATGGGTTTTAAAACTTCCCCCCGGCAGACAAAGTCCACACTCTCTTCTCTTAATGTACGTTCCGGCAAAGCACCCGGATGGATCCCAAAGAGAACGGTCGTGGCCTGTGATTTTTTTGCTTTTAAAAGATTCAAGACACTGCGCGCGGCAGGCATCTTGGGTGTGGATGATGCGGAAGGGTTTGCACCGACAGCGCCGATCCCGATGAGCTTGGGATCGTATTCGAGGATCTTTTCAACGGTTTCTTCCGGGCCCCAGCCTTCAGCATCGGCATCGATGATCTTAACGCCAAAGCCCTTTTCCCTTAAATAAGCCCCCAACAGTGCGGTCCACAGCGGTGGTTCGCTGCTGGCCAGACTGCTCAAATTATCGAACATGGCTTTTTTGTTGTTGGGATTTACTAAAACGACATCGATGGACAATTCAAAAACTCCTTTGTGATTACACAGATTAAAAAATCAGATTACACAGATATTATCTATGTAATCGTTCCTAGATCTGCGTAATCATTTTTTAAACATTACTATAATGGCTTTTAGGGATAAAATTTGTAACCCGTTGTATGACACTCTCCAGATCAATACCGAAGTAGCGACGAAGAGATTCTCTCTCGCCGTATTCGTAGCAGTAGCCTTTTTCCTGAGGAAGCGCGATACGGTCGATCGGTTTATAAACCTGATTATCCATGAGGACTTCACAGACAGCCCCGCCTAAGCCGGCCGGGAGATAATGTTCTTCGAGCGTGATTAATTTCTCGGCGTATTTAACAGCATTAAGGAAAGGCTGAACATGGATCGGGAATTCATACACGTCAATGACCCCGACATCGATACCCTTTTTAGCCAGCGCTTCAGAAGCAGTTAACGCCAAGGGCGTCATGGCTCCGGTCGCGACCATGTAAGACTTGCCTTCCTTTAAAACCGTTAATCCGTTTGAAAAATCAGAATTGGGTTTATAAAGGTCCGGAGAAGGCTGACGGTCCAAGCGGACATAATTTGTATTTTCCATGACCATGGATCTTTCGGCAAAATAAGAGGCCATGGCGGCATCGGATGCGCTTTGAACGGTGATGTGAGGAATGACACGCATCATGGCGATATCTTCCGTGCTGTGATGTGTCGGGCCGGCATCGACATAACCAAAACCGCCGCTCACACCCACAATGGTGATCGGGATATTCATGATCCCGCTGTTAACTCTGGTTTGCTCAATACAGCGCAGCGTGATAAAAGGCGCGATCGCGTAAGCAAATACCCTTTTGCCGGTCAAGGCCATACCGGCGGAAATCAAAATCGCGTTTTGTTCTGCGATACCGGCATTAACGAATTTGTGCGGAAAATCTTTACGGAATTTATCCAAAGCA
>MHFY01000054.1:0-230 GCA_001805375.1 Omnitrophica WOR_2 bacterium GWA2_47_8 | reverse complement strand
AATACTCCTTTCGAGTTCGTTCATCGCTTGTTCAGCCGCTTGTCCTTTAGGAGCAATCCCATGATACATCGGCGAGTTACTTAAAGATTCAACGCCTTTTCCTTTAACCGTATCCGCGATGATAACCAATGGTTTGTTCGACCGGCGATTCCTGACGGTACTTAAAGAATTAACGACCTGTTCCATGGAATGGCCGTCGATCCTTAAAACATCCCAGCCAAAGGCCTTCC